>DASYGI010000001.1:0-6249 GCA_035999925.1 Pedococcus sp.
GCCGACGCTCCACCCCCAGGGGGGCGTCGGCTTTGCTTTGGTCGGCCGCAGCTGCCGAAGACCATAACCAGAGGACAGGTAGCGGCTGCCCGAACCATGTTGCAAATCACTTGGGTGAGGCGCGGCGCCGGGATCCGCGAAAGGGCTCCTTCACGAGAGCCCAAGGTTTAAGATCAAAGGCAGACGTTCGCCCAGTCCCCGCCGCGTCGCCCGGATCCGTTGGGCGTGTGGTTGCGCCCATCGCGAGGCGCGTCTAGCAGGGGGTCGACGCACCACAAAGGCACCCCCGCCGGCCGAGCAGTCGGGGCTGCCGTCCCGTACTGGCCCCAGCCCGCGGCAATAGGGTCGCCCAAAATGACGCAACTGCCCGAATTTCGCCAGGGTGCACGCCCCGCCGGGCCAGCCTTTGCCCGAGACGTGGATGTGAGGTCAGGTGGGAGCCCTGCGCCCCAGCTTCTGGCCCATCAACTGGAGGCGAGCCTGCAATGGGTGGTTGCGCGACCGGTGTCGCCGCGAGCCTGCAGCACGCTCTTCGCCGCCGCGACGCTGCCGGACGCGAGCGCCCATTTGAGCGCTGGGCCTACTCGCCAGCGTTGCCCGAGCCTACGCAAGCTGGTTTCGCTGCGTTCGTCTCACGGGATCGGGTCGCGGTGAGGTAGGCGGTCGCGCTGATGAGGATGAGCAGGCTGGTCCAGTCGTTGAGGCGAAGTCCGAGGATGTGGTTGGCGCTGTCGATGCGTAGGTATTCGATCCACGCCCGGCCGACGGTGTACGCGGCGATGTAGAGGGCGAACGCGCGTCCGCGGGTCAGGGCGAACCGGCGGTCTGCCCACAGGACCAGCCCGGCCACGGCCAGGCACCATAGGGACTCGTACAGGAAGGTCGGCTGGAAGGTTGCGTATTGCTCGTACCCGGCCGGCCGGTGTACAGCGTCGATGCGCAGCCCCCAGGGAAGGGTGGTCGGGGCTCCGAACAGCTCCTGGTTGAACCAGTTGCCCCACCGGCCGAACGCCTGAGCAATGGGGATTGCCGGGGCGGCCGAGTCGGCGAACAGGGTCAGCGAGACTCCGGCGCGCCGGGCGCCGATCCACGCGCCGAGGGCGCCGAGGGCGACGGCGCCCCAGATGCCCAGGCCGCCCTGCCAGATCTTCAGGGCGTTCCAGGGGTCGCGGCCGGGCAGGAAGTACAGCTCGGGGTCGGTCACCACGTGGTAGAGCCGGCCGCCGACGATGCCGAAGGGGACCGCCCAGCCGGCGATGTCCAGCACCACGCCGGGTGGGCCGCCGCGGGCGCGCCAGCGCCGGTCGGTGATGAACACGGCAACCACGATTCCGGCCAGGATGCAAAGGGCGTAGGCGCGGATGGGAAACGGGCCAAGGTGCCAGACCCCTTGGGAGGGGCTGGGAATGCTGAGCGGAACGCGCGGGAGGGCTGCGGCTGTTCGCATGACCAGACTTGAGGTGGGCATCATCGTGGCCACAGTGCGAGGGCAACGGCGCACAGCGCCGTGCCGGCGATGCCGGCGCCGACCGTGGCCAAGTCGCGGCCCGGGTTGGCAGGGGGTTGGCCTGCGGCCGCGGCGCGGTTCCGGTAGAGGCGGCCAGTGTTCGCCAGGGCCAGAAGGTTGAACCCGGTCGCAGCCAAGGTCAGCCCAGGGTGCACCCGCAGCATCGGAAGCATGAGCACTGTGACGACCGCCTGCCCGATGATGATGTGCCGCCACCCGCGAAGCGCGGACGGTGGTTGGGCCAGTTCTTCAGCCGATCGGGCGCACACGGGGTTCCTCATCGTCGTCGTTGGTGTCAGTGTGCTCGTCCAGCACGCTGACAAGCCGGTTCAGCACCGGCATCGCCTGGTGGATGACCTGGCGCTCGTGGGGGGTCAGGGCGGCTAGGGCCCAGGCGAGGGAGGCGGTGTTGGTCTGCCGCCAGGAGGTGACGTGCGCGGCCCCCGCCGAGGTCAGGGAGTAGGCCACGGCTCGTTTGTCCGCGGCGTTGGAGGCTCGATCGAGAAACCCAGCGGCAGCCAGCGAGTTGACCAAAGTGCTGACCGAGTTGGGCGCCAGACGCAGGATCTGGGCGAGCTCCCCTGGGCGAGATCCGGGTTGTTCGTCGATGACGCTGAGCAGCTCCAGCTGGGCCACGCTCAGCGTCATCGACGGCTGGGCGGCTCGGGCTGCTCTTCGCATCGCGCGCCGCAGCCGGGCCACCAGGTCAGCGAAGGTGGTGGACAAGTCCGGCGCGGGCGTGGTCATGGTGCTCAGATTCCCAGGTCGCGGCGACGCACCGGTCCGGCGGTGAACACCATCACCACACACGCTGCGCTCAGGGCGCCCATGACCAGCGGGGGGCTGGCCCAGCCATGGGCAAGGCCGACCCGCACCCCGAGCGCCGTCATGGCCACGCCCAGGGACGTGCCCAGGGCGCGCGCAACGTTGATCATGCCCCCCGTGACGGCGGAGTCGGACTCGGGCACCGAGGTCATGACCATGGCGTTGTTGGCCGGGAGCAACACGCCCAGGCTGGCCCCGCTCAGCAGCAGCAGCCAAGCCACGACCAGCGGCGAGGCCCACCCCAGGCACTGCAGCCCCGCGGTGACCGCGGCCGCTGCGGCACCGACCCGAACCCGGACAGGGTTACTGACGGCGCGACCCACGCGTGTGCCAAGCAATGCGGTCAGGGCGAATCCGGCGGGAAGGCAGGTCAAGACCAGTCCGGCGCGTCCGGTCGCCAGGTTCCACTGGTGGAAGACCTGCGGATAGAGCACCAGCGGTGCGAACAGCACCAGGTAGCCCAGCAGGGCCCCACCCAGACCGCTGGCGATCCCGGCGTCCCGCATCCGGACAGGTGAGATCAGCGGCGCCTTCGCCCGCCCCTCGATGCGCCAAAAGCTCTCACCGGCGACCACGGCTACCGCCGCGGCGGCCCCCACCATGGGCCATCTCGACCGCGGGTCGGCCAGCTGCGCCAGCGTCCACAGCGTCAGCAGCGTGGCCGAGCCCAGCAGTGCGGCTCCGGCGAGGTCGCTGGTGCCGGGTTCCTTCAAGTCTCGGCTCCGTGGCAAGAGAACCAACGCGGTGGCAATGGCGATCACCCCGACGGGGACGTTGACCCAGAACACCGAACGCCAGCCGAACTGGTCCACCAGCAGCCCACCCAGCGCTGGCCCGGTGGCCAGGCCCAACGCCTGCGCCGCCCCCTGGACGCCAAGGGCCGCACGGGCCCTGCCCGTGCCGACACTGCGCACCACCAGCGCCACACTGTTGGCCTGCAGCAACGCCGCACCCACAGCCTGCACCGCGCGGGCGGCCACCAACCAGCCCAGGCTCGGGGCCAGCCCACACCCGGCCGAGGCCAGCGTGAACAGGACAAACCCGTACACGTACAACAACTTCCGGCCGTGCGCATCCGACCAGCGCCCTACCGGCACCAGCATCACCGCAAGCACCCCCAGGTAGGACAGCGACACCCACTGCACCCCCGCCAGGGGGGCGCGGAACTCGACCTGCATGTGCGGAAACGCCAACGTGACGATGCTGGCATCGAGCTGACCCATGGAGGCGCCCACACACACCGCGAAGACCGCCGCCCACGGCGCCCGCGGATGCTCACGCACCCAAGCCGGACGCGCCAGCTCCCTACCCCACCGCCCCCGCAGGACCTCGGCCTTCGCCATGCGTTTCAGTCTGTCACAGACAGACTTAGATGAACAGGAGCGATCGTGATGACCAAGGTCGCGATCCGAGCCGGACAGGGTGTCAGCCCCACAGACGCCTTCGATGGGACTACGGATTGGTGCCTTAGGACGCTGGAGAACTTGGCGGCTCGAATGTCGTCGTTAGGACATCGCGGAGGCGGGGGTCGCCGAGGATGACCACCTCATCATCCGCCTCCAGTCGAGTTTCTCCACTGACGACGACGAGGACTTTGTCGCGCACGACGATGCTGACCCACATGTCGTCGACCTGCTGCGCCAGACCAGCAATGGTCGCGCCCTCAGCCGGGGAGCCAGCTGCCACGTGCATGTGGTGCACGGCGTCGGGTTCGGCCCGCAGTCGAACTCCGAGGGCCCATGGCTCGGGCTCGACCATCCTGGTCGGCAGCTTCAGCAGCCGCACAGCGGTCGGGACCAAACCGCCTTGGACCAGGACGGAGAAGACGACCACCACGACGACGATTCCGTAGAGCCTTGACGCCTGCGGGACATGGGCGGCGCGGAGAAGTTCGCCGAGCAGGATGGGTACGGCTCCCTTGAGCCCAGCGAAGAGCACGAAGGCTAGCTCGTTCGGCCGCAGCCGCGCTGGCAGCAGACAGAGGCCCGCAAAGACCGGTCGGATGACTACCGCCAATGCGACGCCGAGCACGAGGCCAGGCACCCACACGTTGCTACTCGAAAGGACCCCGACGTCCACGGTCAGGCCGAGCACAAGAAAGGCGACGATCTCGCCGAGGCTGGCCAGGGCTGTGTGGAAGCGCTCGACCTCGCGTTTGTACGGCGCGCCCGGGTTCCCGATGACGATTCCGGCCACGAAGACGGCGAGGAAACCCGACCCGTGAGCCAAGGTCGCAGCGCCGTACAGGGCCATGGCGCCGAACACGGTTCGCAGCGGATAGAGGGCTTCGTTGGGCAGCGCGACCCGGCGCATGAACCACAGCAGGGCTCTCCCGCCGACCGCGCCGACGCCGAGCCCGATCGCCATCTGCAGGGTGAACTGGCCGGCCACCTGGCCTGCCGCGACCCAGCTGAGGGCGCCGGCGGCAAGCAGGCTGGCCATGAGCGCGATGCCGACCGGGTCGTTGGCGCCGGACTCCCCCTCAAGGATGGTGCCGCTGCGTCCACGGATCTCGCGCTGGCCGAGGACCGAGAAGACAACGGCGGGGTCGGTCGGTGCCACCGCCGTGGCGACCAGCGCAGCGAGGTACCAGTCCAACCCAAACCCGACATGCAAAAGCACCGCCGCGGCGCCCGCGGTCAGGAACGTTCCGGCCACCCCCACCAGAGCGATGGGTGCGGCCGCCACCCGGAACCGCCGCCAGCCGATGTGCATGCCGCCGTCGAACAGGATCAGGACCAGCGCGATGGTCACCACGTGCTCGACGGTGGCAACGTCAGAGATCTGGAGGGCTGGAACCAGCTTCGCGACCACTGCGGCGCCGACGAGCATGAGCAGCGGAGCAGGGACCCTGATCCGTTCGGTGAGGCGGTTCAGCATCAGCGCCGCCACGGCGGCCACGCTGGCCAACAGCACGGCGAGGGCGTAGTGCTCGGTGTCGGACACGGGGCTCCTGAATTTGTGCGGCGGTCAAGGGTCGGAAAAAGCGCCGCCGACCAGACTTCCCGGCACACCGCTGATCACGATAGCCCCACAGGCATTCGCGCGGACCAGCTGAGCCAGTCCGCAGTCGGAAGACCGTCAGAGGAAGGGGGCGCCTAGACGCCGGCTTGAGAAACCCGGGAGGTCAATGCTGATGCTCGCCGTGGCTGTGCCCGGACTCGGGCGAGGGAGGCGGGCCGCCCATCATCTTCAGCATCGGGCCTCCCCCGGTGCGCACGAACCGGACCACCAGGACCACGGTCAGGGCCAGGAAGGCCAGGTTGAGCCAGGTCGTGCAGTTCCAGGCGAACCCGGCCTCGACGACGGTGGCGCTGCGGTTGGTCGGGATCAGGTGCAACAGCCCGAAGAGAGTCTCCACGAGGTACCCGGCCAGGACCATGGCCAGGTAGAAGATGCCCGTGATGCGCAGCGCGGCCTTGGTGCCGTAGTACTTCCGGTAGATCAGGATGATGGGGACGATGATGAGGTCGGCGAAGATGAAGCTGACCACGCCGCCGAAGCTGATGCCTCCGTTCCATAGCACCGCGGCCAGGGGCACGTTGCCGATCGAGCAGACGAAGCTGAGGACCGCGACCAGTGGGCCGATGACCGGGCCCCAGATTCTCGCGGCGGTCGGGTCGGATGTCAGGAAGAAGGTCTCCAGCCAGCTGGTCGGCACCCACGCGGCGAACGCGCCCGCGATGAGCAGCCCGATGACGATGTCCCGCAGGACGGACGCCCAGTCCATGACGTAGTACAGAGCAACCGAGGTGAACCCGTCTCCGGAGAACAGTCGCTGCCACACCGTGCCACCGGCCTCGACGGACATGTCCATCGCAGCGTGACCCTCCATCGACCCGGCCACACCCCGCTCGGCCTGCTCGCGCGCCGCGTCGACGACGCGCCCACGCATCCACAGCCGGAACGCCAACGCG
>DASYGI010000002.1:0-4638 GCA_035999925.1 Pedococcus sp.
AGGACGACGGCTGGATCAAGAACCACGGCCTGCGCATCATCGGCGGCGGCATGCGGCTGTCCTTGCCCTGGCCCGACCTGGCGAGCTTCCCGCCGTACGGCCTGGTCCGCACCCGCCAGGACTTCGACGACATCCTGGCCAGGCACGCGGTCAAGCACGGCGCCCGACTACGTGAGGGCACCAACGTCACCGGTCCGATCCTGGACTCCCGCGGCTCGATCGTGGGCGTCACCGCCAAGGCCGTCGATGACAAGGGCCGCGCCACCGGTCCCGAACTGCGGTATACCGCCCCGCTGGTCGTCGCCGCCGACGGCAACTCCTCGCGGCTGTCCCTGGCGATGGGTCGGGAGAAGCGCGAGGACCGCCCTATGGGCGTCGCCGTCCGCACGTACTACACGAGCCCGCGCCACGACGACGACTACCTCGAGTCCTGGCTGGAGCTGTGGTCCACCGACGACGCCGGCAAGAAGGTCCTGCTGCCGGGCTATGGCTGGATCTTCGGGGTGGGGGATGGCACCTCCAACGTCGGGCTCGGGATCCTCAACACCTCCAGCGCCTTCGGCAAGACGGACTACAAGGACGTCATGCGTCGCTGGGTCGCGACCATGCCTGCCGACTGGACCTACAACGACGAGACCATGGTCGGCCCGATCCGCGGAGCGGCGCTGCCGATGGGCTTCAACCGGCAGCCCCACTACGACAACGGCCTGCTGCTCGTCGGGGACGCGGGCGGGATGGTCAACCCGTTCAACGGCGAGGGCATCGCGTACGCGATGGAGTCCGGGCGGCTGGCCGCCGAGGTGATCGCACAGGCATTCGCCCGCGGCACCGACGCCCAGCGCGAGCGGGTCCTGCAGTCCTACCCCAAGGTCATGGCCGACGCGCTCGGCGGCTACTACACGCTCGGGCGCTACTTCGCGAAGATGATCGGCAACCCCGAGGTGATGCGACTGGCCACGAAGTACGGCCTGCCGCGGACCACGCTGATGAAGTTCCTGCTCAAGGTCATGGCCAACCTCGCCGAGCCCCACGGGGGCGACGCGAGCGACCGCCTGATCACCGCCCTGTCCAAGATGGCGCCGGACGCATGAGCACGCGCATGACCCAGCGTGCATTCTCACAGTGCGCCCCTAGGATTGGGCCGCACTGCTCGCGTGCCGGGGATGGGTCCGAGCCCTGGGTAGGCACGGACGACCGCCTCTGCATACACAACGGAAGGGGAGTGGCACGGCGATGACGAACCCCTATGTCCCGTTGCTTTTCCTGTTGGCCATCGGCGGCGGGTTCGCCGTGTTCTCGGTCTTCGCTGCGGCGATCTCCGGACCGAAGCGCTACAACCGGGCCAAGCTGGACGCCTACGAGTGCGGCATCGAGCCCACGCCTCAGGCCGTCGGCGGTGGGCGCGTGCCGATCAAGTACTACCTGACCGCGATGCTCTTCATCATCTTCGACATCGAGTCGGTGTTCCTCTACCCGTTCGCCGTGGCCTTCGACCGGCTGGGGCTGTTTGCACTGGTGGAGATGGTGCTGTTCATCCTGACTGTCTTCGTGGCGTACGCGTATGTGTGGCGCCGCGGCGGGCTCGACTGGGACTGACGAGGACAACATGGGAATCGAAGAGAAGCTGCCCGCTGGCTTTCTGCTCACTACGGTCGAGCAGCTGGCCGGCTACATGCGCAAGAGCTCGGTCTGGCCCGCGACGTTCGGGCTGGCCTGCTGTGCCATCGAGATGATGGCGGTGGGCACGCCCGACTACGACATCGCCCGGTTCGGTATGGAGCGGTTCTCCGCGACGCCCCGCCAGGCGGACCTGATGATCGTCGCCGGCCGAGTCAGCCAGAAGATGGCCCCGGTCGTCCGCCAGGTCTACGACCAGATGCCCGAGCCGAAGTGGGTCATCTCGATGGGCGTCTGCGCCAGCTCGGGTGGCATGTTCAACAACTACGCGATCGTCCAGGGCGTCGACCACATCGTGCCCGTCGACGTCTACCTGCCGGGCTGCCCGCCGCGCCCGGAGATGCTCCTCAACGCGATCCTGACGCTGCACGACCAGATCCAGAACAGCAAGCTCGGCGTGAACCGTGTGGCCGCGGCCCGGGCTGCCGAGGCCGCTGCCCTCACCGCGACGCCGACGCACCAGATGAAAGGTCTTCTCGCGTAATGGCTAGAAACGAGAAGGCCAAGGACGAGCGGCAGGCGACCGTCAACAGCAACATCGACGGCACGCAGAGCGGCCAGGCCGCCGCAGGTGAGGGTGCCGGACCCGAGCAGCCCGCGGCCGACATCGCGGGCTCGACGACCGGCGAGCGCCTCCCGGCCGCGCCAGGCACCACGCCCGACCCGGTCGTGATGGGCGAGCGCACCGGCATGTTCGGCGCCCGCGACACCGGCGACACCTCCGGCTATGGGGGGCTCGTTCGACCCGTGCTGTTCCCGGCGCCCGCCGTGCGCCCGTTCGGCGGCTACTTCGACGAGATCGCCGACCTGCTCGAGAAGGGGCTGGTCGGCGGCCAGGCCTCCTACGCCGAAGCTGTCGAGTCCGTGGTCGTCGACCGCGGCGAGCTCACGCTGTTCGTACGTCGCGAGCACCTCCCGGCCGTGGCCCGCACGCTGCGGGACCACCCCGGGCTGCGGTTCGAGATCTGCACCGGCGTCTCCGGCGTGCACTACCCGACGCAGGAGGGTCGCGAGCTGCACGCGGTCTACCACTTCCTGTCGATCACCCACGGGGGTCGCCGCGTTCGGGTCGAAGTCACCGCACCCGACAGCGACCCGCACATCCCGTCCATCGTCGAGACGTACCCGGCCAACGACTGGCACGAGCGCGAGACGTGGGACATGTTCGGGATCCAGTTCGACGGACACCCGTCGCTGACCCGCATCCTCATGCCCGACGACTGGCCGGGCCACCCGCAGCGCAAGGACTACCCGCTCGGCGGCATACCCGTCGAGTACAAGGGCGCCACCATCCCGCCGCCGGACCAGCGGAGGTCCTACATCTGATGAGCACCACCGACCGCACCACCCACACCCCCGGCGACACCGACATCTACGCCACCTCCGGCGCCGACGTCGCTGCCGCGGAGGGCGCGCACGTCTTCAACGCCACCGGTGGCGACTGGGACCAGCTCGTCGACGAGGCTGCTGCCCTCCACGAGGAGCGCATCGTCGTCAACATGGGTCCGCAGCACCCCTCGACGCACGGCGTGCTGCGCCTGATCCTCGAGCTCGACGGCGAGACCGTCACCGAGACGCGCGCAGGGATCGGCTACCTGCACACCGGCATCGAGAAGAACATGGAGTTCCGCACCTGGACGCAGGGCGTGACGTTCTGCACCCGGATGGACTACCTCACGCCGTTCTTCAACGAGACCGCGTTCTGCCTTGCGGTGGAGAAGCTGCTGGGGATCACTGACCAGATCCCCGAGCGCGCCAGCGTCATCCGGGTCCTGCTCATGGAGCTCAACCGCATCACCTCGCACCTGGTGGCCCTGGCCACCGGTGGCATGGAGATGGGCGCGACCACCGTGATGACGGTCGGCTTCCGTGAGCGCGAGCGCATCCTGGCCATCTTCGAGATGATCACCGGGCTGCGGATGAACAACGCGTTCGTCCGTCCAGGTGGAGTCGCCCAGGACCTGCCTCCCGGTGCCATCGACAAGATCCGCGACACCATCCCGTTGGTGCGTCGGGGCCTGGGCGAGCTCGAGCTGCTGCTCAACGAGAACCCGATCCTCAAGGGCCGCACCGTCGACGTCGGCTATCTCGACCTGGCCGGCTGCATGGCCCTGGGCATCACCGGGCCGATCCTGCGCTCGACGGGTCTGCCCCATGACCTGCGCAAGCTGGACCCGTACTGCGGCTACGAGACCTACGACTTCGAGGTCGTCACGCGCACCGAGTCCGACGCCTATGCGCGCCTGCGGATCCGCATCGACGAGATGTACGAGTCGCTCAAGATCGCCGAGCAGGCCATCGACCGGCTGCAGGAGCACCCGGGCCCCGTCATGGTGGCCGACAAGAAGATCGCCTGGCCGGCGCAGCTGGCCATCGGCAGCGACGGCATGGGCAACAGCCTCGACCACATCCGGGAGATCATGGGCACCTCGATGGAGTCGCTGATCCACCACTTCAAGCTCGTGACCGAGGGCTTCCGGGTGCCGCCCGGCCAGGCGTACTCCGCCATTGAGAGCCCCAAGGGCGAGCTGGGCTGCCATGCGGTGTCCGACGGCGGCACGCGTCCGTACCGCGCGCACTTCCGGGACCCGTCCTTCAACAACCTGCAGGCCACGGCCGTGATGTGCGAGGGCAGCCAGATCGCCGACGTCATCGTCGCTGTTGCCTCGATCGACCCCGTCATGGGAGGCGTGGACCGTTGAGCGCGACAGAGAGTGAGCACACGAGCGAGCGCCAGCGGGCGAGGCGCGGAGAGACCGTCGTTGCGGGAAGGGCCGGGCACTGATGGAGCACTACGGGATTCAGACCGCGGCGGGGCACCTGACAGTGCCCGCGCAGTCCAAGGAGCCGTATGCCGCCGACGTGCTGGCCCAGCTCCACGAGGACGCCGTCCAGGTCGTGGCGAAGTACCCCCAGAAGCGATCGGCCCTGCTCCCGCTGCTGCACCTCGTGCAGAGCGTC
>DASYGI010000003.1:0-38162 GCA_035999925.1 Pedococcus sp.
TGCCTTCTTGTGCTTGGTGGTCGCCCACTTGCTGTGGCCGCTCATGCGATGCCTCTCAACAGATGTTCCTCACGATCTCGACGAACTGCGCGTGCACCCGGTGGTCCCCGCCCACCTCAGGGTGGAACGAGGTGGCCAGCAGAGCCCCCTGGCGAACGGCGACGATCCTACCCGCGGCCGGTCCGTCCTCGACCGTGGCCAGTACCTCCACGTCGGGCCCGGTCTGCTCCACCCAGGGTGCGCGGATGAAGATCGCCCGGATCGTGCCGCTGAGGCCATCGAAGTGCAGGTCCTCCTCGAAGGAGTCCACCTGCCGCCCGAAGGCGTTGCGTCGCACGGTGATGTCCAGCCCCCCGAGGGTCTGCTGGTCGGGTCGGGCGTCGGCGATGCGGTCGGCCAGCATGATCATGCCCGCGCACGAGCCGTAGGCCGGCATCCCGGCGGCGATGCGCTCGCGCAGCGGCTCGTACAGCTCGAACGCCCGCACGAGCTTGTCCATGGTCGTGGACTCGCCCCCGGGGATGACCAGGGCGTCGACGGCCTCGAGCTCGGCCGGCCGGCGAACCGTGGCCGCCTTCACGCCCAGGCTGGTCAGGACACTGAGATGTTCGCGGACGTCGCCCTGAACTGCCAGGACGCCAATGGTGGGACTCACGACCGGCAAGCGTACGCGGGCCGTGTGTCCCGCCCTGCGCGGGCCGTGTGTCCCGCCCTGCGCGGGTTCGAAGTCCCTGGCACAGTGACCGGGTGAGATCGGTGCCGCGGATCGTATGGGTGCTCGCGGCCGGGCGCTTACTGGGGTCGGCGTCGTCGTTCCTCATGCTCTTCCTCACCCTCTACCTCGTGGGGCCTCGCCACCTGTCGGTGGGCGCGGCGGGACTGATCAGCGGCACCTACGGTGCGGGCATGCTGGTGGGCAGCTTCACCGGTGGGTGGTTCGGCGACCGGTTCGGGCACCGGCCGGTCCTGCTGGTTGCCTCGCTGGTCGCTGGGGTGCTCATGGTGGGCTTGCCGTGGTTCCCGCTCTGGGCTTTCGTCAGCGCCCTACCGGTGATCGCGTATGCCGCCGCGACGGCGTCGAACTCGCAGGCGGCCCTGGCGGCCCTGGCCGTGCCGGCCGGTGAACGTCGCGCGGCCGTGGCCGTGGGGCGTGCCGCCTCGAATGCCGGCTTCGTGATCGGACCCTTGGTCGGCGCCCTGCTCATCTCGCATTCCTTCACCGCTCTGCTGGTGGCGGACGGCGCGGCCACCTTGGTCGTGCGCGGGGTCACCGCTCGGCTGCTTCCCCGCGAGGAGGCCCACCGGGTCGCGCGAGAGCCAACCACCCACGGGCTGTGGCGCTCGGTGCTGGCCGACCGCGCTCTCCTCGTGCTCCTGCCCGCCATCATCGCCGTCGACCTCGTCTACCGGCAGCTGTACACCACGCTCCCGGTCTACCTGCGCGACCAGGGCCAGCCCGTCGCGCTCTACACCGCACTCATCGCTATCGGGTCCGGGTTGATCCTGCTGTTGGAGATCCCCGTTGCGGTACGCCTGCGCAGGCACGCGGCATACCCGATCATTGCGGCGGGCTACGCCCTCGTCGGGGTGGGGATGGGCATGTTCGGGCTGCACGGCGGCACCGTGATCGTGACCTGCGTCGTGGCCATGACGGTGCTCACCGCGGGCGAGATCCTCTACAAGACGACCGCGACGGCCCATGTCCTCGACGCGGCCCCGGATCACTTGGTCGGGCAGTACCAGGGCCTCTACACCGGTGCGGCCACGAGTGGGACATTGCTGTCGGGGCCTATCGGTGGCGCCGTCTACAGCGCCGCTCCGGCCCTGTTGTGGCCTCTGACCGCCGTCGTCGCACTCGCCGCGGCCGGGGGCGTCCTGGTGTCGGCGCGTACGGCCAGGCGGGTCAACCCGTAGCGTCCGGACAGCGTGAAGGATCGTCAGGGACTCGACCCGGACGATCCTTCACGATGACTCCTGGGCCGGACTACCAGCCGCGCTCGGCCAGCCGGTGCGGCTCGGGGATCTCCTCGACGTTGATGCCGACCATGGCCTCGCCGAGACCGCGTGAGACCTTGGCGATCACATCGGGGTCGTCGAAGAAGGTGGTCGCCTTGACGATGGCCTCGGCGCGCTGCGCGGGGTTGCCGGACTTGAAGATGCCCGACCCGACGAAGACACCCTCGGCGCCGAGCTGCATCATCATGGCGGCGTCGGCGGGGGTTGCGATGCCACCGGCGGTGAACAGCACCACCGGGAGCTTGCCGGCCTCGGCGACCTCCTTGACCAGCTCGTACGGGGCCTGCAGCTCCTTGGCCGCGACGAACAGCTCGTCCTCGGGCAGGTTCTGCAGGCGGCGGATCTGCTGGCGGATCTGGCGCATGTGGGTCGTGGCGTTGGAGACGTCACCGGTGCCGGCCTCACCCTTGGAGCGGATCATGGCCGCGCCCTCGGTGATGCGGCGCAGGGCCTCGCCGAGGTTGGTCGCACCGCAGACGAACGGAACCGTGAAGGCCCACTTGTCGATGTGGTTGGCGTAGTCAGCCGGGGTCAGCACCTCGGACTCGTCGATGTAGTCGACGCCGAGGGACTGAAGCACCTGGGCCTCGACGAAATGGCCGATGCGGGCCTTGGCCATGACCGGGATCGAGACGGCCTCGATGATGCCGTCGATCATGTCGGGGTCGGACATGCGCGAGACGCCGCCCTGGGCGCGGATGTCGGCGGGGACGCGCTCGAGGGCCATCACGGCCACGGCGCCGGCGTCCTCGGCGATCTTCGCCTGCTCGGCATTGACGACATCCATGATGACGCCGCCCTTGAGCATCTCGGCCATGCCGCGCTTGACGCGCGAGGTACCGGTCGTGGGCTGGCTTACGGGTGCGGTTGCGTCGGCGGACATCGGGTCCAACTCCAGATCTGTTCAGGGCGCAGCGCAGGAATCGCGCTTCACGCCACATGCTAGTTGGTGCGAACACCTGCCTCGAACGGGCCTGGGTGGCCTCCTCGGTGCACCCGCGGGCACACTCAGTCGCGGATAGCCGCCGGCAGGTCGTCATCGAACTCAACGGTTCTGGGTAGCTCGGCGTGGCCCGCCAGCCGGAAGACCTGCACGACCAGCTTGCGGCGAACCCGCTGGACGTCCTTGACCGCGTCGTTGTGGAACCGGCGCGCCAGCTGGACCCTGACGCCAGCCGCCTCCACGCGCTCCAACGCCGCCATCCCCGGGCCCTCGGCAAATCTCAGGCCCTCGACCACCGGCTGGCTGAGGGCAGCCTGGAGCGCCAACGTCAGGTCGGTCTCGAGCACCTCGCGACCGGCGAAGTGCTGGCCCTCGAGCAGGTCGTGCTCCACAGCGCGCTCGTTGTGCGCCTCCAGGGACTCCGACGCGGCGGCAGCCATCATCAGGGCGCTCGCGGGGTCGAGGGCGCCTGAGTTGGCCAGCTCCAGGGTTGCCTCGGCGCGGCGGACGAGCTGGGCGTCCAGAGCCGAGAGCGCGCCCTCGACCCGGGCATGCAGCCGGTCAAGGCGGGCAGCGCTGTAGGACAGGTACCAGGCCACTCCCAGCAGGAGCGCCACGGCGACCACCACCCAGGTGGGGCTGCTCATCCGTCGTCACCTCCTCGGACCTTGCCTCGAAGTAGGCGAGTCCAGCGGGTGTCGGTCGCTGAGTCGGACCGCGGGCCGCTCGCCGTGTGCGTCACAGTGTCGTACACGGCCATGACATCCTCCGCCACGACCGACCAGTCGAACACCTGCGCCCGCCGCTGGCCCTCCACCCTCAGCCGGTCGCGCTCCCCCGGGTCTCGCAACAGCCGGACGAGGGTCTGAGCCAGGTCGGCGCGGTCCTCGTTGGCGAAGGTCTGGCCCGCGCGACCGTCATCCAGGACCCGCACGAATGCCGGCAGGTTGCTCGCCACCACGGGCACCCCGGCGCTCATCGCCTCGACCAGCACGATGCCGAAGCTCTCGCCCCCGGTGTGCGGAGCGACGTACAGGTCCGCGGAGGCCAGCAGCGACGCCTTGTCCTCGTCGGTGACCGTGCCGAGGAACTCGGTGCGCGCCGCTACCGCCGGGGCGAGCCGGTCGCGGGCCGAGGCGACATCTCCCGGACCGGCGACCAGCAGCCGCGCGCCGGGGATCTGAGCGAGCACCGAGGTCATCGCGCCCGCCAGCACGGGCAGGCCCTTGCGCGGCTCGTCGATCCGGCCGAGGAAGGCGATGGTGGGTTCCTGTGCGGTTCCACACCAGGCGGGGCGTTTGGCCGCCTGGGCGAACCGGGCGACATTGACGCCGTTGGGGATCACCACCGCATCTCCCCCGAGGTGGGTGGTGACGGTGCGCCGGGCGTCCTCGGACACCGCGATCCGGCCGCTGATCTTCTCCAGGCTGGGCCGCAGGAGCGGGTATGCCGCCTGCATCGCCCGGGAGCGCAGGTTGGAGGTATGGAAGGTGGCCACCACCGGGCCTTCCGCGGCCCACAGCGCGAGGATGGAGATGCTGGGCGTCACGGGTTCGTGAAGGTGCACGACGTCGAAGGCGCCGCGCTCGACCCAGCGGCCGACCCGCGCCGCGGTGACCGGGCCGAAGTTGAGCCTGGCCACCGAGCCGTTGTACCGCACGGGCACGGCTCGCCCGACGGACTCCACGTACGACGGCAGCGGGGTGTCCTCGTCGGCCGGCGCGAGGACCGAGGCGTGGTGACCCTGGCCGAGGAAGTACTCGGCCAGGTCGCGGACATGGAACTGCACTCCCCCCGGCACGTCGAAGGAGTACGGGCAGACGAGCCCGATCCTCACCTGAAGACTCTCTGCAGCATGTGCCAGTCCTCGGTATGGGCCTTGATCGCGGCGCCCAGGACATCCGCACACTGCTGGGTCATGGCGATGGCCTTGGCCCGGGTGGTGCCGGTGTCGGGCGGTCGGACGGGCTCGTGGAACGTGATGACGATGCGCTGACGCCAGGTCGAGCCAGGAACCGGCTCATAGCGGATGGTGACCGGAAACAGCGCCACCCCCGTCGCCAGCGACAGGGCCGCCGGCCCAGCGGCCATCGAAGCCGGGTGGCCGCACAGGTCGACCTCGATCCCCCGGTCGGTGAGGTCCCGGTCGGCCAGCAGTGGCATGACCACAGGAGTGGTCAGGTGGGCGCGCAGCTCGGCGAAGACGTCCCCACCACCGGTGAGCGGGAGGATGGTCATGCCGAGCGACTCGCGAAAGGCGAGGAACTCGGCATACACGGACTCGGGCTTGAGTCGCTCGGCCACCGTCACCACCGGCCCGAGCTCGCCGGCACCCCACGCGCCGGCGAGGTCCCAGTTGCCGAGGTGGCCGAGGAAGCAGAGGACCGGCCGCCCCGCGCTCAGGTGCTCGCGCACCGGCCCGTCACCCTCGACCCGCACCGCGTCCCGGAGCTCGGCCGCGGTGCGATCTGGGAGCCGGAACGCCTCGCAGTAGTACCGCAGGTAGGAGCGCATGCCGGCCCGGACCAGGGCGTCGAGCTCGCTCTCCCCGAGCTCGGGGCGAACTCGCGCGTAGTTGGCCCGCAACCGTTGGACCCCGCGACCGCCTCGCGCGACGCTGAGGTCCGCGAGGCGCTCGAAGACCAGGTATGCCGCCCGCTCGGGCAGCCGGCGCACCGCCCCCCACCCCAACCGGTAGACCCCGACGGCGACAAGGTCGCCGAGGGCGCTCACCCGAGCCTCACAGCATGCCCAGCGCCTGTTTGCGCACGGTCAGCATGCGCTGAACGACGGTGACCAGGCTTGCCACGGCCAGCAGCAGCAGGACGATGGTCAGCACGACCTCGGGCAGGCCAAGGCCCACCAGCCCGGTCGTGGCCAACACCGCGACCAGCCGGTCGGCCCGCTCGGCGATGCCGACGTTGGCGCTCATGCCGAGCCCCTCGGCGCGGGCCTTCGCGTAGGAGACGACGCTGCCGAGGATCAGGCAGGCCAGTGCCAGCCCAGCCATGAACAGGTTGCCGCCGTCGCCGGCGTACCAGAGCACCAGCCCCCCGAAGATCGCCGAGTCGCCGACCCGGTCCAAGGTGGAGTCGAGGTAGGCGCCCCATCGGCCGGAGCGCTCGGACAGCCGGGCCATCACGCCGTCGACGGTGTCGGAGAACACGAACACGGCGATGACCACGGTCCCCCAGAAGAACTCGTGGCGTGGGTAGAAGGCCAGCGCCCCGATGCAGACGCCCAGGGTGCCGACGATGGTCACCGCGTCGGGGCTGATCCCCAGACGCAGGAACAACCGTGCCACGGGTGTGAAGATCTTGGTGAAGAGCGCGCGCGCGTACTTGTTGAGCATGGTGGTGGCCAGCCTACTGAGCCGCGGCCCCGCTCAGGTCGAGGGCCACGCCGCCGCCAGGCGTCCGCGGACATCCTCCAGGAGCATCGGCAGGGCCTTGGTCTGCGCGATCACGGGCAGGAAGTTCGAGTCACCACCCCAGCGGGGCACGATGTGCTGGTGCAGGTGCGCCTGGACCCCGGCCCCGGCCACGGCGCCCTGGTTCATGCCGATGTTGTAGCCGTGCGGGCCCGAGGCGGTGTCGATCGCTGCGATGGCCTGCCTGGTCAGGGCGGTGAACTCGAGGGTCTCCTCGGGCGTGAGGTCGACATAGAGAGAGACATGGCGGTAGGGGCAGACCAGGACGTGACCCGGGTTGTAGGGGAACAGGTTCATCACCACGTAGCACAGGTCGCCCCGATGCACGATGAGCCCGGTCGCATCGTCCTTGCCGGGGGCCGCACAGAAGGGGCAGCCCTGGCCGGCGTCATCACTGGGGCGCTCGCCGGTGACATAGGCCATGCGATGCGGCGTCCAGAGTCGCTCGAAGCCGTCCTGCACGCCGGCGAAGCCGGTGTCCGGCTCGAGTGAGTCGCTCATGGACAGCGATCCTAGGGCGCGACCGGCGAGCACCCCCACCGCAGCGGGGGTTTGGCGACGCAGGTCACGGGGCACGGATATGTCGTGACACGTCACAACGGGGGGGAACCCACGATCCGTCGGGCAGTTGAGGCCGACAGCCATGCCCTGGCCGACCTCTTGTGGACGGTTCGGGTGGAGTCCGTCCCCGCCATCCCGGCCCTGGCGCACCCCAGGGAGAGCGTCGAGCCGTTCGTCCGAGGCGTGCTGCTGGCCCAGTTCGAGGTCTGGGTGGCCGAGCTGGCGGAGCGGCCGGTGGGTTTCATCGCCGTCATGGCGCCCGACCAGCTCGGCCACCTCTACATTGCGGCGGACCACCGCGACCGTGGACTGGGCTCGCGCCTGGTTGCCCTCGCCCAGGACAGGTTCCCCGGTGGCCTGGAGCTGTGGACGTTCCAGAGCAACGACCGGGCCCGGCGGTTCTACCGCCGCAACGGCTTCGTCGACGCCGAGCACACCGACGGCGACACCGAGGAGGGCGCACCCGACGTGCGGATGGTCTGGCGACCGTCCTCAGACCTGGACGCGTGACTCCACTGCCGCGACGATCTCGGCGATCGCGTCTGCGACGGCCACGCCGTTCTTCTGCGACCCGTCGCGGAACCGGAACGACACCGCGCCGGCGGCACGGTCCTCCTCGCCAGCGATCAGCACGAACGGCACCTTGGCCTTGGACGCGTTCCTGATCTTCTTCGGGAACCGGTCGTCGCTGTCGTCGATCTCGACGCGAACTCCCTTGCGCCGCAGCTGGTCAGCCACGTCGTGCAGGTATGCCGAGAACTCCTCGGCCACTGGCAGGCCGAGCACCTGGACCGGCGCCAGCCAGGGCGGGAACGCGCCTGCGTAGTGCTCGACGAGCACCCCGAAGAAGCGCTCCAACGAGCCGAACTTCGCCGAGTGGATCATCACCGGCTGCTGACGCGAGCCGTCAGCCGCCTGGAACTCCAGACCGAACCGCGCGGGCTGGTTGAAGTCGTACTGGATGGTCGACATCTGCCAGGTGCGGCCGATGGCGTCGCGCGCCTGCACCGAGATCTTGGGGCCGTAGTACGCCGCGCCACCAGGATCGGGGACCAGCTCCAGACCGGTCTCCTCGGCGGCCTCGCGCAGCACCCGGGTCGCCAGCTCCCACTGCTCGTCGCTGCCGATGAACTTGTCCTTGGAGTCGTCACGGGTGGACAGCTCGAGGTAGTAGTCGTCGAGGCCGAAGTCGCGCAGCAGCCCCAGCACGAAATGCAGCAGGTGGGTGATCTCGGCCGGTGCCTGCTCGGCGGTGACGTAGGAGTGCGAGTCGTCCTGGGTCATGCCGCGCACCCGGGTCAGGCCGTGGACCACGCCAGACTTCTCGAAGCGGTAGACCGAGCCGAACTCGAAGAGACGCAACGGCAGCTCGCGGTAGGACCGCCCGCGCGACCTGAAGATCAGGTTGTGCATCGGGCAGTTCATCGCCTTGAGGTAGTAGTTGCTCCCCTCCATCTCCATCGGCGGGAACATGGTGTCGGCGAAGTACGGCAGGTGACCCGAGGTCTCGAAGAGACCCTGCTTGGTGATGT
The DNA here is from genome assembly GCA_035999925.1 of Pedococcus sp. Classification (GTDB taxonomy): domain Bacteria; phylum Actinomycetota; class Actinomycetes; order Actinomycetales; family Dermatophilaceae; genus Pedococcus. Next base: position 8,483 of record DASYGI010000003.1, read on the forward strand.
GCGGGGTCCCGACGTACTGGAAGCCCTCCTCGATGTGGCGACGGCGGACGTAGTCCTCCATCTCGCGTTTGATGATGCCGCCCTTGGGGTGGAACACGACCAGCCCCGACCCGATCTCGTCGGGGAACGAGAAGAGGTCCAGCTCCGCGCCGAGCTTGCGGTGGTCACGCTTCTCAGCCTCGGCCAGCCGCTCGAGGTACGCCTTGAGGTCGTCCTTGGTCGGCCAGGCGGTCCCGTAGACCCGCTGCAGCTGGGGGTTCTTCTCGCTGCCGCGCCAGTACGCGGCGCTGCTGCGCATGAGCTTGAACGCGTTGCCGAGCACCTTGGTGGTGGGTACATGCGGGCCACGGCACAGGTCGCCCCACGCCCGGGTCCCGTCGCGACGGATGTTGTCGTAGATGGTGAGCTGAGCCCCGCCGACCTCGACCTCGGCGCCCTCGGCCGCTTCGGCGGCGCTGCCGCCCTTGAGCCCGATGAGCTCGATCTTGTATGGCTCGCCAGCGAGCTCGAGAGCGGCCTCCCCGTCGGCGATCTCACGCCGGACGAAGCTCTGGCCCTCGTTGACGATGCGCTGCATGACCTTCTCGAGGGCCTTGAGGTCCTCCGGAGTGAAGGGCTCCTCGACGTCGAAGTCGTAGTAGAACCCGTCGCGGACCGGAGGTCCGATGCCCAGCTTCGCGTTGGGGTTGACCTCCTGCACGGCCTGCGCGAGCACGTGGGCTGCGCTGTGCCGCAACACGTCCAGGCCATCCTGCTCCTGGGCGGTCACGGGCTCGACGACATCGCCGTCAACGAGCACGTGGGCCAGGTCGCGCAGCTGGCCGTTGACGCGCGCCACCAAGACATCGCGCTGACCGTCGAAGAGCTCGGCAGCCGTGGTCTGGTCCGACACCGATCGCTCGCTTCCGGCGACGTGGATGGTGATCTCGGCAGACACGGGTGCACTCCTTGGAAACAACGGCGGGGGCGTATGCCGCGCGCCAGCTGGCCGGCACGGCACACCGATGCTATCGGCCGGTCCGGCCGGGGTGCGCGGCAGTTGTTCGGCGGCTCGTGGGCTCACGCCCGCGCGGGCGTCAGCCGGGCTCCTCCCCAGCCTCGGGCCAGAGCCGGAGCAGCTCAGGGGTGGGCCGTCGGATCGGTCCGCTGTCGGTGGGCATGACCGCCGTGCTGCCGTGGATCTCCAGCTCACGGATCAGGCGCTGGGCATCGAGGAGCAGCGCACCGTAGGCAGGCCATGCGTGTGGGTCCTCGAGCTCGGTCGTCCGCACCGTGTGTCCAAGCCGGTCCAGCGTCGTTGCGGCGTGGTGGAGCCGGTCCCTCACGACTCGTTGCTCGTCCTCGTCTGGCAGGCCGAAGTGTCCGAGCGCCTCGGCGACATCGTCGAGGACGCCGGCATACTCCTGGAGAAAGGCGGCGGACGGCGTGGGCTGGGAGTGCTCGTCATCGGCGGCGTCGACCAGGGTGCGGGCGATACCGGAGACCTGCCACTGGCTCCGTCGGACGGCTTCGACCGTCTCGGCGTACCCGGCCCAGTCGACGTCGAGGGGGCGCAGGTTTTCACGCAGGTTGAACCGCGTGCTTTCCGCACCCGTCTCGATCTCCTCGCGGATGCTCGGGGCGAGTGCGACAAGCTCGGTGCTCACGTCGAACCACCGGCGGGCGGAGTCGGCATCCCAGTCCTGGCGCAGACCGGCGCCCATCTCAGTCAGCAGTTCGCGCAGCCCCCTGGTCAGGACCTGAATCTGCTCACGCGGCTTGTGCACATGCAGCGGGGCGAGGACGACCGCGTTGGTCAACACCCCGATGAGTCCGCCCACCACGGTCTCGACGATGGTGCGGTAGGTGAACTGCGCGTTCGTTCCACCCACGGTGATCAAGGACAGCAGCACCATGGACGGCACTTGGATCCCGTGGTCTCCCAGCCTTCGCCACCGCGCGATGAGCAGCGCCAGGTAGAGCACCGGAAGCATGCTCCACCAGTGCACTCCGACGACGGACCCGACCAGCCATGCCGTGCTCATCCCGACCAGGACGGCCACGATGCGCTGACCGCTCGCCCACAGCGACCGCACCATCGTGCGGTCCACCACGAGCAGGGCCGCCATCGGCGCGTAGAACGGCGACGGGCTGTGCAGCACCCGCACAGCGAACTGCCAGGCGATGACAGCGGCCAGGGCCGCCTTGAGCATGAGCAGGGCGGCGTCGCGCTCGGAGCCACGAGTCGTCAGCGCGCGTTTCGCGTTGGTGAGGCCGCGACCCAGCGCGCCGGCAGTCGCTGACGGCGCTGACGTCGCCGAGGAGGTGGGTGGGTCGCCTGCCACGTCGTCGGCCATCTACCCACGCTACGGACCGGAGCCCCGCACCTCAAGTGAGCGGCCCTCAGGTCACCCCGCGGTGTCTGCCTGGAACGTCAGCGAGAGATGGGCACGGGTGGGGTCCTTGGCGGACCTCAGCCCTACCACGAGCGGCTCGGCTGCCCGGTCGACGACGACCTCGACGGTGCTCGGCAGGAACACCGGCTTCTGGAACCACACGTGAGAGGTGCCACCGGCGTCGGTGGCCGACCCCAGCACCGACAGGGTTCGGGCATAGGTCCACATCCCATGCGCGATGGCGCGCGGGAACCCCATCAGCCGAGCGGAGAGCGCGTGGAGGTGGATCGGGTTCACGTCACCGGAGACCGCGGCATACGCCCGCCCAAGCCCCTCCGAGACCCTCACTACACCCACCGGGGCGCCCTCGGGCAGCTGCGGAGCGGCCGGGCGCGGTTCTGCGCCGTCCGTGCCACGGCCACGCCGCAGGTACGTGCTGCGCCCTTCCCACACCCGCTCGCCGGCAACCTCCACCACGGTCACCAGGTCGACCACGGTGCCCTTGGGGTGCGGGGTGAGGTGTTCGGCACTGACCGTGACGTCGAGGAGCTCGTCAGCCGTGAGCCTGCGATGCGCCGTGATGCGGTTCTCCAGGTGAACCAGCCCGGGCAGCGGCAGCGGAAAGGCGTGGTCGGTCATCAGCTGCACCTGGAGGGGGAAGCCGAGCAGGTGCGGGTACGGGTGCGGCAGGACGTCGCCCCCCGTGAAACCGCAGATCCGTTGGTAGGACAGCAGGTGCTCGCGGTCGACGGCAACCCCGGAACGGCGCAGCCGGTATGCCGGAAGCTCACCCCCGCGACCACGCTGGGTCAGGGCCGCCGTCGCGAAGAGCCGGGGCAGCGACGGCGCGTCCGCGACGGTCCTGACCGGCCCGCCGGTCTGGCCCGGACTGTCGTTGGATGCCATCTCAGGCACCGAGCAGACTCTGGCCGCACACGCGGACCACGTTGCCGGTGACAGCGGCGTTGGCGTCCTGGCTGAACCAGGCGATCGTCTCGGCGACATCCACGGGCAGCCCACCCTGGTTCAGCGAGTTCAGCAGACGCCCGATCTCGCGCGTCGCGAAGGGCACTTTGGCGGTCATCTCGGTCTCGATGAAGCCCGGAGCCACCGCGTTCACCGTGATCCGGCGGGCGCGGAGGTCGTCGTCGTGCGCAAGGGCCTCCACGAGACCGATCACGCCCGCCTTGGACGCGGCGTAGTTGGTCTGACCGCGGTTCCCCGCGATGCCCGCGATCGAGGACACCAGCACGACGTGTCCGCCCTCGCGAACGCCGTCGGCCCCGAGCAGGGTCTCGTTCATCCGCAGGATCGCCCCGAGGTTGACGTCGAGCACGGACCCCCAGCGGTGCTCGTCCAGGTTGGCGAGCAGCCGGTCGCGGGTGATCCCGGCGTTGTGGACCACGATGTCCAGGCCGCCGTGCCGCGACGTCGCGTGGTCGAGGATCCGCTGACCCGCGTCCTGCGCCGTGACGTCAAGCTGCAGCGCGGTCCCGCCGATCCGGTTCGCGGTGCGGGTGAGCGCGTCGCCTGCGGCTGGGATATCGACACAGACCACGGTGGCGCCGTCGCGGGCGACGACCTCGGCGATGGCTGCCCCGATCCCTCGAGCGGCACCGGTCACCACGGCGACCTTGCCCTCGAGGGGACGCGCCCAGTCGGCCGGCTCGGTCGGCGAGCCGGCACCGACCCGCACGACCTGGCCGTCGACGTAGGCAGACCGCCCGGACAGCAGGAACCGCACGGTGGCGTCGGCGTTGTTCTCGGCGCCTTCGTCCACGACCACCAGGTTGGCGGTGGCACCCGCACGGAGCTCCTTCGCCACCGATCGGGTGAAGCCCTCCAGCGCCCGCCGGGCGGCAGCCTGGGCCGGGGTGGTGGACTGCCGGTGGTCGCGACCGACGACGATCACCCGGCCACTGGCTGCCAGACCCTTGAGGGCCGGCGCGACGAATGCACGCAGGGCCTGCAGGTCCGCCGGCGTGGTGACTGCGGTGAAGTCGGCGACCACGGCCCCGACCCGGTAGCCCGAGGCGACCTCGTCGACCGTGTCGACACCTTCGGCCTTCAGCAGGTCGCGAGCCCGCGAGGCGACCGGAGCCTCCCCGAGACCACCGGCGAGGACCGGCCCTTCGACCAACGCGCCGCCGACGGCATACCGCCGCAGGGTGGTCGGGCGGGGCAGCCCGAGCTGGCTGGCCAGCTTCTTGCCCACCGCGGTGTTGACCAGTCCGGCGTACGCGCCCGCCATGTCAGGCCGCCTCGAGAATCGCCATGACGCCCTGGCCGCCGGCCGCGCAGATGGAGATCAGCCCACGCGCGCCGGAACCCTTCTCGTGCAACTGCTTGGCCAACGAGGCGACGATGCGGCCACCGGTGGCCGCGAACGGATGTCCGGCTGCCAGGGAGGACCCGTTGACGTTGAGCTTGGCCCGGTCGAGGGCCCCGATCGGCGCGTCCAGGCCCAGCCGGTCCCGGCAGAACTCCTCGCTCTCCCAGGCGGCAAGGGTGCACAGGACCGTCGAGGCGAAGGCCTCGTGGATCTCGACGAGGTCGAAGTCCTGCAGCTTCATGCCCTGTCGCTCGAGCAGGTGGGGCAGGGCGTAGGCGGGCGCCATGAGCAGCCCTTCCCGGCCGGTGACATAGTCGACGGCGGCCGTCTGGGCGTCGACCAGGTGGGCGAGCACGGGAAGTCCATGCATGGACGCCCACTCGTCCGAGCCCAGCAGGACTGCCGAAGCGCCATCGGTCAGCGGGGTCGAGTTGCCGGCGGTCATCGTGGCATCCGGGCCGGTGCCGAAAACCGGCTTGAGCTTCGCCAGCTTCTCCACCGAGGAGTCGGCTCGCAGGTTCTGGTCGCGGGTCTGGCCCAGGAACGGCGTGACCAGGTCGTCGAAGAAGCCGCGTTCGTAGGCGGCCGCGAGGTTGTGGTGCGACGCCGCCGCCAGCTCGTCCTGCGCCTCGCGGGTGACGCCCCACTGGGCGGCCGTCTGGGCCATGTGGTCACCCATCGACAGGCCTGTGCGCGGCTCGACGTTCCGCGGGATCTCGGGGATCAGCTGGCCGGGGCGTAGGCCCGCGAGTGCCTTGAGCCGCTGACCCGGGGACTTCGCCCGGTTGAGGGTCAGCAGCGTCTCCCGCAGCCCCTCGTTGACCGCGATCGGCGCGTCCGAGGCGGTGTCGGTTCCCCCCGCCACTCCCGAGTCGATCTGACCGAGGGCGATCTTGTTCGCCACGAGGATCGCCGCCTCCAGGCCAGTGCCACACGCCTGCTGCACGTCGTAGGCAGGGGTGGTCGGCGACAGGCTCGAGCCCAGCACGGACTCGCGGGTCAGGTTGAAGTCGCGGCTGTGCTTGAGGACCGCGCCGGCCACGACCTCACCGACCTGCTCCCCCGCCAAGCCGTGGCGGGCGACGAGCCCCTCGAGGGCCGCGGTGAGCATGTCCTGGTTCGACGCCTTGGCATACGGGCCGTTGGCGCGGGCGAACGGAATGCGGTTGCCGCCGATGACGGCGGTGCGGCGCGGCAGGGCGGACGAGCGGGGTGACGGTGCCACGGTGTGCTCCTGAGGTGCTCGGGATGGTGTCCTAAATAACTGATACTGACGGTAGCAGGTACCGTCAGTACCTGCTACCGTCGCTGACTGTGACCACCACCACGAGCTCCCGGGGCCCCATCGCTGCGGACGGTCGCAGCACCCGTTGGGACCAGCACCGCGCCGCCCGTCGGCGTGAGCTCGTGGAGTCCACCCTGCGCGCCATCCGTGAGCACGGCGCGGCCGTGGGGATGGACGACATCGCCTCCGCTGCGGGGACCTCCAAGACGGTGGTCTACCGGCATTTCACCGACCGCCAGGGCCTGTATGCCGCGGTGTGCGAAAGCGTGGACACACGGATCCTGCGCACCATCGGCCGCGCTATCGGCTCTGGGGACGGCGACCTGGCCACCGTGCAGACCACCCCTCGCGACCTCGTCGCCGCGGCCATCGACTCCTATCTCGCCCTCGTCGAGAAGGACCCGGAGGTGTACCGCTTCGTCGTCACCGCTCCCCTACTGGACCGACCCGGCGGCGACCCGGCCGCGCCGGTCACCGACCACATCGCCGCGCAGCTGTCGCAGCTCATCACCGCCGCCCTCGACGCGCAAGGACGCGACGCCAGTGTCGCCCCGGTGTGGGGCGCAGGCCTGGTGGGCATGGTGCGCGCCGCCGCCGACCAGTGGCTGGCGCAGACTCCCGGCCCGGCCCGGCTCTCTCGCGACGACCTGACCGAGCAGCTCACCGACCTGGCCTGGGGCGGGCTCTCCGTCGCCTGGCCCCATCCGTCCCAATCCGCCCCGCAGGAGGACTCATGAGTGACCTAGCGAATGCACTGCGCACCAGTCTCGACGGCCGCTGGGCCGCGATCCGTGACGAGAGCCGCGGCCAGCTCGACCCCGAACAGTTCGCGCCACCGGCCGAGTGGCTGAGCCTGGAGGACTACCGGGCGAGGGTCGCCGGCCAGGTCCAGGCGATCGCGGCGACCGGCCACCCCGCCCGGGGGTTCAGCGTCGAGATGGGTGGCAACGGGGACCTGGGGGGCTCCGTCACCGCCTTCGAGATGCTCGGCCACGCCGACCTGTCGCTCATGGTCAAGGCGGGGGTGCACTGGGGGTTGTTCGGCGGCGCGGTCGCCAACCTGGGGACCGCACGCCACCACGCGGCATACCTGCCGTCGATCATCGACGCGAGCCTGCCGGGCTGCTTCGCGATGACCGAGACCGGCCACGGGTCGGACGTGCAGTCCCTCGGCACCACGGCCACCTACGACCCGGCCACCGACGAGCTCGTCGTGCACACCCCGGACCTGCGGTCACGCAAGGACTACATCGGCGGGGCCGCGCGCGACGGACGGCTGGCGGCAGTGTTCGCCCAGCTGGTGACCGGTGGCGAGAGCCACGGCGTGCACTGCGTGCTCGTGCCGATCCGCGACGAGAGCGGCAACCCTCTGCCGGGGGTCACGATCGGTGACTGTGGCGCCAAGGCCGGCCTCGCCGGCGTAGACAACGGACGCCTCAGCTTCGACCAGGTCCGGGTCCCCCGCACGAACCTGCTCAACCGGTACGGAGATATCGACGAGCACGGGACCTACACCAGCCCCATCGAGAACCAGACCGGCCGGTTCTTCACCATGCTCGGCACCCTGGTGCGTGGTCGGATCAGCGTGGCCGGTGGCGCGGGTGCGGCCACCCGCACGGCCCTCACCCTCGCTCTGACGTATGCCGGCCACCGCCGCCAGTTCGCTCCCCCCGGAGCGGACGAGGAGGTGCTCCTGCTGGACTACCGGACCCACCAGCGCAAGCTGCTACCGGCGTTGGCGAAGTCGTACGCCTTGATGTTCGCCCAGAACGAGCTGGTCAGCCTCATGCACGACGTCCAGACGGCCGGCGACAATGCCAAGGAGCACGACCAACGAGAGCTCGAGGCACGAGCCGCCGGGATCAAGGCCGTCGCGACCAGCCACGCCACCGCGACCATCCAGACCTGCCGCGAGGCCTGTGGCGGTGCTGGCTACCTGGCCGTGAACCGGCTGCCCGCGCTGAAGGCCGACACCGACGTGTTCACGACGTTCGAGGGCGACAACACGGTGCTGCTGCAGCTGGTGGCCAAAGGACTGCTCACCGACTACCGGGACTCCTTCGGCGATCTCGACACCCTCGGCATGGTGCGGTTCGGAGCCAAACAGTTCGCCGGAGTCGTCATCGAGCGCACCGCTGCCCGTGGCCTGATCCAGCGGCTCATCGACAGTGCGCCGGGTCGCGACAGCGAGAGCGGCCCACTCGACCGAGGGTGGCAGCTCGAGCTGTTCGAGGACCGCGAGCGGCACCTCCTGGAGACCGTCGCCATGCGGCTGCGCAGGGCGAGCAAGCCGGACGCCGACCTGTTCGAGGTGTTCAACAACGCCCAGGACCACGTGGTGGAGGCCGCCCGCGCGCACGTCGACCGGACCATTCTCGAGTCGTTCGTCGCGGCCATCGAGTCCTGCGCGGACGCCCACGCGGCGGTGGTGCTCGGCCAGCTCTGCGACCTCTATGCCCTGCACAGCATCGAACAGGACAAGGGGTGGTTCCTCGAGCACGGCCGCATCACCCCGGCCCGAAGCAAGCAGGTCACCGCGGCGGTCAACGACCTGTGCGCGGCGCTGCGCCCGCTCGCCCAGGACCTGGTCGACGCCTTCGGGATCCCCCAGGCATGGCTGGGCAGCGAGCTGCTCTTCTCACCCGAGGGCATCCCGGTCGGCGGCCGGTCCAGCTAGACCTCGGCGGCCGGTCCAGCTGGGCCTTGGTCCTCAGTCCCGGCTAGGCGTCCCACCACGGGCGCAGCGGCAGGTTGGCCGAGCCGCGGGAGTCGAGCTTGACGGCCAGCACCTGGTGCAGCTGGACCCCGTTGCGTTCGAAACCGACCCGCGACCCGGCCATGTACAGACCCCACACCTTGGCGGTCGCCTCCCCGACCTCGGCGACCGAGGCGTCCCAGTTCTCGGTGAGGTTGGCGCACCAGGCCGCCAGGGTGCGGGCGTAGTGCTCGCGCAGGTTCTCCTCGTGGCGCACCTCGAGCCCGACGTCCTGGGCCGCGCTGATGATGGTTCCCGAGCCGGTGAGCTCGCCGTCGGGGAACACGTACCGGTCGATGAACGCGCCGGTCGCCTCGCGACGGTTGCCCGGCCGGGTGATGGAGTGGTTCAGCAGCAGCCCGCCCACCCGCAGCCGGTCCTTGATGAACGTGAAGTACGCCGGGTAGTTCTTGACGCCGATGTGCTCCGTCAGCCCGATCGAGGAGACCGCGTCGAACCCCGTCTCCCGGACGTCTCGGTAGTCGCTGTGGCGCACCTCGGCCAGGTGGCCCAGGCCCTCGCGCTCGATGGCCCGCTGGGCCCACGCGGCCTGCTCGCCCGACAGGGTGGCTCCGATGACGCGCACGCCACGGCGCGCGGCATACCGGACCATGCCTCCCCAGCCACAACCGATGTCGAGCAGCCGGTCGCCCTCCTTGAGGCGCAGCTTGTCAAACACCAGGCGGTACTTGTTCTCCTGGGCCTCCTCCAGCGTCGCACCGTCGTGGGGGTAGCAGGCGCAGGTGTAGGTCATGGACGGTCCGAGGACCCGCTCGTAGAACGCGTTCGAGACGTCGTAGTGGTGGTGGATCGCATCGGCGTCGCGGGTCTTGCTATGCCGCATCCCCTCGGCCACCCGGCGCCAGCGAGGCAGCGCCTCCTGCGGCGGCGGCGGCGGTGGCTTGAGCAGCTCGACACCCAAGGACCTCGCGATGGCCGCGGCCGCCCTCGGCGAGGGCAGCCGGAAGTGGAAGTCGCCGAGGGCGTTGAGCAGCTCGTACGGGTCGCCGGGGTGCACGCCGACGAGGTCGAGGTCGCCGGAGACGTAGGCCCGCGCCATGCCGAGGTCGCCGGGAGCCGTGGCCAGATAGCTCGCCCCCCGTGGGGAGTTCAGATGCAGCCCGTATGCCGCGTCCTGCGGCCCGGTGGCAGAGCCGTCGAAGGCGGTGAAGCGCAGCGGCACCGCACCGTCGGTCACGAGGTCGAGGATCTGCGCCATCGAGAGCCGGTCGGTCACTGTGTCGGGACGGGAGGTCCGAAGGGTCGTCATTTGCGTAGCACCGCCTTGGAGTAGAGGTCGAGCAGCCGGGACTGGGGGTCGTAGTGGCGTTTGAGCTGGGCGTAGGCGTCGCCGCCGTACAGCCGCCAGAACTGCTCCTGGTCGTAGTAGGAGTCCGAGTACAGCGACTTGTGGCCGTCCAGCCCAGTCACCTTGTCCTCGATGAGGCGGTTGGCCACGCCGGTGTCGGGGGAGTGCGGCGGAGCGGAGCCGGTGGCGTCCACGGCGTCTGCGGGCTGGCGCGGGACGCTCGACCAGAACCCGACGTTGACGTAGGTCTGGCCGGGCTGCAGGGGGTACAACGGCCAGTGGTCCCGGCTGCGGACCGGGCACAGCCACAAGGGCTCGATGGGGATCTCGCGCAGGAACCAGTGCAGGAACTCCGCGGTGCGCGCCAACGGCACCTCGACGTCCTGGACGACCCGTTCGCGCGGCGGCCGGCCATGTCGCGCCTCGATGCGGTCGGCGATGTCGAAGCGGTGGTCGAGCGCCATCAGCTTCCAGTAGAACGAGCTCCGCCGGTACCGCGCCGGCCAGAGCCGCCTCAGCACGGGATGCTGGGCACCGAACGCCCGACTGCACCAGAACCAGTCGGTGTCCCAACGCCACAGGTAGTCACGGATCGTCATCCGGTCGATCTTGGGATCGGCGCTGTCATGCTGGATCGAGCGGTAGTAGATCTGCTGCCCGGTGTAGTCGCTGGTCGGTCCTGGCGCCGACGTCTGGGTGCCCAGCGTCAGGTAGGCCTCGGTCGCGGAGAACACCACCCCGTCCAGGTAGTCGACCCGCACCCCTTCATGCGCCCCGTCAGCCACCACCTGGCCCATGGTCGCCATCAGCTGCTCGAGATCGTGGAACCTCAGGTGGCGCAGCGAGACGAACGGCTCGACCGGCTCGAGTGCGATCCGCAGCCGGGTCGCGTACCCCAGCGTCCCGTAGGAGTTCGGAAACCCATGGAACAGCTCGGAATTCGGGCCGTCCGGGGTCGCGGTGACGATCTCGCCGGAGCCAGTGAGCACGTCCATCTCCAGGACCGACTCGTGCGGCAGGCCGCTGCGGAAGGACGTCGACTCGATCCCGAGGCCGGTGACTGCGCCGCCGAGGGTGATCGTCTTGAGCTGGGGGACGACCAGCGGCGCGAGACCGAGCGCCAGGGTCGCGTCGACGAGGTGCTCGTAGGTGCACATGCCCTGGACGTCAGCGGTGCGCGCCTGGAGGTCCACGTTGATGACGCCGTCCAGCTCGGAGACGTCGAGACCCGGGGCACTGGTGGCTGCCCGGGCGCGAAACAGGTTCGAGGTGCGCTTGGCCAACCGGACCGGGGCGTCCTGCGGGATGGCACGGTAGCTCGAGGCGAGCCGCTCGACGGCGCGCTCGTGCCTCGTAGGATCCTGCAACAGCCCCACCACAGTTCGAGCCTATGCCGTGTCGACCGGCTCCGTCAGTCGGGTCGCACGATATCGCCGACGCGGATGGTCCCGGGACTGGCCACCTCGGCATACACCCCTGGGCAGCTGGTCGGCGCTCCGGTCACGCGCAGCTGCGCGGCGCCGACGCGCAGCACTGAGCCGATACTGCCGGCCAGCTGCTGCGACGTCAGTGACAGCACCAGGTTCGCCCGGGTGTCCGGCGTGACGTCCTGCGTGGAGACGAGCTGGACCGCCGCCTTCTTGCGGCGGTCACCGGCAAGCCCCTGCTGCTCCACGTCCACCTCGGTGAGCGTCTGCCCTGGCTCCCCGTGTACCGGGTAGATGTGGATCTCCTCGACGACCAGGGTGCCGACCTCCGGGAGGGGCTGGGCCATCGCTCAGACGCCTTCCGGGGCGGACGCGAGGGCCAGACCGACCGCCTCGACCAGCGCCTCGGCGGACTCGCGGGTGAGCTCCACAGCGACTCGTGCGCCCGGGCCGCGCGAGGGGTCCGCGAAGTCGATGTTGAGCGTGTGTTCGGCCATCGCGTGCACCGGGTGGTCGTAGTACACCGTGGCGTCACTGACGTGGAACCAGGCGCCCCCCGGCCCCTTCGCGCTGCCGTCCACCGGAGCGGCCACCGTGGCGTAGGTGCACATCTCAGGCCCCCAGGTGGGTGTCGAAGAACGTGGCGATGCGCTCCCAGCCGTCGTTGGCCGCCGCCACCCGGTACGAGGGGCGGTCGACGGCGAAGAACGCGTGGCCCGCCTCCTCGTAGCTGTGCAGCTCGTGCGGCAGGTCATGGCGGGTGAGGATCTCCTCCAGCTCGCGCACGTGCTCCGGACTGGGCGCCTTGTCCTGGGCGCCGAAGAGCCCGAGCAACGGTGCACGCAGTCCCGGGAGCTGGTCGACGAGGTTGGTCACCTTGATCGGGAAGCCCTCGGGCGGCTCGCCCGTCACGAACGCCCCGTAGCAGTCCACCGCCGCGTCGAGGTCGAGGTGGCAGGCGGCGAGCACGGCCTGGCGTCCGCCCGAGCAGTACCCGATGACGCCGACGCGACCGTTGCTGGTCGGCAGCCCCCGCAGGTAGGCCGCCGCCGTGCCGACGTCCTCAACGAGCCGCTCGTCAGGCACCCCGCCCTGGGCGCGCACCGTTGCGGCTGCATCAGCCGGATCGGCACCAGGAGCCTCGCGGGAGTAGAGGTTGGGACAGATCGCGTCATATCCCAGCTCGGCGAAGCGGCGCACGATCTCTTTCGTGGCGCGGTCGTAGCCGGGCAGATGATGGATCACCACCACCCCGCCCCGCGTCTGGTCTCCGCTGGGCCGCGCGAAGTAGGCCTCGATGTCCGCGTCGTCGTATCCGGTCAGCTGAACGGTGGTCGCCGTGAGGGAGTCAGTCACGCCAGCGATCGTATGCCGGGCACTTGGGTACGTCACACGGTGGAGTCGCGACCTGCGCGTACGGCTTAGCGTGAAGTCGACCCGGGGCCCTGTGGACAGAATCCGTCCGGCGCAGGGGCAGTTGGCACTAGGCGCATGGCAGCGAAAGGAACTGGAGCCATGGCCGCGTCACGTCGCACTTTCCTTACCTTGACCGGGGTTGCCGCCACTGCCGCGGCGTCGGCCCCGCTCGCTGCGGGGGCAGCACTCGCCACGGGAGCTGCCGCCGGCTCCGCACGGGCCCGACCAGCTGGCGATCCCCTGGTGGCCTACGTCGCCGATGCCAACTCCGGCCAGGTCGCCCTGATGGTCGGCGAGCGGGAGGTCGTGGTGCACGACCCCGAGCTCGTCCAGCGCCTGAACGCGCACCTGGCCTAAACGTCCAGCTTCTGACCCTGCAGGCACTGCGTTGAAAGGCATGTGCGCCAATGTCATCCCACCGCGAAGCACCAGAGATCGCCAAGGACCCGGTCGCCGACAACACTGACGTCTACGCGTTCGTCAGTCCGGAACGCCCTGAGACCGTCACCCTGATCGCCAACTTCATCCCGGCTCAGAACCCAGCAGGCGGGCCGAACTTCTACGAGTTCGGGGACGACGTGCTGTACGAGATCCACGTGAGCAACCGCGGGGACGCGCAGGATGACGTGACGTACCAGTTCCGGTTCACCACCCGGATCCGCGACGCCCACACGTTCCTCTACAACACCGGGCCGATCCACGCCATCAGCGACTCGACGTTCAACCGCCCACAGACCTACTCGGTGACCCGGGTGACCAGGAGTGGTGCATCGCAGGTCCTGGCCACCGGCCTGACCGTGCCACCGGTCAACATCGGACCGCGCAGCACGCCCAACTACGCGCACTTCACGGCCGCCGCCACGCATGAGCTTCCCGGTGACCGACAGGTGTTCGCCGGGCAGCGCGCTGACGGCTTCTTCGTCGACCTGGGCAGCATCTTCGACCTCGGGACGCTGCGACCGTTCGAGCACCTCCACCTCATCCCCTCGGCGGACGCCGCTGGGGTCAACGGTCTGCAGAGTCTCAACGTCCACACCATCGCCATTCAGGTCCCCAAGACCGACCTGACCCGGGGCGGCATGGTGCCCACCGACCCGGCCGCGGGCACATCGGTGATCGGGGTCTATGCCAGCGCCAGTCGCCAGAAGACCCGCGTCTTCGACCCCACCACCGGTCGCGTCACGGGGTACGGCCCGTTCGAGCAGGTCTCCCGTCTAGGGAACCCGTTGTTCAACGAGGTCATCGTGCCCATGGCGCGGAAGGACCTCTGGAACGCCCTCAGCCCGGCCGACGACCATGACTTCGCCGCCCTGGTTGCGCACCCCGAGCTGGCGAAGCTGCTGCCCGTCCTCTATCCGGGCGTCTTCCCGCACCTCGCGGCATACACCAAGCCCAGAGCCGACCTGCTGGCCATCCTCCTGACCGGCATACCTTCCGGGGTGGTCCCGGGGTTCCAGAACTTCACCGGAACGACCCAGGCCGACCTCCTGCGGCTCAACCTCGCCATCCGCCCCGCGACCCACCCCAACCCGCTCGGACTTGTCGCGGGTGACGCGGCCGGGTTCCCCAACGGCAGAAGGGTTTTCGACGACGTGGTCACCGTGGAGCTCCGCGCGATAGCCGGTCTGACCATCCCCTTGGTGGACCACAGCTTCACGACCGACGGGGCCGCTTCGCTGATCAAGGACGGCACGAGCAACACCAACTCGGCGTATCTGGGTCATTTCCCCTACCTCGGCACCCCGGCCGGCGGCTATCAGAGCAAGCCCGGCAGGCCTGCGGTCTGACCAGTGGACGCGGAGAACCCGCACGCCGGTCAGGGGCCGGTACTGCTGGACATCGGCGACGATGTCGGAGCCCTCGTGGTGCTCGCGCCGGCGACCCTGGCGGGTCACGAGATCGAGATCAGAGCCCGCTCGACTCTGCTCGCTCCCGAGGAGCTGCCACCACCGCGACACGTGTCCGTCCTACCCCGGGCAGGGGTCGGCGGCACGCTGTACGCCGCGGTCTTCAGTGCCATTCCCGCCGGGGACTACGAGCTGGCGCTGCGCCCGGCGGGGCCCGTCCAGCTGGTGCTGAGCGTCCTCGGCAGCCAGGTCACCGAGGCCACCTGGCCGACCTGAGGTCGTCGCGGGGGCGATGGGTGCGCTCGGGGTCTTGTCCTTTGGACCAGACCCCCGGCAGCAACTGGTGGACGTGAAGGGACTCGAACCCCTGGCCTCTCGCGTGTGAAGCGAACGCTCTAACCAACTGAGCTACACGTCCAGCGCCGAAAACGGCTTCCGAAGAATAGCGGGCGGGACCGCGCTCGGGGAAATCGGCCTGGCGATGGCGCGGGTCAGAGCCCCGGTAGCCGCTTCACCCACTGCTCGACGGGATCAGGAACCATCGCCGGCACCCCGGAGACCAGGAACAGCCCGTAGAACACGCCGAGGACCAGAGCCGTGGTCAGCAACCCCACGGTCGCCTTGACGTACCACGCCTGCGGCGTGAGCCAAGCGGTCCAGCCGCGCAGCCGCTCGACCAGCCAGTCACGCAGGCGCTCGGCCCATTCGAACTCCGAGGCCCAGACCACGACGCCGCACACCACGATGAGCCATCCGGGGCCGGGCAGCGGGACGAGCGCCAGCCCCACGAGCACGATGAGCAGACCCGCAACACCTACCGCCCACCGATAGATCCGGTGGCTGTGGGCGTTGGACCGCACGCGACGACGCCACTCCCAGTCGCGCTCCGGCCCTGGCCTCACGGGTCCATGCGCTCCGCACACCGGCGAGCGAACAGGTCCGCCACCCGGGCGGTGACCGGACCGGGCTGCAGGGCGCGGTCGCCGACACCGTGAACCGCGAGGATGTCCTTGGTGGAGCTGGTGATGAACACCTCGTCAGCCTCCTGAAGCACCTCCAGGGGCAAGGTCTCCTCACGAGCCTCGATGCCATCCTCGTGACACCACTCGAGAGCTACTTCACGGGTGATGCCGGCCAGGCATCCCGAGTCCAGCGGCGGCGTCAACACGACACCATCGCGGACCACGAAGATGTTGGATCCCGTTCCCTCACACAGCTCTCCGCGGGTGTTGGCGAAGATCGCCTCGATGGCACCCCGCTTCTTGGCATAGGCCAGGGCCACGACGTTCTCGGCATACGAGGTGGTCTTGAGGCCGGCCACGGCGGAGCGCTCGTTGCGCACCCAGGGCACCACCTCGACCGTCGCGCTGGCTGGGGGCCTCGGCTGCTCCCCTGCGGTGACGATGTACGTCAGCGGGCTGTCGTCGCGGTCGGAGCCCAGCGGACCAGCCCCACCGGTCACGGAGTACCGCAGTCGCCCGAAGTCGATGGCCTCGCCCGTCTCGAGCACCGCCTTGACGCCCTCGGCGATGTACGCGTGGTCGGCCGCCGGAAGGCCCAGGCCGCTCAGCGTCCGGTCCAGGCGGCGCGCGTGCCGGGTGGCGGCGAAGACCTGGCCACCGTCGATCTTGCACGTCTCGAAGGCGCCATCCCCGACCGTCACTCCGTGGTCCAGCGCCGCGATCGACGGCTCGTCCACACCGGTCAGCCGTCCGTTGACCCATACCCTGACATCGCTCATGGCTCCACCTTCCCAGATGCGAGTCCCACCAGTCTCGCCGCTTTCAGCTCGGTCTCCTCCCATTCACCTTGCGGGTCCGACGCCCAGGTGATCCCAGCACCGGTGCCGAACCTGAGCCAGCGTTGGCCTTGACCGTCGCGTTCGGCCCAGAAGGTGCGGATGCCAACAGCCAGCTCGGCGCGGCCGGCGTCCGCATCGACCCATCCAACGGCGCCGCAGTAGGGTCCCCGCGGCACTGGCTCCAGGTCGCGAATCGCCTTGATGGCGGTGAACTTCGGCGCCCCGGACACCGAACCCGGCGGGAAGGTCGCGCCCATCACCGCGGGCCAGTCGTTGTCGGCCCGCAGCTCCCCCGCCACCGCCGACACCAGGTGGACCAGCCCCGGATGCACCTCAGGACGGCACAGGTGCTCGACCCGGACGGTTCCCTCGCGGCAGAGGTGCGACAGGTCGTTGCGAACGAGGTCCACGATCATGACGTTCTCGGCGTAGTCCTTGGCGAGCATGGTCGACACGGAGTCAGCGGTCCCCTTGATCGGGCGCGACTCGAGGCGTTGTCCGTCACGGAGCAGGAAGGCCTCCGGGCTCGCGCAGACCACGTCAAGTCCGGCCGAGGGCACGTGGATCCGTCCGGCATGCGGGGCTGGGTTGCCCCGCATGAGCAGCTGGGCCAAGCCGTCGAGGTCCGCCTCCTCGGCGAGCGGGTGCGACATGACTCGACAGAGGTTCACCTGGTAGACGTCCCCCGCGGCGATGCGCGCGCGCACCTCCTCCACCCCAGCCAGGTATGCCGCGTGGTCCAGGCTGGTCTGCCATCGTCTCGTCAGCGGAGCCCAGGGCACCGGCGCCCCCGGCGCGGCGTGCCGGTCGACCTCCGCGAACCGCACCGCCGTGACCGGACCCTCGAAGTCGGCCACGACAGCCCAGAAGCCCTCAGCCAGACCGTCGAGGTCGTGACGCACCTCGACCGGTCTCGACGCGTGGATCGACCCGAACCGCACGAACTCCTCTGCGGCTGCCACGGGGCGATCCTAGGCGCCGCGCGCAGTGGCCCGCGGCACGGCCAGTCCGAGGGCCGGGCCATCCGGAGGGCCGATCTCAGGAGCAGCTGCTCACTGCCTTTGACCGGTGCGGCTCGCGCCGACTCTGGGATGGTCACCACGTCGACCACGCTGTACGACTCGGTCGGGCGACCCACCAAGGTCACTGACGCGCTCGGGCACGCCACGACCACCGCATATACCCCTGCCGACAACCAGGCGACCACCGCGGCCGCAGTCACCGACGCCAAGGGCTTCACGACGACCACCACGTTCGACCCGGCATACGGCACGCCCACCAAATCGGTGGACGCCAACGCGCGCACCACCACCATCACGCTCGACCCCCTAGGCCGCACGCTGAAAGTGTGGGCCGCGAACCGGGCCACCTACCAGTCGCCGAGCTACCAGTTCACCTACCTGATCCGTCAGTCGGGAGCCAGCTCCGTCACGTCGTCATCGCTGCACTACCTGGGCACCAACCGGATCGTGACCACCCAGCTGTACGACGGCCTGCTCCGCCCGATCCAAACCCAGACCCAGTCGGGCTCCGCCAGCAGGGTCTTGACCGACACCATCTACGACACCCGCGGACTGGCCACCTCAAACCGCGGCCCTTGGTTCAGCGCCGGCCTACCCGCTGCGGACGCGGTCACCGCAGCGGACGCGTCCATCGACAAGATCGTCACGGTCGCCTACGACGGCGCCGCCCGCCCCACCCGTGCCACGACGTGGGTCCTCGGCACGGAGCAGTTCCACACCGACACCGTCTACAACGGCGACAGCACCGACACGCTTCCGCCCGCCGGCGGGGTCGCCACCCGCGCCGTGATCGACGCTCGCGGACACCAAACACAGCTGTGGCAGTACCACGGGTCGGTCATCACCACCGCCAAAGACATCACCAACTACACCTACAACAACAAGGACCAGCTCACCGCGGTCGCAAACCAGGCTGGCATCACCTGGAACTACGGCTACAACCAACTCGGGCAACAGACCTCGGCGGTCGACCCGGACAAGGGCTCCACGACCACCGTCTACGACCTGTTGGGCAACGTCACCAAGACCACCGATGCGGCCGGCCGCGTGCTCAACCGCTTTTACGACGTCTTGAACCGGCCCCTGACCGTGACCGACGGTTCAGGCGCCCTGCAGTCGCAGTGGACGTACGACACCGTTGCCGCCGGCAAGGGACAACTGGCCAGCTCGACCAGCTACTCCGACGGAGCCGCCTACAGCAACACCATCAACAGCTACGACGCGGTCTATCACGCCACCGGAAACACCATCACCATCCCGGCCTCGGAGACCGGGCTCGCGGGCAGCTACACGTACACCCGCGCGTACAACGTCGACGGGTCCTTCGGGTACGTGAACATGCCCGCGGCCGCGAACCTTTCCGCCGAGCAGCTCGCCTACCAGCGGGACGCGACCAACCTACCCACCAACGCGTTGGGCAGCACCTCGATCGTGGCGTCGTCCACCAGGGACGGGTTTGGTCGGCTGACCCAGTACACACTGCAGTCACTGGATGTCGCGACCACGGTGACCCAGTCGTTCCAGACTGGTCTCGGGCGACTCGCGACGTACCGGGTCGACCGGGCCAACGTGGCCACAGCGGATCAAAACGCCACGTTCGCCTACGACCCGGCAGGGAACATCACGTCCATCGCTGACGTGCCGGACCCGGCCACTCCCGCGCGCACCGATCAGCAGTGCTTCGCTTACACCTGGGACCGGGAGCTGTCCGACGCGTGGGCCAGCGGTGCCAGCTCATGCTCACCGACCCCGTCCCTCGACGCGTCCGGTGCTGCCCCGTACTGGACCAGCTGGATCTATGACGCTGCCCATCGCCGCGCCTCGGAGACCCGGCACGGGGCGTCGGTCTCGACGATCGACACGTATGGCTACCCCGCGGTCAACGCCCCGCACCCGAACGCGGCGTCGAGCGTGACCACCCAGGTGGGCACCGGGACGCCGACGACGGCCAACCTCGGCTACGACCCGACCGGAAACACGATGACCACTCCCCTGCCAGGTGGGGCCACCGGCTCGCTGATGTGGGATGCCCAGAGCCGACTTGCCACTGTCGCCGTATCCGGCGTCGCCGGGACGAGTTCAAACGTGTATGCCGCAGATGGGACCTTGCTCGTGCGGCGCGCCTCGTCCGGTGTGAAGACGCTGTTCCTGGACGGGGACACCCAGATCACCTACACCCCAGCGAACGGGACGGTGCCCGCATCCACGACCGCGTTGCGGGTGTTCACGTTCGAGGGCCAGGTCGTCGCCTACCGCAAGGCGGACGGGTACGCGGGCGTGGTGTTCCAGCCCCCTGGCTACCAGGGCACGGCCCTGGTCCAGACCCAAGGATCCGGGTCAGCCTCCGGGGTGGCGGTACGCCGGTTCACGCCCTTCGGGGCGCCACGCGGAGCCACCGCCGGGACCTGGGAGCTGGGCCGCGGATTCTTGGGCGACACCTCCCCCACCGCGGTAACCGACCCCGGCAGCGGGCTGGTGCACCTGGGAGCACGCGAGTACGACCCCGTCCTCGGCCGATTCCTGTCCGTCGACCCGTTGATGGACCTGACCGACCCCACCCAGTTCAACGCCTACGGATACGCCGACAACAACCCGATCTCATTTTCTGACCCCGCGGGCACCCGGCCGCTCGGACGATCTGACACGGACGCGGTCGTTATGAGCACCGTTGGCGGCGTGGTCAAGCCAACGACCCAGAGCGTCAACGTCCAGGGGTGGGATACGTCGTCCGCCCCGCCGATCAAGGCTACGCAAAAGCCGCCCGCGTGGGCGGCCGACCTCTCGAGCACAGAGGCGCAGGTGGCCAAGCGGTACCTAGGCAACGACGGCACTTGGGCCCAAATGATGGACCCGGAACACGTCCAAGCGGACAATTTGCGGCAGTGGGCACAGGACGATGTCCAACAGGAAATGTGCGCGAAGCACCCGCACGACTGCAACGGGATCGCCTTCTCGCTGGCTGCATCCGGTCTCGTCCTCGTCAGGGCAAAAGGCGTTTCGCCTACGCTCGACGAGTCCGGTCAAATCGTCGGTGGGGCCACAGAGCGCGCTCTCGGGATGGATGTGAACGAGCTCTTAGCGCGGAACCTGTCCACAGCAGAGGCTGCGCACCTGGCCGACCATGCCTGGAGCCCACGCATGTGGATCGGCAAAGCCCTCGAAAGACAAGTCTGGAAGTACCTGAGAGCCGATTACGGAGACCGCTTCACACACAACCCATCCCGCGGACCCGACTTTTACGACAAGTACTCATCCACGTACGTGGAACTCACAACAGTGGCCGGCGAGGCACCGCATATGGCTCGGGGCGGAGCGTACCTTTCCGCGACATACGCACTGTACGACTCAGGGGGTCTTCTGGCGGGACTACGATGACCTCCGTGGGGATTGAGAGTTTCGTGGATCGCCTGGGGGGCGTCTCCATCGACCGAGTCGACCTGACTGACGCTGACCTCTCAGGCGCTGTCACGGCGGACTGGA
The DNA here is from genome assembly GCA_035999925.1 of Pedococcus sp. Classification (GTDB taxonomy): domain Bacteria; phylum Actinomycetota; class Actinomycetes; order Actinomycetales; family Dermatophilaceae; genus Pedococcus. The sequence goes on from DASYGI010000003.1 coordinate 29,532, forward strand.
ATGTTCACGAGTCGAGGTTCACCAACTGTGACTTCAGCCGGTCGCGGGGTGAGTTCTGCTTTGGGTCCGGCAGGGAGATGTCCGAATACGTCGACTGCCGTTTCGACCACTCGCGCATTTCCGCGGTGACAGCCGGGAGGGCGCGGTTCATCAGATGCTCATTCCGTGACGTCCTCATCACCAAGTGGCTGTCCAGCGAAGTAGAGATTCTCGACTGCACGTTCTCAGGGAAAATTCGCGAGATGTCCTTCCGTGCAGATGTCCCTTCCGAGGACCAGGCGTTGCTTGGCAGGGCCCGAAACCGTTTCGAGCGCAATGACCTGTCGCGGGCGGAGTTGAAAGGCGTGGCATTCTCGGGCGGAGTCGACCTGCAGAATCAAATTCTTCCCACAGGCGATGGCTATGTGTTGGTCGAGCGGGCAGACGTGGTTCTTCCTGCAGTGTTCACAGAGGTGTCCGGGTGGCCCGACTCAGCCGTGAAGAAGGCCGTGATGACACCTCTGACGGTCCAGTTGAAGTGGTACGTCGGATACGGACAGAGACAGGTGCTGTTCTCCCCGCTCGACTGGATCAGCCGCGACGGGACCAAGGAACAGGCCTACAAGGCGCTCCTCCCCCTACTCCACAAGCATGCGATCCGGGCGAGCTCGGAGTAGCTCCGGAGACAACGCCCCCAGACGGCCTACTCGGCGCTCAGCGCAGGGAATGAACGCTGTACCGCGACCGTTCCGGTAGTTGAATTTGAAACTAACTACGGAGGAGCGAGCACGATGCAGTTCGGCATCTTCACGGTCGGGGACGTCACCCAGGACCCCACCACGGGCACGACGATCAGCGAGCACCAGCGGATCAAGAACACGGTCGAGCTCGCGCGTCAGGCTGAGCAGGTCGGGCTGGACGTCTTCGCCACCGGTGAGCACCACAACCCGCCGTTCGTGCCCTCCTCCCCCACCACCACGTTGGGCTTCATCGCCGCCCAGACGACCGACCTCATCTTGTCGACCTCGACGACGCTCATCACGACGAACGACCCGGTGAAGATCGCCGAGGACTACGCGACCCTGCAGCACCTGGCTGACGGTCGGATCGACCTGATGATGGGCCGGGGTAACACCGGGCCGGTCTACCCGTGGTTCGGCAAGGACATCCGGGACGGCATCGCCCTGGCCGTGGAGAACTACGCCCTCCTGCGTCGGCTGTGGACCGAGGATGTGGTCACCTGGGAGGGCAAGTACCGCACCCCGCTGCAGTCCTTCACAGCCACGCCCAGGCCGCTGGACGGCATACCACCGTTTGTCTGGCACGGTTCGATCCGCAGCCCCGAGATCGCCGAGCAGGCCGCGTACTACGGCGACGGCTTCTTCCACAACAACATCTTCTGGCCCATGTCGCACACCAGGCAGATGGTGGCGCTCTACCGCCGTCGCTTCGAGCACTACGGCCACGGTCAGGCCGACCAGGCGATCGTGGGACTCGGCGGTCAGGTGTTCATGCGAGCCAACAGCCAGGACGCGGTGCGCGAGTTCCGGCCGTACTTCGACAACGCGCCGGTGTACGGCCACGGCCCGTCACTGGAGGAGTTCAGCCGAGAGACTCCGCTCACCGTGGGTTCGCCCGAGCAGGTGATCGAGCGGTATGCCGCGATGGCCGACCAGGTCGGCGACTACCAGCGCCAGCTGTTCCTCATGGACCACGCAGGCTTGCCCCACGCGACCGTGATGGAGCAGATCGAGATCCTCGGCACCCAGGTCGTCCCGGCCCTGCGAGAGATCGCTGCCGCACGTAAGCCGGCGCACGTGCCCGACGCTCCGACCCACGCCAGTCGCCTCGCGGCGGCCCACGCCTCAGAGGTGACCGCGTGACCAGCCGTCGCATAGCCGTCATCCAGGCCGGCCTGTCGCAGCCGTCCTCGACCCGCCTGTTGGCCGAGCAGCTGTGCACGGCCACCCAGGATGCACTCCTCGAGCTCGGCGAGGAGTCCACGGTGACGTTCGTGGACCTGCGGGAGCACGCTCACGATCTCGCCAATGCCCTGCTCACCGGGTTCGCCACCGGCGCCCTCCAGGCGGCCTTGGACGAGTTCACCAGAGCGGACGCCGTCATCGCTGTGACCCCGGTGTTCCAGGCGTCCTACAGCGGCCTCTTCAAGACGTTCATGGATGTCCTGCCCGACGACGCGCTCCGTGGCACCCCGGTGCTGATGGCGGCGACCGGCGGAACCGCCCGACACTCGCTGATGCTCGAGCACGCGATGCGACCGATGTTCGCCTATCTCAAGGCGACCACGGTCCCGACGGCCGTATTCGCCGCCTCGGAGGACTGGGGCGTCGGCGGGGCCTTGGGCCGAGGCCTCGACGCCCGGGTCACCCTCGCCGCGACCGAGCTTGCCTCGCTGCTGGCCGGGCGCCCAGTTGCGGGTCCCCGGTCTGACGAGTTCGCCGACCCGGTCCCGTTCGAGGAGCTGCTCGGGCGCTGACCACCAGTGGGTGGAGAGGCGACCGCCAGTCCACCCTCGGGGCAGGGCCACCGGCGTGCGCCCAGCGTGCGTGCGCCTAGATTGGTTGCGACCCAGGTACATCGACTCAAGGAGAAGGCCATGGCCACCGTTCGCACAGCCGCCGCACACTGGGAAGGGTCCCTGATGGAGGGCGCCGGCGAAGTGACGCTCAAGTCCTCCGGGATCGGGACCTACCCGGTGTCGTGGCCCGCCCGGGCCGAGGCCGCCAACGGCAAGACGAGCCCCGAAGAGCTCATCGCCGCCGCGCACTCGACCTGCTTCTCGATGGCCCTGTCGCACGCCCTCGCCGGCGCCGGCACGGCACCGACCGCCATCGACACGACCGCCGAGGTGACGTTCCAGCCCGGCACCGGGATCACCGGGATCGCCCTCTCGGTCGTCGGCGACGTACCCGGGCTCACCCAGGAGCAGTTCCAGGAGGCTGCCGACGGCGCGAAGAAGGGCTGCCCCGTCAGCCAGGCCCTGGCCGCCGTCCCGATCACGCTCGAGGCCCGGCTCGTCGGCTGACCGGTACTTAACGGGTCGGACCGAGACCCGACCCCCGACGACCGTCAACGGGAGTGCCCGCCAAAAGGTTCATGGCCGGGCACTCCCGCCGACGAGCACGAGGGCTGGGTGCTCAACCCTGCGGCCCTGGGCCTGCCCGACGCGCGCGCGCCAGGTCAGGCCTACCGGTCCCCTACCCCGTCAGCTCCGGCATATGCACCACCCGTCACACTCGTCGGCTCCCGCCAGCGATGCGCTTTCAGTCAGGGTTCAGGCAGGGTCAGGCAGGCTGCGCACGCTCAAGCAGCGAGCGCGGCGTCGTCCAGGCCGGCCCGAAGTCGCGCCAGGATGCCGGTCAGCAGCCGCGACACCTGCATCTGGCTGACTCCCAACGTCCGCCCGATCTCCGACTGGGTGCGCTCTTCGACGAACCGCAGACGGACGATCAACCGCTCCCGGTCGGTGAGGGTGGCGATGGCCTGAGCCAGCGCGTCACGGCTCGTCAGGTTCTCGACATGGTCGGCCTGCATGTCGACCGGGTCGATCCGCGTCCGTTCTCCGGCCGGCAGGTCCAGCGAGACCGCCCGGTACGCAGCCGCACACGCCCGCGCCTCCCGCACGTCGGCCACGTCCAACCCCAGTGCCGTGGCGAGCTCCATGGTGGAGGGCTCACGCTGGAGTCGATGACGCAGCTGGTCCTCCTCGGCCGCCAGCTGGGCACGCAGCTCCTGAAGGCGCCGGGGAGGACGCACAGCCCAACCGCAGTCGCGGAAGTGGCGTTTGATCTCGCCGGCGATGGTGGGCACGGCATACGCGGCAAAGCTGCTCCCCACTCCCTGCCGGTAGCCGTGGGCGGCCTTGACTAGCGCCATCCGACCCACCTGCATCAGGTCCTCGCTGTCGATCCCCCGACCGCGGTAACGCAGCGCCACACTGTCCGCCAGCTCAAGGGTCAGCACGATTGCCTCGCGGCGCAGCATCTCGCATCGGGGCAGGTCGTCGCGCTCCTCAGCGTCGGCGGCCTCGGCCAGAAAACGCTCGGCCTGCTCGCTGTGGCTCGAAGTGGCTCGGTAGCTCGAAAGGCCTTGGGGGGTCGCCATGGGTCACCCGTTCTCGTCGAGAGGGATGGCGCCACTGCTGGACCATTGTGTTACTGCGTTCTCCACACAACCATGACATTGCGGTCACCGCAACAGCGGAGAGCTCGGCTCAGCCACCACGCGAGAGAACCGGGCCGACACCGTCCACCGAGAACGACGGGTCCCGGCTGCCGACCTTGCGTGCGGTCGCCAGGTGACCGCCGAGCAACCCCGCACCGGTGGCGACGCTCGTCGCCCCGAACGAGAGCCACACCGCGCTGCGATGGGACCGGCCACGCATCGCGAGAGACACGGCATACAGGCCGATGGCCGCCACGTTGAGGCCCGCGTGCGCCGAGGCCACCCGGGACTCAGGCCGCGACGTGCCACGCCACTCTGCCAAGCCTGTCAACGCGGTGGGTATGGCACTGACCAGTCCCGCAGCGAGGAGTCGACGCGAGGCCGGCCGGTCCTCGGGGCGCGCCAGCACGTCGAGCAACAGGCTCGAGCTCCACAACCCGATCGGCACGTCCGTCAACCAGGGGTGCGCAGCGTGGCCCAGCGGGGCACCCCGAAGGGGACCGCGCACCCACGGGAGCTCGGTGACCGCGGACACGGCGCCGATCGGCCGCGCGAGGGCGTCGAGCGGACTGAAGCGCTCCACCAGGCGCATCATGCGCGCGCCGAGAGGGCCACCCGCCTGGGCAGCAGGGACCGCATCCGGCAGCCGGTCAGGCAGCGGGTCAGACGAGGAGGGGTTCATGACTCGATGGTGCCCTCGTAGGCCGTTCTCAAACAGGCCCGCTCGGCCGATCAGGAGGCTGGTGGCCGCAGCAGTCGTGCCCACGCGGTCCGCACCAGCGCTCGGTGCACGGCGCCGGTGCGCCCGTTGGCGCTCAACGCGGCCCGGGCGGCGTTCCACCCACACGCGCCGTGCACGCCACCACCCGGATGAGCCGACGCGCCTGCGAGATACAGCCCCGGAATGGGCGTCTCGGGTCGGCCGAGGCCGGGGGTCGGGCGGAACACCAGCTGCTGATGTAGGGCCGCCGTGCCGGCGTTGATGGCCCCGCCCACCAGGTTGGCGTCCGCACCCTCCAGCGCCGAGGGACCTTGGACGTGCCGTGCCACCACGGTCTCGGCAAACCCGGGCGCGACCCGTTCGACTGCCTGCTCCATGGCGCGGACATGCTCGTCGAGGCGCGCGCCCGACCAGTCCAGGGCCCCGCCGAGCGAGCCGCCCAGCGACGCAGGGACATGGGTGTACGCCCAGGCCGACTCGGTCCCCACCGGCGACCGTGTGCCGTCTGCCGTCGTCATCTGCCCGAACAACAGGAACGGCCGACCAGGCACCCGGCCGGTCGACAGGTCGGCGGCGAAGTCGACGAACCCCGCGTCGTCGACGCCGAGGTGGACCGTGCCGGCTCCGCGTGCCCCAGGGGCTGACCAGGGCACCGGTCGGTCGAGGGCCCAGTTGACCTTGACCGTGGCCGGGTCCCACTCGAAGCGTCGCAGGTCGTCCAGCAGTCTGGGTGGGACCTGGTCTGGCCGCAGCAACGCTCCGTAGAGGGCTGGCGCCGACACATCCGCGAGGACGGCCTTGCGCGCCCCGACGACGGTTCCGTCGGCGAGAGCCACCCCGACAGCCCGCCCAGCGGAGGTGACCACAGAAGTCACCCGTGCCCCGGTCTCGCAGCGGACGCCGACCGAGGTCGCCCGTCGGAGCAGAGCCTGGGCGAGCTCACCGGCACCCCCACGCGGAACCGGATACCCCACGTCCTGGCCGAGCATGCACAGCAGCCAGCCCATCAGGGCGCTCCCGGCGGCGTCCGGGTGCAGGTCGCTGTGCAGCGCACTCCCGGTCAGCAGCAACGGCGCCCCGACGCCGGTGAACTCTTCCTGCCCCAGACGACGCACCGACGTGGCAGCGAGACGAGCGAAGTCCACGGAGCCGCGCACCCCGAGCCGATGGACCAGGCGACGTGCGGCTCGCAGCGGCGGAAAGGGGGTGAACAGCGCGTCCAGCAGCGGATCCCGGACCCTGCGCCACCCGTCGAAGAGCTCCAGCCAGGCCTGCCCGTCACCGGCCGCGGCCTGGTCCAGCCCGGAAGCAGTTCCCTCCGCGGCACGCCGAAGGACTGCTGCCTGCCCATCGTCGAGGACATGCGCCAGGACATCGGGAGCATGGTTCCAGACGAGTCCGTGGGCGCCGAGGTCGAGATCCTTGATGATCGGGCTCGCGGCGGCCAACGGATAGAACGCGCTGAACAGGTCGGTGACATAGCCGGGCGCCGTCACCTCGGCGCTGCGCACCGCTCCACCGACCTCGGGCATGGCCTCGAGGAGGAGCACGTCCCAACCCGCGTCGCCCAGCGCGTTGGCGGCGACCAGTCCGTTGGGACCCGCGCCGATCACGATCGCGTCGACGGTCGTACTGGCCATCGGGTCTCCACAACTCACATGCGTCAGGTGGCTGCCTGCTGTCGCCGTGAGCCTAGACGGAGACCGCGATGCAGGTATGCCGGTCAGGCACCAGGAGCCGGTCAGGCCGCGTGGGCCGCGCTGCCTTGGTCGGTCTGCGCCCGGATCTCGGCTCGCTCCCTTGCGGTCAAGCCACCCCAGATCCCGTAGTTCTCGCAAGCCAGCCCATGCGCCCGGCACCGGGCCAGGACCGGGCAGTCGCGGCATACCTGCTTGGCGGCCTCCTCGTGGGCGGCTCGTCGCGACCCGCGATGAGCGTCGCTGTCGAAGAAGAGCCCCACCGCGGAGTTGCGGCACGCTCCCCTGCTCTGCCACTCGTAGGACTCCAGCAGTGGTTGTGGAAGTCGCGCGGTCATTGCCATGGTGGGCTCTTGCCCGCCCACGCCCGCTCACAAACGCGTGAGCCACCACCACCTGGACCAGACCGGCTCAGCCTGAGGCACTCTGCCCGCTCAGAGCGATCCAGGCCGCAGCATCATGAGGCAACGCACCCTGCTCGAGCGGGATGCTCGTGAGCAGCACCGCCTCCTCGGGGACCTCCACGGGTGCCCCGGAGAGGTTGACGACACAGCGGAGCACCCTGCCACGGTCGAAGTCGAGCACCCCGTCGGCTGACTGCCGCCACCGCAGCCCGGTAGCGTGCAGGCCCGGCGTGCTGCGACGCAGCCGCAGCGCCTCGCGGTACAGCGTCAGCATCGAGGAGGGGTCCGCCGACTCGGCGTCGACGGTCAGCCCGGCCCAGTCCAGCGGTTGGGGCAGCCAGGGTGACACCCCGTCCGGGGAGAAGCCGTATGGCGGGTGGTCTCCGCTCCACGGCAGCGGGACCCGGCACCCGTCGCGCCCGCGCATCTCACCGCCGCTGCGCGCGAACATGGGGTCCTGGAGGACGTCGTCGGGCAGGTCGTCGACATTGGGCAGTCCCAGCTCCTCGCCCTGGTAGACGTAGGCGCTGCCGGGCAGGGCGAGCATGAGCAGGGCGGCGGCCCGGGCACGCCGGGTTCCCAGCGCCAGGTCCGAGACTTCCCCCGCCCCGTCGGTGATGAACGCCGAGCTCGTGGTCGGGCGGCCGTACCTGGTCACGGGCCGGATCTCGTCGTGGCTGGTGAGCACCCAGGTCGACGCCGTTCCCAACGGCGCGAACGACTCGAGGGTCGCGTCGATCACCGATCGCAGGACATGCGGATCCCAGGCCGACTTGAGGTACGGGAAGTTGAACGCGGTGTGCATCTCGTCCGGGCGTAGATAGTGGCTGAGTCGCTCGGCGCCGTTGACGACGGCCTCGGCGACGAAGACCCGGTCGCCGCCATAGGTGTCGGCCAGGGCCCGCCACCGGCGGAAGATGTCATGCACGCTGTCGACGTCCCAGTGCGGGTTGTCGACCCAGTCGACCGTCCGGAACAGCAGGACTCCCCCATAGTCGGCGTCGGGCAGGCCGTCCTTCTTGGCCATGGCCGGGGCAGCGTCGATCCGCAGGCCGTCGATCCCCCGGTCGAACCAGAAGCGCAGGATGTCATCGAAGTCGCGGAGCACCTCCGCGTTGCCCCAGTCGAGGTCCGGCTGCTCCTCGGCGAAGGAGTGCAGGAACCACTGTCCGGGAGTGCCGTCGGGCTCGGTCACCCTGGTCCAGGCCGAGCCGCCGAACGCGCTGATCCAGTTGTTCGGCGGCTGCTCTCCGGACTCGCCCCGGCCGTCCCGGAAGAAGTAGCGCGCGCGGGCCTGTGCCCGCTCCGCAGAGTCGGCCGGGGCCGTCAGGGCAGCCTGGAACCATGGATGCTCGTTCGAGGTGTGGTTGGGTACGAGGTCGGTGATCACCCGCAGGCCCAGGGCATGCGCTTGGCTGACGACCGCGTCCGCGTCCGCCAGCGTGCCGAACATCGGATGTATGCCGCGGAAGTCCGACACGTCGTAGCCACCGTCGGCCATGGGCGAGGGGTACCACGGGGAGATCCAGAGGCCGTCGACGCCGAGGTCGGCCAGGTAGGGCAGCTTGGCCAGCAGCCCGGGCAGGTCGCCCTCACCGTCACCGTTCCCATCGGCGAAGCTGCGCGGGTAGACCTGGTACATCAC
>DASYGI010000004.1:0-5842 GCA_035999925.1 Pedococcus sp.
GCATCGCGCAGCCCGTCACCGAACAGATTGAAGGCCATGACCGTGAAGAAGATGGCCAAACCGGGCCACACCATGAAGTACGGCATGGTGTAGAAGTTCACCGCCGAGCTGAGCATGCCGCCCCACGATGCGGTGGGGGGCTGCACGCCGACGCCGAGGAAGGACAGGGCCGCCTCGAAGAGGATGTTGGTCGGGATCAGCAGGGTGGAGTACACCAGGATCGGGGCCATCAGGTTGGGCAGCAGCTCCGAGCGCAGGATGGTGAAGCTCCGCGCGCCAAGGCTCCTGGCGGCGTCGACGAACTCCCGCTCACGCAGCGACAGGGTCTGCCCGCGGACGATGCGTCCGATGTACGGCCAGTTGAAGAAACCGATGATGAACACCAGCAGCGTGATTCGCAGGGTGTCACCCGACAGTCCGAAAGCCGTGTCCGGGATGACCCCCACCAGGGCGATGGCGAAGACCAGCAGCGGGAAGGCCAGGAAGATGTCCATGAGCCTGCTGATGATGGCGTCGACCCAGCCGCCGAAGAAGCCGGCGGTGACCCCCATGGCCGTGCCGATGACCACCGACAACAGGGTCGCGAGGAACGCGATCAGCAGCGAGATCCGCGAGCCGTAGACGATGCGCGAGAAGATGTCGCGGCCGTTGACCGGCTCGACACCCATGGGGTGCGCCCAGCTCATTCCGCCGTAGGCACCCTTGGGCCCGAGCGTGCCGTTGGCGGTGTCGATCAGGTTCTGGTGGAAGTCGTTCGGGGGACCGCCCAGGAAGTGCGTGATCACCGGCGCCAGGATGGCCACGAGGATCAGGAAGATCAGGAAGAAGAAGCCGCCCACGGCCACTCGGTCCCGCTTGAGGCGCGTCCATGCGATCTGGCCGAGCGAACGGCCCTCGATCTTTCCGGCGCCCTGCAGCACGCTCTCGGGGGCCGCCGATGCGGCACCTGGTTCGAGCTCTAGGGGAGCGCTCATGGGTGGGACACACCTCCACTTTCAAGTCCGTCGGTCGGTTTCTTGCGCCCGTCAAGGTGACGTCGGCGCAGCGCTCGATTGCTTGACGGGCTGTTCCGTCCGGCGCCCATCATGGGGGTCCGCGGGCCCGGCCACAACAACCCGATGCAAAATCGTGACCGCTCCGTAGATCTTTCGGTGCTGAGGTGCTTGAAGGCGAAACTATCTGCGTCCCAACCACGCAGACTCCTGAGAGAGTGTGGGCGTGAGCGGCGAGACGAGGGCGGGACCGGTGCGTGAGGTCGTCAGCGTGGCCCTCGTTGACGACCTCGCGAGGCCCCGCCGGCTGCTCGCCGCGCGGCGGACCGAACCTCCCGCGCTGGCCGGAGGGTGGGAGTTCCCGGGCGGCAAGGTAGACCCCGGCGAGACCCCGCTCGAGGCGGTCCATCGAGAGGTTCGCGAGGAGCTCGGGGTCGAGGTGGTGCTGGGGCAGCAGGTGCCCGGGCCGCTGCCGCGCGGCCGGTGGCCACTGGGCGACCACTTCGCCATGACGGTCTGGATGGCGCAGGTCACCGCGGGCGAGCCCGCCCCGTTGGAGGACCACGACCAGCTGCGCTGGGTCTCCAAGCCCGACCTGTATGCCGTCGCGTGGCTGCCGGCCGACCTGCCCATCGTGGACGTCATCGGTGGGTTCCTCGCCTGAGCTGCCTCACCCGGTGGTCAGCGCGTGCTCGAATTCCTGAGACAATGGTGCTCATGCCCATGAAGACCCGCGGTGACATCCGCAATGTCGCCATCGTTGCCCACGTCGACCACGGCAAGACCACGTTGGTCGACAAGATGCTCTGGCAAGCGGGCGCGTTCGGTGAGCACCAGCACGTCGATGAGCGCGCGATGGACTCCGGTGACCTCGAGCGGGAGAAGGGGATCACCATCCTCGCGAAGAACACCGCGATCCACTACGCCGGTAAGGCCGCCGCCGATGCGGGGCTGGCCGACGGCGCGACGATCAACATCATCGACACCCCCGGCCACGCCGACTTCGGTGGCGAGGTTGAGCGTGGCCTGTCCATGGTTGACGGTGTCGTCCTGCTGGTCGACGCCTCCGAGGGGCCGCTGCCGCAGACGCGCTTCGTGCTGCGTAAGGCCCTCGCCGCGAAGATGCCGGTGGTCCTGTGCATCAACAAGGTGGACCGCCCCGACAGCCGCATCGCTGAGGTCGTGGACGAGGTCTACGAGCTGTTCATGGACCTCGACGCTGACGAGCACCAGATCGAGTTCCCCATCGTCTATGCCTCGGCCAAGAACGGCGCCGCGTCGATGAACCGCCCTGAGAACGGTGGTCTGCCTGACGCCGACAACCTCGAGGCCCTGTTCGAGACGATCCTGCGCACCATCCCGGCCCCCGTCTATGACGACGAGGCCCCGCTGCAGGCCCACGTCACCAACCTGGACGCCTCCAACTTCCTCGGCCGTCTCGCCCTGCTGCGGGTCCACAACGGCACCATCAAGAAGGGCCAGCACGTCGCCTGGTGCAAGGTCGACGGCACGGTCGAGCGCGTCAAGATCACCGAGCTGCTCATGACCGAGGCGCTGGAGCGCAAGCCCGCCGAGTCGGCCGGCCCCGGTGACATCATCGCCATCGCCGGCATCCCGGACATCATGATCGGCGAGACGCTCGCCGACGCCGAGAACCCGATCCCGCTGCCGGTGATCACCGTCGACGAGCCCGCGATCTCGATGACGATCGGCACCAACACCAGCCCCATGGTGGGCCGGGTGCGGGGCTCCAAGGTCACCGCCCGCATGGTCAAGGACCGCCTCGACAAGGAGCTCGTCGGCAACGTCTCGCTCCGGGTCCTGACGACCGAGCGCCCGGACGCCTGGGAGGTGCAGGGCCGGGGTGAGCTGGCATTGGCCATCCTGGTCGAGCAGATGCGTCGTGAGGGCTATGAGCTCACCGTCGGCAAGCCGCAGGTGGTCACCCGCGAGATCGACGGCAAGACCCACGAGCCCGTCGAGCGCCTCACCATCGACACTCCCGAGGAGTTCCTCGGCCCGATCACCCAGATCCTCGCCGCCCGCAAGGGTCGCATGGAGCAGATGACCAACCACGGCACCGGCTGGATCCGCATGGAGTTCCTCGTGCCGTCGCGCGGTCTGATCGGCTTCCGCACGATGTTCCTGACCGAGACCCGGGGCACGGGCATCGCCCACCACGTCTTCGAGGACTACGAGCCGTGGTTCGGAGCCATCACCACCCGCACCAGTGGCTCACTGGTCTCCGACCGCACCGGTGTCGTCACGGCATACGCCATGGTGAACCTGCAGGAGCGCGGCACGCTCTTCGTCGAGCCGACGACCGAGGTGTACGAGGGCATGATCATCGGTGAGAACTCCCGCGCCGACGACATGGACGTCAACATCACCAAGGAGAAGAAGCTCACCAACGTGCGCGCCTCCTCCTCGGACAACTTCGAGAAGATCGTCCCGCCACGCAAGCTCAGCCTGGAGCAGTCGCTGGAGTTCTGTCGCGAGGACGAGTGCGTCGAGGTGACCCCCGACGCGGTCCGGATCCGCAAGGTCGAGCTCGACCAGTCACTGCGCGCCCGCGCGGCTGCCCGGGCGCGCAACGCCTGAGGCGGGACGGCGTCCGACGTGCGACTACGCCGACCCCGTTCTGCTGCCCTGGTCGCGTGCCTACTGGGGGCGTCCGCGCTGGCCGCCTGCACGACGCCGCTGACAGGAGCGGCCCCGCCCTCGGTCTCGCATGGGCGGCTGACCGTGCTTGCGCTGGGACCGGTGGACACCTGGGACCCCCAGCGCATGTCGGCGCCCCAGGACATCGCCTTTGCGGGCCGCACCTTCCTGCGCACGCTGACGGCGTTCCCTTCAGGCGGCGACCCTGGCTCGCAGCACAAGGTGGTCGGGGACCTGGCCACCGACGCGGGCACCCCGGACGCCTCGATGAAGACCTGGCGGTTCACCCTTCGCCACGGCATCACCTGGCAGGACGGGTCGGCCATCACCTGCGCGGACGTCCAGTACGGCATCGCCCGGTCGTTCGCCGCGCCGTTCTCCACCGAAGGCCTCAACTATCCGCTCGCCTACCTCGATATCCCGCGCAAGGCCGACGGCACGAGCACCTTCACCGGCCCCACGGACACCGCCGGAGCGCCAGCCTTCGACAAGGCGGTGGCGTGCAGCGGTGACACCGTGACCTTCCACCTCACGACACCCATGACGGACTTCAACGAGGCGCTGGCGCTGCCCGTCTTCGCGCCTTTCAAGAAGTCCCAGGACCGCGGCAAAGCCGGCACGTATGCCGTGTTCGCCAGCGGCCCGTACGAGCTGAAGGGCCTGTGGGACGCCAGCTCGGGCGGCACGTTCGTGCGAAACCCCAGGTGGGACAAGGCTTCTGACCCGATCCGCAAGGCCCAGCCGGTCGCGATCAGCTATGTCGAGGGCACCGAGTCCCAGGCGGCCGTGCAGCAGGTCATCGACGGACGCGGCGAGCGCGCGGCATCGGTGGCGCTCGACTCTGCTCCACCCGCGGTGCAGCGGCATCTGTTGTCCGACCCGGCGCTGAGCAACCGCGTGCTGAACCCCGACGGGCAGTTCGTCGACTACCTGGCGCCCAACCTGGCCTCTGGCGTCATGAAGAACGCCGAGGTCCGCACCGCGTTCGCGCTGGCCACCAACAAGGACGACTACGTCACGGCCCTGGGCGGTCCGAGCGTCGCCACCCCGACCAATACCTTGATCGGTCCAGCGCTGCCCGGACACCGCAGCAGCGACCCGCTCGGTGCCGGATCCTCGGGCGACGCTGCCGCTGCTCGGGCCATGCTGCATCGGTCGGGGCTCGCCCTGCCGGTCACGGTCCGAGTGGCCTACCGGTCGACGCCCATGGCCGACAAGGCGATGACGGCGCTGAGCTCCGGGTGGACCGATGTCGGCTTCCACGTCGAGCTGCAGCCTGTTGCCAAGGACTACTTCCAGACGGTGTCCCAGCCGGGGCGCACGGCCGCCACCGATGTCTTCTGGGCGAACTGGGCACCCGCCTGGCCGTCGGCCTCCACCGTGATCCCGTCACTGTTCGACAGCCGCATCAACCTCACCTCCAGCGGCAAGGGTCTGGATCTCGGCGGTTTCCAGGACGCCAAGGTCAACACGCAGATCACCCAGATCCTGGCCATGCGGGACGCCTCGGCGCAGGCCAACGCCTGGGCCGACCTGGATGCCAGCCTGGCCAAGCGAGTGGCCTTCATCGGACTGGCCCAACGTCGGGCGATGTACGTCGCCGGGAGCGCCGTGTCCGGCCTGAACGCCAACGAGGCCATGGGCGGCTTCGTCGACCTGGCGACGATCGAGGTCCGATGAGCCGGCCGAGCACCCGAGCGCCGCTCCTGTTCGTCCATGCCCACCCCGACGACGAGACCCTGACCACGGGCGTGGCGATGGCACACTACGTGCGAGCCGGTCACCCCGTGCACCTGCTCACGTGCACGCTGGGCGACGAGGGCGAAGTGATCCCCGCGGAGCTGGCCGACCTGTCCTCGACGCAGACCGACACCCTGGGCTCCTTTCGCCGAGAGGAGCTGCGCGCGGCCATGGCGGTGCTCGGGGTCGAGCACGAGGTGCTCGGCGAGGACCCTGCGGCCGGCGTCGGGTCGCGGTACCGCGACTCGGGCATGGCCGGGACGCCCAGTGCCGCGAACCCCAGCGCCTTCGTCAACGCCGATCTCGACGAGGCCGCCGCGCTGGTGGCCGAGGTCGTCCAGCGGATCGGGCCGGCCGCCGTCGTCAGCTACGACCGTCACGGTGGGTACGGCCATCCCGACCACATCCAGGCACATCGGGTGACCTGCGCTGCGCTGGCGTCGATCGAG
>DASYGI010000005.1:0-3959 GCA_035999925.1 Pedococcus sp.
TGCGTCGGCCGAGTGGATGGTGCCGTTGAACACCAGCCCCGGTGGAAACCCGGTCACCGCAGTCCCAGGGCTGACGCCAGCGCTGCCGCTGATCCGAGACGCTCCGGTGTTGGTGATGGTCGACCCGGCAAGCACCGCGAAGCTTCCAGCGGTCCCCATGCCGACCGGAGCTGCAGCGGCGTCCGCGGGTCCAGCCACGGCAAACCCCCCGAGGAGAGCCACGGCTGCGCCGCTGGCAACGATCAGGGACCGACGGCTGCGCGAGCGCGGTATGCCGTTGCCGCAAGTCGGGCGAGAAGCAGAGGCGAAACTGGAGATGCAACGTGCGGCCACGATGGGCGCCCTAACGACAGGAAATGCTGCGGACGGCCGTACCAGTAGAGGGGCGCTGCCCGCGCGTACTTCCCCGCTGTCTCTCCTCTTGAGAGTCGCCCCCGTTGTCCGGAATGTCAACAGGAGTCTTGCGGTTGCCGCTATTTGTGCGATAAAGCATGTGCCAGTCCGCCCCTGTCACCCACACCAAATCGCGTCGCCCCGCCTGTCGCTGCCTTCCTGCTCGCCCAGTCACCACAGGGGCGCGGCCGCGCTTCGGCGCACAGCGTGGCCGCTGTCAGCGAGCGGACAAGGTCAATCAGGTCATGCGGAAAAGATTGCTCCACTCAGACATCGACCGCTGCCATGGCTCATCGTGCTCCCCCTGACAGGGAGAAGATCCATCGGGCCTCGATGGGAAATGGGCTGGCGTAGAGGTCACCGAGGATCCCGGCATGTCGTGCGAGTGGTCGAGCGAGGCGGATGGCGATACCGATCAACAGGAGGCAGCCCACCAGCACGGCCCACACGAACAACCGGTCCCGCCAGACGGCCGATGAGTTGTAGTACGGCCGGCCCGCGAATGCGCCAGCTCGCCACGAGATCGGCCGGCTCCCGCCGTTGAGGGCGCGGCTCAGCACCTGCCCGGTGTCGGCCACCGACGACACCCCGGCCCGGACTGCGACAAGGTCCCGGCCACGCCAGGTGATGCCGTCGATGTTGAGGGAACTCGCAGGCAGCGCGATGCTCGGCTCGGACGTCGCGTCGGGCCGTGCCGGCAGCCGCCACGTGACGAGCTCGGCCCCGCTGCCTCGGCCAACCTCGAGATCGACTGGTAGCGCGACAGTCTGCCCATCGGGGGAGGTGCCGATGATGTTCGCTTGGAGGTCACCGAGGGTGCCGTTTGGCGGAAGCTGAAGCGTTCCGCGCTTGTTCCACGCACCGGACCCCCCAGTCCAGGTGAACGCGAGCAACTGGGCCCCTCGTGTCTGGTCCTGCGGCGAAGGCTGGGCGGGAATGACGATGAGGATCGTGCGTTGGTCGAGCCAGCTGACCAGGACCAACGCGGCCGTTCCCGAGGCGCTCGGTACGGGAGGCGCGGCCACCAAGGACCCGGCCGCAGTTCCGATCGCCAGTGTCGCGCGAGAGCCGGTGGCGGCGACGACGAAGTGGGTGGAATCCGGTGACCAGGCCGCGCCAGTGCGCAGGGAGTCGGGCGGGAGGTGGGGGATGCTGCCTAGGCGCGAGCTCGTGCCGCGCAGGAAGTCGTAGACGGCCCATCCGTCGGTGGCGAAGCGGCCGTTAGGCGACACCGCGGCATACTGTCGCGGACCTGGTGCGTCGGGTGCCTTCCAGGCTTGTCCCCGGTCATCGACGGCGTAGAGGGTCTGCCCGTCGACGTAGGTCGCCACCATCGGTCGGTGCGCGTCGAGGGCCGACGACGCGAAGTGAGGATTGGGGATCACCGAGGGGTAGGTCGCGACGGTTGGGGGAGCGAGCGGGGACGCCGGCGGTGTTGGGGCAGTAGTCAGTCCGGGCCAGACGACCAAGGCGACGAGTGCGAGCGCGGATGCGGCCGCCAGGACGGTTCGCGCGGCGGCCCAGCGTCGCCGCGACCGCGCCGCTCGCCATAGCTCCGCCGCAGTGGGGTTGCCGCCAGCGTCGTGGATGTTCTCTACGAGTGCGGTCAGTTCCTGGCCGAGCGTGCTGCTCATCGGTGGATCTCCTGTCGACCGAACGTATCGAGGAGCTCGGGCGCCAACTCGCGGAGGCGGCCCAGGGCGTGCCGGGTCTGGCTCTTCACCGTGTTCACCGAGCACCCCAGGATCCTGGCCGCCTCCACTTCGGTACGGTCCTCGTAAAAGCGAATGACCAGGACCGCCCGCTGTTTTGGGGTCAGCCGGCGCAGGGCTTGGGCGAGCGTGACCCTGGTATCTGAGCGGTCCGTCTCGTGAGGGGCGGCGGCGTCCCAGCGGTCGCGGCTGAGCGCCGGGTCGGGCTGATGTCGTCGCCAACGCCAGGCGTCAATGGAGCGGGTATAGAGGATGCGCCTCACGTAGGCGTCGGGCGAACGACCTGCCGCGATGGTCGGCCACCGCTGGGCGGCGCGCACGAGTGTCTCCTGGACCAGGTCCTCAGCGGCATGCTGATCGCCGGTGAGGAGCGTTGCGGTCCTGAGCAACATGAGGCGGCGGGCTCTGACGAACTCGTCGAAGTCGTCGTATGCGTCCACCCGCTCACCCCCTCCTATGCGACTCCCCTGACAGTCCACACCACCTAATACGGCTGCCGATGGACCTTTGGGTGGAACCTGAGGCACATCCAGGCCTGACGATGCCTTCATTCCCGAATCACAGCGGACAGCGCCACGAACATCCCCTGGCCGCGAAGCGTTAGGCGTTTTGACCCCTGGCCATGATTCCAGCGCTCCCGGGCAGCGGCCCGGGAAGGGGCAGTGAGGGGGGCGAGGTTCCTGATCCTGCGAGTAACGTGGTCAACCCACCTCAGGGGGTTAGCGATGTCGACGGTCGTCGGAAAGAAGCCGTTCCTTTGCCGCACAAATCTGCACCACTCGTGGGAGTTGGCAAGCACGTCTGATGGCCAACGCTATGTGCGTTGTGCCCGTTGCCTGAAGGAGAAGGACTCGGGTGGTGGCAATTCCACGGGCCCCGGGGCAATGAGTGCCGGTAGTACGACGGGAGTTGCTGGCGGCGGCTTCGGATAGACGAACCTGCATAGGGCGTCGTGCGCTTTCACATCAAGCCTCAAGAACCGGGTGGCTGGCTCGTAGGCTGCCGGGATGCCCCGATTCGCTGGCCCGGTGCTGCTGCGTGAGATGACAAACGAGGACATTCCCCGCGTTCTCGATGCCCAGGAGGCCGGAGCCGTCGTTGGCCTCGCGGAAGTTTTCCCGCAAGACGCATGGCCCTTTCCCCGTGCGGTCATCGCCCAGCGTTGGGAGGAGGAAATCGGCACACCGGGAATCGACTGCCTTGTGGTGTCCCTGGGTGGCGATGTCGTCGGATTCGCCGCTGTGTGTGAGGACGAGTTCCTCCATTTCGGCATCGCTATCGAGCACTGGGGTACCGGGATCGCCCAGCTTGCGCACGACGCCGTTCTGAACCGGTTGCGGGCGCGGGGCGTCCACCGGGTGTGGCTGAGGGTCTTCACGAAGAACACTCGTGGTCGGCGGTTCTACGAGAAGTTGGGGTGGATCCAAACCGGACCAGCGAGCCACAGCACGCTCCCGCCCTACGCCGAACTCCTGCGTTACGAACGCGACGCTTCTGGCGAGTGAAACGCACTCTTCTGCCACGGCTAGGAACAGCTCCGACGGGCGGACGCACCGCGTTGGTCGCTGCCATGATCTCGTGATGGCCCCAATCCTGGATCGACGCTGTCAAAGGTTCGCCGAAGACATAACGGGGCTGCGACGTCCCGCAGTGATCGCGGTTGATGGCGTTGACGGTTCGGGCAAGACGACGTTCGCGGGCGGCCTTGCTTCGGCGATTGAGGCCGCCGGACGGCCGGCAGTGATTGTGCATGAGGACGATTTCCTTGCGCCGCGAGAGGTCCGGTACCGCCTCGGCCGGGCGTCGCCGGAAGGCTTCTTCCGTGACTCCTACGACCTGGCAGCTCTGATCGGG
>DASYGI010000006.1:0-5793 GCA_035999925.1 Pedococcus sp.
CGAGGATCTCGCGGGCGCCTACTGCGTCAATGGTGGCCACAGACATCTCCATCGTTTCGTGCCGAACGGGTGCTCACGGGGGTACGTCCTGAGGCTACCGGTTCACCCCTCGCCGCCTCGTCACCGACCCGCAGGCCGGAAAGGGGGTGCGAATCTGGACGATGACGGTCAAGGCTGGGTCGACCGTGCTGCAGACGCTGTCCAACCTGAACGCCGCCAGCGGCTACCAGGCCAAGACGGTCAACCTGTCGGCCTACGCGGGCCAGACCGTGACCCTCACCTGGACGGGCACGGAGGACGTGAGCCTGCAGACCTCCTTCGTCGTCGACGACGCGGCGGTCAACCTCTCCTGAGGCGGTCCCCTTCCTCAGTCGAGGTGAACCCGCCGGGCTTTCCCGCCGGGTTCACCTCGACACCATGGAGATAGGCGTCTGCCTGGTCTTCGACCCGCTGGCCGACCGAGCGATCCGCCAGCTGTGGGACCGGCTGGAGTCGGAGGGCATCAGGACGCCCGCGACGCATACCCATCGTCACCACGTCCCGCACGTGTCGTATGCCGTGCTCCGTGAGTTCCACGTGACTGCGGTCCGCGAGACGGTCGAGGCGCTGCCCGCCCGGTGAGCTCTGCGCCTGCATTTCGACGGCGTGGGTCTGTTCCGCCGCGGCCTAGTCGGTCGCTCCGCCACGACTTCTGCCACATCGCCAATGCTCGTGGTCGAAGAGCCGGCTTGGCCACCAGAACTGCCATCTCGCCAGCACTCGTGGACCGGCCGGCTTGGGTCAGCCTGCGAAGTCGTGGAGCGCTGCACGCAGCAGCTCCTCGGCGGACTCGCCCTGGGCGCGAGCGCGGGCCACGAGGGCCAGCATCGCTCGGCCGATCTCCGGCTCAACGGCACCTGGGGTGGCACCGACCGCGGCCAGGTCACCCCCGCCGCGCTCCCAGCGCGCCACCACCTTCTCGGCGGCGAGCAGGGCGGGCAGCGACCGCGGTATGCCGTGCAGCAGGCTCTCGTGCCCGGCCTCGCCTCCCGCGTGCTCGGCCTTCGCGGCGCGCTCCTGGGCCTTGATGGCCTCCCAGGCCCGCTCGACCTCCGCAGGCGTGGTCGCGTCGCCGTCGGCGAAGACGTGCGGGTGGCGCCGGACCAGCTTCTCGACAAGGACACCCGCGACATCGTCGATGTCGAAAGGGGCTTGGGGGTGGTCCTGGGCGACCCGCGCCTGGAAGGCCACCTGGAGCAGCACGTCCCCCAGCTCCTCGCGCAGATGGTCACGGTCACCGGACTCGATGGCCTCAGCCGCCTCGTGGGCCTCCTCGATGAGGTACTTGGCCAGCGACTCGTGGGTCTGCTCGGCGTCCCAGGGACAGCCACCGGGCGAACGGAGACGGTCCATCACCGCCACCACGTCGAGCAGTCTCGACCCGGGCACGTCCCACGACCCGACCAGGACCTCCACCTCCGGCGGTTCAGGCAGGCGCGACACCTCAGAGGCCACCGCGTCGGTGAGCCCGGGGTCGGCGTCAGCCGAGGCCACCCACACCACGTCGCCGGCGAGCGCCTGCGTGACCAGGCGACGCGCGAGCTCAGGGGCAGCGAGGGCACCGAGATGAGTCACCGGCATACCGGACTCGTGCAGGGCCTCGGCCAGGGGCTCGTCGCCAGACCTGGCCAGGACCGCGTCGGCGTCCTCGAGGGCCTGCCACGCCGAATGCGTCAGCAGCCCCGGCGCGATGCGCGGGCTGCCGACCAGCAGCGTCAGTCGGCCCGGCACCCTGCCGTCAGCCTCCAGCCGCAGCGGGCTGGGGCTTGATCCAGTTGGGCGCGCTCTTGCCGAACAGCTGGGCGCTCTTGCCGTCGAAGGTGCCGTAGCGCGGGTTGAGCACGATGTCGGACTTGGCGGCGGCGTCCACGGCCTGGGTCTGCTCGGCGTTGGTGAGCTGGTTCCAGGAGAGGCTGGCCTTGACCAGCTCGAGCGTGGCAGGCGTGGGGTCCGGGATCTCGGTCACCGCCGCGCGGGCAGCCGAGTCGGACAGGCCCTTGCCGGCGGCGTCGGCGACCCGGTTGATGAAGATCGCCATGACCAGGGACGCGACGGCGTTGGGCGTGTCGAGGGTGGAGCTGGGCTGGGCCCGGTGGATCTGCGTCACGGCGTCCTGGGCGTCACGCTCGCTGATCCGCTGACCGTTCACCACGGCCGCGGTGTTGGCGGTGCCGCACGCCGAGAGGGCGAGCACCCCCACGGCCGCAGCCGCCACCACTGACCCACGCACGGCGCCAAAAGCCTTCACTGACAATCCCTTCTCAACCACTCGTGCGAGCCGCAACGGTGTCCTGCCGGGTGCCGACGCGGGCCGCGTCGGAGACACTGCCCAGCAACACCGCCCGGATGAGGTCGCTGGCCCACTGCAAGACTGCCTTGTCGCGCAGCGGTTTGCCACCCACCCGAGCCGTCATCGGCTTCGGCACGAGAATGGTATGCACTGCCTCCTTGACCAACGACTTCGGGTACAGCCGGTGCAGCCGCAGCTCCGCCGACTCGGGCAGGTCCACGGGCCCGAACCGCACGTAGTTCCCCTGCACCGACACGTCCGCGACGCCCGCCTGGCGGGCGACCGTCCGCAGCCGGGCCACCTCCATGAGGTTGCGCACCGGCTCAGGCAGCGGGCCGTAGCGGTCGATCAGCTCGGCCTCGATCTCCTGCAAGGCGGCCTCGTCGGCGACGCTGGCCAGCTTCTTGTAGGCCTCGAGGCGGAGCCGCTCGCCCGGCACGTAGTCATGGGGCAGGTGGGCGTCGACAGGCAGCTCGATCTTGATCTCGCCGACGCGGGTGTCTCCATCGCCCCGGTAGTCGGCGACCGCCTCGCCCACGAGCCTGACGTAGAGGTCGAAGCCGACGCCGGCGATGTGGCCGGACTGCTCGCCGCCGAGCAGGTTGCCGGCGCCTCGGATCTCGAGGTCCTTCATGGCGATCTGGATGCCCGCGCCCAGGTCGGTGTGGCTGGCCATCGTCTGGAGCCGGTCGTGTGCCGTCTCCGTCATGGGCTTCTCCGGGGGATACAGGAAGTAGCAGTAAGCCCGCTCGCGCCCGCGGCCGACGCGTCCACGGAGCTGGTGCAGCTGGCTCAGGCCCAGGACGTCGGACCGCTCGATGATCAGCGTGTTGGCGTTGGAGATGTCCAGGCCGGTCTCGACGATCGTCGTGCAGACCAGCACGTCGAACTTCTTGTCCCAGAAGTCCAGGACGACCTGCTCCAGCTTGTGCTCGCCCATCTTGCCGTGGGCGGTCGCCACGCGGGCCTCGGGCACCAGCTCCCGGATCCGGGATGCGGCGGTCTCGATGCTCGACACCTTGTTGTGCACGAGGAACACCTGGCCGTCGCGCAGCAGCTCGCGCCGGATCGCCGCCACGATCTGCTTCTCGTCGTAGGCACCCACGTAGGTGAGGACCGGGTGGCGCTCCTCGGGCGGCGTGGCCAGCGTCGACATCTCGCGGATGCCGGTCACGGCCATCTCGAGGGTGCGCGGGATCGGGGTCGCGGACATGGCCAGCACGTCGACCGCGGTGCGCAGGGTCTTGAGCTGCTCCTTGTGCTCGACGCCGAAACGCTGCTCCTCGTCGATGACGACCAGCCCGAGGTCCTTGTAGCGGATCTCGCCGCTGAGGAGGCGGTGGGTGCCGATGACGAGGTCGACGCTGCCGTCGGCGAGGCCGGCCAGGGTCTCGCGCGCCTCCTTGTCGCTCTGGAAGCGCGACAGCGCCCGCACGGTCACCGGGAACTGTGCGTAGCGCTCGGTGAAGGTCTGGAAGTGCTGCTGCACGAGCAGGGTCGTGGGCACGAGCACGGCCACCTGCTTGCCGTCCTGGATGGCCTTGAAGGCGGCGCGGACCGCGATCTCGGTCTTGCCGTAGCCGACGTCGCCACAGATGAGGCGGTCCATGGGGACCGTCCGCTCCATGTCGGCCTTGACCTCGTCGATGGAGCTCAGCTGGTCGGGCGTCTCGACATAGGCGAAGGCGTCCTCGAGCTCGCGCTGCCACGGCGTATCGGGCGAGAACGCGTGGCCCTGCGTCGCCATCCGGGCGGAGTAGAGCTGGATGAGCTCGGCGGCGATCTGCTTGACGTACTTGCGCGCGCGGCCCTTGGTCTTCTGCCAGTCGCTGCCACCCATGCGGTTGACGGTCGGCTGCTCGCCACCGACGTAGCGGGTCACCTGGTCGAGCTGGTCGGTCGGCACGAACAGGCGGTCGCCGGGCTGCCCCCGCTTGGACGCGGCGTACTCGATGACGAGGTACTCGCGCGTGGCACCGCCCACCGTGCGCTGCATCATCTCGACGAACTTGCCCACGCCGTGCTGCTCGTGCACGACGAAGTCGCCCGGCTTGAGCTGGAGCGGGTCGACCTGGTTCCGACGCCGCGACGGCATGCGGCGCATGTCCTTGGTCGAGCCACCCTGGCCGGGCGTGCCGGTGAGGTCGGTCTCGGTGAGCAGCGCGAACCGGCTTGCCGCTGAAAGGAACCCGTTCCCGACGCTCCCCGTGGCCAGGTGCACCACACCGTCGGACAGGTCGGTCAGATCGGCGTCCAGACGGGCCGGCACCGACTCGCCGGCCAGCACCTCGGCGACGCGCCGGGCAAGACCGGGACCCTCCGTGACGACGACGACCCGCCAGCCGTCGGTCACCCACCGCTGCAGGTCGGCGACGGCATCGGGAGTGCTGCCCCGGTAGCGCGGCGCCTCCTCGAGCCCGGTGTTGACGACCGCTGCGTCGTCGTCCGCGAGCTCCTCGTCGGCGACGAAGGGGCTGAGGTCCCACCACGGCATACCGGAGTCGCGGGCGTGGGCCCGCAGGTCTGCCAGGCTCCAGAACGAGGCGGTGCCGAGGATGCCCTGCAGGTCGATGGGGACGGCGTTGCCGGCCGCGGCGTTGGCCCACCCGGCCTCGAGGAACTCCTGGGTGGTGGCGACGAGGTCGTGGGCTCGCGTGCGCACCCGCTCGGGGTCGCAGACCACGACGGCCGTGCCGTCACGCAGCGTGTCGAGGACGCTCTCCATGCCGTCGACGAGCGCGGGCGCCAGGGACTCCATGCCCTCGACGGCGATGCCCTCGGCGAGCTTGCCGAGCAGGTCGACCGCGCCCGGCAGCTGGTCCATCAGGGCGCGGGCGCGCTCCCGAACCGTCTCGGTGAGCAGCACCTCACGGCAGGGCGGCGCCCACAGCCCGTGCTCGGCGACCTCGAGGCTGCGCTGGTCGGCGACCTTGAACCAGCGGATCTCCTCGACCGTGTCGCCCCAGAACTCCACCCGCAGGGGGTGGTCCTCGGTGGGCGGGAAGACGTCGAGGATGCCACCGCGGACGGCGAACTCGCCGCGCCGCTCGACCAGGTCGGTGCGGCCGTATGCCGCCGCGACGAGGTCCTCGACCACCTGCTCGAGGGGCGCCTCGTCACCGGCCTTGAGGGCGACCGGCTTGAGGTCCCCGAGGCCCTTGGCCACCGGCTGGAGCACCGCGCGCACGGGAGCCACCACCACGTCGAGCGGGCCGAAGCTGGCGTCGGTGGGGTCGGGATGGGCCAGCCGGCGCAGCACGGCGAGCCGCTTGCCGACGGTGTCGCTGCGCGGGCTCAGCCGCTCGTGGGGCAGCGTCTCCCAGGCTGGGAGGTCGGCCACGCGGTCGGGGTCCAGGAAGCACCCGAGCGCGCTGACGAGGTCCTCGGCCTCGCGCGTCGTGGCGGTCACGGCCAGCAGTGGGCGACCGGCCTGACGCGCCATGGCCGCGACCAACGCCGGCCTC
>DASYGI010000007.1:0-2807 GCA_035999925.1 Pedococcus sp.
CGAGACGGTGATCCAGCTCTCGTTGGAGATCGTGAAGCCGTGCTTGGGTCCGGAGATCGTCACGGAGGCGCCGGCCGCAGGCTGGAAGGTGATCGGGGAGCTGGAGGTGCCGGCATGCCACGGGAACACCTCGTCGGTGTAGGTCCCCGACGAGACGAGCACGGTCTGGCCGGCGACGGCGACCTTCGCGGCCTTGGCGATCGTGCAGAAGGGCACGGTGACGGTGCCAGCTCCGGTGTCGGAGCATCCGGTGCCGCCGACATAGAGGTAGGGGCTGGCGCCTGCTGCGGCGCCGACCGGGAGTGCCGCGAGGCCCAGGCCCGCGGTGAGGATGCCGGTGACCAACGCGACCACGCGTCGTGGGGTGGATGAGGGAGTCATCACACCTTCCTTCCGTCCTGCGGGTGCAGGTTCCCAGTGTCGCTGCGGGGCTGGGAGGAACCATCCCCCGAGGGAAGGAGCGCACCATACGCAGACTGCGGGAGGCGGCACCTCTACTCTGGCCCCGGTACGTTGGTCTGGCTGCTGCAGGCGCGGTTCGCCTGCTGTGGCGTGGTGATCCGACTTCGAGGTCGTGATACGAGAAGGAGGAAGGGCGTGCACGCTCCACCGGTCCCCGTCTTCTTCCTTTCCGACAGCACGGGCATCAGTGCCGAGACCATGGGGAACGCCCTGCTGATCCAGTTCCCGAACCTGGTGTTCGAGCGCAGGCTGATCCCCTTCATCACCTCGGCGGACGAGGCCCGCAAGGTCGTGGCGGTTCTCGATGCCGCGATGGATGGACCGGTGACCCCGCTGGCGTTCACGACGGCGGCGACCGAGGAGGTCCGGGAGGTCCTGCGGACCTCGAAGTGCCCGATCATCGACTTCTTCGAGATGCACATGGAGCGGGTCGAGTCGATCTTGGGCGTCTCGGGAGCACGGGTGGCAGCCCGGCTGCACGGGGTGGGGGACGTCAAGCGGTACAACACCCGGATGCAGGCCATCGAGTACGCGATCGAGCACGACGACGGCCAGAGCCTGCGGGCGTTGGACCGCGCCGAGGTGATCCTGGTCGCGCCGTCCCGCTGCGGCAAGACCCCAACGACGATGTACCTCGCGCTGCAGCACGGGCTCTTCGTAGCGAACTACCCACTGCTCGACGAGGACCTCGAGAGCACCCACCTGCCGCGGCCCATCGCGGAGCTGGGAGACCGCTGCTTCGGCCTGCTCGCCACCCCCGCCCGGCTGAGCGAGGTGCGCCAGCAGCGTCGCCCGAACTCGACCTACGCCTCGCTGGAGCAGTGCACCCGTGAGCTGCGCCGCGCGGACGCGCTCTATCGTGCCAACGGCATACCGGTCATCAACTCCACCACGAGGTCGGTGGAGGAGATGTCCACCCAGATCCTCCAGACTCTCGGTTCCCGAACCCCTGTCGAAAGAAGTCGGACATGAGCAACGTGCTGTGGTTCTCCACCCTGGGGATGAAGGACCTCGACCAGGTCGGTGGCAAGAACGCCTCCTTGGGGGAGATGGTCAGCAACCTGGCCTCGGCGGGGGTGCGGGTGCCGGACGGGTTCGCGACGACCGCCGATGCGTACCGGGCGTTCATCGCGCAGTCGGGTCTGGCCGAGACCATCGTCGGCGAGATGGCTCAGCTCGACACCGAGGACGTCATGCAGCTCGCCGAGGTGGGCCAGCGAGTGCGGGCGACGATCGTGAACCAGCCGCTGCCGGCCGACATCGAGGCCGATATCCGGGCGGCCTACGACCAGCTGGTGGCCGACAACCCCGAGGCGACCTTCGCGGTGCGGTCCAGTGCCACGGCGGAGGACCTGCCGGACGCGTCGTTCGCGGGTCAGCAGGAGACCTTCCTGAACATCCACGGGATCGACGCGGTGCTGCAGGCGATCAAGGAGGTCTTCGCGTCGCTGTACAACGACCGGGCGATCGCCTACCGGGTGCACCACGGCTTCGAGCACGAGACGGTGGCGTTGTCGGCCGGGGTGCAGCGGATGGTCCGCTCGGACATCGGGGCCTCGGGCGTGATGTTCACGATGGACACCGAGTCGGGCTTCGACGACGCGGTGTTCATCACCTCGTCCTACGGGCTCGGAGAGGCAGTCGTGCAGGGGGCCGTGAACCCCGACGAGTTCTATGTCTACAAGCCGGGCCTGCGCGCCGGGCGTCCCGCGATCCTCAAGCGGGGCGTGGGCGGCAAGGCGACCAAGATGGTCTACACCTCCGACGCCGCGGTGGGGAAGACGACCGAGTTCGTCGACGTCGACCCGGCGCAGCAGCGGCTGCTGAGCCTGACCGACGCCGAGGTCGAGGAGCTGGCCCGGCACGCGCTGGTCATCGAGGACCACTACGGCCGCCCGATGGACATCGAGTGGGGTCGTGACGGTCTGGACGGCCAGCTGTATGTCCTCCAGGCGCGTCCGGAGACGGTGAAGTCCCGCCAGTCCGCGACCACGGTCTCCCGATACCGGATCACCGGGAGCGGGCCGTTGTTGGTGGAGGGGCGCGCCATCGGCCAGAAGGTCGGCGCCGGCCCGGTGCGGGTGCTGGCGTCGGCCGACCAGATGCGCGACTTCCGCCCTGGCGAGGTCCTGGTCGCCGACATGACCGACCCGGACTGGGAGCCGATCATGAAGCGCGCCAGCGCGATCGTGACCAACCGGGGAGGACGCACCTGCCACGCCGCGATCATCGCCCGTGAGCTCGGCATCCCCGCCGTCGTCGGCGCCGGGAACGCCACCACTGAGCTCGCCGACGGCCGTGAGGTCACCGTGTCGTGCGCCGAAGGCGACACCGGCTTTGTGTAT
>DASYGI010000008.1:0-6075 GCA_035999925.1 Pedococcus sp.
CGCAAGATGATCTTCACGACGTACTTGCTGGCCGGGCTGGTCCTGCTGGTCTCGGCGTTCCTGTTCAAGCAGGGCTCGCTCAACGCCACCACCCACACGATCTTCTGGTGTGTGTCGTTCTTCTTCGCCTCGGCCGGGGCATCCGCGGCATACCTCACGGTCAGCGAGATCTTCCCGCTGGAGGTGCGCGGGCAGGCGATCTCCTACTTCTTCGCCATCGGTCAGGTCGTCGGCGCCCTGGGACCGGTGCTGTTCGGGGCCCTCGTCGGCAAGGGCACGGAACGCACTCCGCTGTTCTGGGGCTACGTCCTGGCCTCGGCCATCATGATCGTCGGCGGTGTCGTCGCGGTCGCCATCGGCGTGGACGCCGAGGGCAAGGGCCTGGAGGACATCGCCGATCCGCTGAGCCGGGTGGGCGAACCGCCGCTCGAGCCGGCGCGGGCTTAGGAGGGCGGTCATGATCGACGCCGACACTCCCTACACGATCGTGGTGGGGGTCAGTGCCACCTCGAAGTCGCCCGCCGCGTTGCACTGGGCGGCCGAGCTGGCCGCTCTGCGCGGTGGTCGCGTGGTCGCGGTCCGCGCGTGGCGCCCCACCCCGCCCCAGACGGGCTCGCGGGTCACCCCCTCCCCGCTTCTCGAGGACGCCGAGGCGGCCGAGGCAGCCGAGCTGGCCGCGTTGCGCGCGGACGTCGCGGAGGTGCTCGGGGGTACTCACGGGGCGCAGGTGCGCCTGGTCGAGGGTGGCCGCCGGCGCGCGCTGGTCAGAGCGTCCGAGGACGCCGACCTGCTCGTCGTCGACGCCCCGCGGCGGCTCGACCTCTCGTCGGGGCCGGGCTTCGCCCAACGGCTCGTGTATGCCGCGAAATGCCCAGTCGTGGTGCTGCCCCCGGCGATGTCCGGAGCGGCCCGGACCCCGTTGGAGCGGGCGGCCGTGGCGGTGGGGCGAGGGGTCGCCGATGCGGCGGGACGCGCGGGGAGGCCGGGCCTGAGCCATCCTCCCGGTGGGGGCGCCTAGAGCGGCAGCAGCATCACGTGCAGCCCGACCTTGCCGTGACGTCGGGAGTCGAAGGCTGCTGGGACTGTGCCGATGATCGTGAAGCCCAGGTCCTGCCAGAGCCGCACCGCGCCGGTATTTGTCTCTACGACGGCATTGAACTGCACGGCCGCATATCCCTGCTCGCGTGCCCACTGCACCATGTCCTCGGCGAGCCGGCGACCGACACCCAGGCCCCGCGCGGTCGGCCCAACCATGAAGCTGGCCGTCGCGATGTGCGAGCCCCTGCCCGGACGGTTCGGACCCATCTTGGCGCTGCCGACAAGCGCACCCGCTTCGTCGACCGCCACGACCGTGCGGCCAGGAGGGCGTTCGAACCAGAGGTCGCGGATCTGGCTGTCGGTCAGCCCCTCTGGGTAGGCGTAGGTCTCCCCGTCGTCGACGATCTTCCGGAAGATCGGCGCGAACGACTCGAGGTCGCCCGCCTCTGCGTCGCGGATTCGCACGGTCAGTCGGTGGTGGACTCTGCGTCGAGCACGCTCTGCTGGGAGGGCAGCTGGTCCTGACGGACCAGACCGACCGGGCAGGTCATGCCGTTGGGTCCGTGGTTGCAGTAGCCGCCGGGGTTCTTGAACAGGTACTGCTGGTGGTAGTCCTCGGCGTAGTAGAACGGACCCGCCTGCGCGGCGGCGCGAAGCTCGGTGGTGATGGTGCCAAAACCGTTGTCAGCCAACACCTTCTGGAAGGCTTCACGCGTCGCCTCGGCGGCCAGCCGCTGCCCCTCGGTGGTCCAGTACACGGCGGACCGGTACGCCGTCCCCACGTCGTTGCCCTGTCGGTTCCCCTGGGTGGGGTCGTGGTTCTCCCAGAACTCCTTGAGCAGCAGCTCGGGTGAGGTCTCCTGCGGGTTGTAGGCCACCAGCACCGTCTCGGCGTGGCCCGTCAGTCCCGTGCAGGTCTCCTCGTAGGTGGGGTTCGGGGTGAGGCCACCCATGTAGCCGGCCGCCGTCGTCACGACGCCAGGCTGCCGCCAGAAGATTCGCTCGGCACCCCAGAAGCAGCCCATCGCGACATAGAGGACCTCGGTGCCGTCCGGCCAGGGGCCTTCCATCGGGGTGTGCAGGACCTGGTGGTCCCGGGAAATCTGGAACGGCCGCTCCGGGCGTCCGCGCAGGGCGTTCTCCGACGAGGGCAATGTGGTCTTTGCGCGCGATCCGAATATCACGGTCTGTCCAACGCGGGCGCCGCATCCCCTGTTCCGGCAGGTCGGCACCCGTGACCCTCGGAGGAAAACTCGTTGCCGCCGGCACGCCGGTCCGGGAGGGTGGAACGCATGGTCCCGATCGTGCGCATCAACTCTCCCGACGGCGCTCAGCGCGACCTGTTCGACCAGTGGGCGCAGATGTACGTCCTCGCTGGCCGGGAGCACTTCGGTGAGGACCACTCGCAGTGGTCGGCCGACCAGCTGCGTGAGCTCTTTCGCAGTCCCGAGCGACTTCGCCTCGCCTGGGCGGCGGTCGACGACGGACAGGTGGTGGGGGCCGTCCAGCTGGTCCTGCTGCTGCGCGACAACCCCCGGCTGGCGATGGTCAACCTGGCGGTGGACCCCCAACATCGGCGGCAGGGCCTGGGCTCGGCCCTGTTGGCACTGGGGGAGCAGGAGGCGCTGCGCCATGGCCGCAGCGTGTTCATGGCCGAGACGCAGTGGGCGAGGAACGAGAGCGACGAGAGCGGCGAGGGCTTCGCGGCCACCAAGGGGTATGCCGCCGCCCAGACGATGGTGCGCAGCACCCTGTCGCTCCCGGCGGACGCCGCTGTCCTTGAGCAATGGAGCGCTTGGGACCCAGCGGAACGGTACGTACTGCGGACCTGCTGGGACGGCATACCGGACGGGTGGCTGACGGGCCGTGCCGAGCTGAGCCGACGGATGAGCACGGACGCCCCGCTCGGGGACCTCCAGCTCGAGGAGGAGCGGTGGGACGAACAGCGGGTGCGTGAGGAGTATGAGCGCATCGCAGCCATGGGGCGGCGTTTCGTCGAGACGTTCGCGGTCGACGAGAGCGATGGCCGGCTGGTCGGCCATACGCACGTCCAGGTGTCGGCGGACGCGCCGAGAGTGGCGTACCAGCACGACACCCTGGTGCTGCGGGAGCACCGAGGGCATCGACTGGGGCTGCGGCTCAAGGCCGCCAACACCCTCGCGCTGATGCAGGTGAGCCCGGGGACCGAGGTCGTGCGAACGTGGAACGCCGAGGAGAACCGGCACATGCTGGCGGTCAACGAGCAGCTCGGCTACCTCCGAGACGGCTTTCTGCGCGAGTGGCAGAAGGTGGTCTGAGGCGCGCCTCGGGCGGCGCCGGAGCCGGGGCCGGGCCCGAGGCGGCGGGCGTTAGCCTTGCCGGCATGAGCGAGCAGAGCGGCACCCCCGACACCTCCGGCTTCTCGACGCGTGCGATCCACGCCGGCCAGGAGCCGGACCTGGGCACCGGAGCGGTCATCACCCCGATCTTCCAGGTCTCCACCTACAAGCAGGACGGCATCGGCGGCTTTCGCGGTGGCTACGAGTACAGCCGTTCGGCCAACCCGACCCGGACGGCGCTGGAGGAGTGCTTCGCGGCCCTGGAGGGCGGGGAGCGCGGCTTCGCGTTCTCCTCGGGGCTCGCGGGCCAGGACACTGTGCTGCGCGCCCTGCTCAAGCCCGGCGACCACGTTGTCGTGCCGAGCGACGCCTACGGCGGCACCTACCGGCTCTTCAACACGGTCCTGACGACTTGGGGCGTCGAGCACACGATCGCCACGATGGCGGACCCCGAGTCGGTCCGCGCGGCGGTGCGACCCGGCCAGACCAAGATCGTGTGGGTCGAGACGCCCACCAACCCGCTGCTCGGCATCGCCGACATCGCGGCGCTGGCCGACGTCGCCCACGAGGCCGGTGCGCTGCTCGTCGTCGACAACACGTTCGCCTCGCCGTACCTCCAGCAGCCGTTGAGCCTCGGCGCCGACATCGTCACCCACTCGACCACCAAGTACTGCGGCGGCCACTCCGATGTGGTCGGCGGCGCCGTGGTCGTCGGCCGCGACATCACCGTCCCCGGCTTCGAGGACGCCGCCGACCGGGTGGCCTTCCACCAGAACTCGATGGGTGCCGTGGCTGGGCCGATGGACGCCTGGCTGGTCCTTCGCGGCCTGAAGACGCTGGCGATCCGGATGGAGCGGCACAGCGACAACGCCGAGCGCGTCGTGGAGTTCCTGTCGGCCCACCCCGCGGTGAGCGCCGTGCACTACCCCGGTCTGGCAAGCCACCCGGGCCACGAGGTGGCCAAGCGCCAGATGAGGCGGTTCGGTGGGATGATCTCGTTCCAGCTCAAGGCCGGTGAGGACGTCGCGGTCAAGGTATGCGGCGAGACCCAGCTGTGGACGCTCGGCGAGAGCCTGGGCGGTGTCGAGTCGCTGATCGAGCATCCGGCCCGGATGACGCATGCGTCGGTTGCCGGGACAGAGCTCGAGGTTCCGGCCGACCTGGTCCGGCTCTCGGTGGGTATCGAGGACGTCGAGGACCTCATCGCAGACCTCCGTCAGGCGCTGGACCGGCTCGGCTGAGCCCCTGTGAGCCCCTGTGAGCCCTGTGAGCCCAGTGAGCACGGTGCCCACTGGAGCCCTGTGCCTACCGTGAGTCCGGCGAGTCCGGTCTGCTGGTGACGAGGTTCCTCTGCGTCGACTTCGGGTCGACATTCACCAAGGCGGCGCTGGTCGGTGAGGACGGCGAGCTGCTGGCCACCGCGGCCACCCCGACGACGATCGGCGGCGACGGCAGCGACGGCAGCGACGGCAGCGACGTCATGGACGGCTATCGGCAGCTGCGCGCGGAGCTCGCCGTCCATGGCCCCCCGGGCGAGGTGCTCGCCTGTTCCAGTGCCGGGGGCGGGCTGCGGCTGGCCGTGGTCGGCTACGAGCGCGAGGTGACCGCCGAGGCGGGGCATCGAGTCGGACTCAGCGCGGGGGCGCGGGTCGTCCACGTGGCCAGCGGACCCATGTCAGGCACCGATGTCGCGGCGCTGCGCGGCAGCCGCCCCGACCTCGTGCTCCTCGTCGGCGGCACCGACGGCGGTAACGCCGACGTGTTGCAGCACAACGCATCCCGGATCGCGAAGAGCCGCCTGGCCGCGCCCGTGGTGGTGGCCGGCAACGTGACTGCCGCGCAGGAGGTGAGCGAGCTGCTCGCCTCGACGGGGCGTCACTTCACGCTCACCGACAACGTGCTCCCCGCTATCGGAGTCGTCGCCCCCGAACCGGCACGTGCCGCGCTGCGACGCGCCTTTCTCGAGCATGTCATCGGGGGAAAGGGTCTGTCGCGGGGCCCGGAGTTCGCCCGGCTGGTCCAGGCGCCGACCCCTGATGCCGTCCTCGACGGGGTGCAGGTGCTGGCGCGGACGCTCGACTCAGACGTGCTCGTGATCGACATCGGCGGGGCCACGACCGACGTCTACTCCGCGTTGCGCCCGCAGGGTGAGGACGCCGGTCTGGGCAAGGAGATCGTCGCTCCCCTGTGGCAGTCGCGCACGGTCGAGGCAGACCTGGGGATGCGGTGGAATGCCGAGGGCATCGTCGAGGCCGCCCGGCGCGAGCGTGTGCCCCTCCCCGAGCGGACCGAGGCGTATGCCGCGAAGGTGGCGGCCCGCCCGGCTCACCTCCCGACGGACGACGTCGAGCGGACCGCCGAGCTGGCCCTGGCCCGAGCGGCGGCCGTCGTCGCGGTCCGCCGGCATGCTCGGCCCGGAGGACCCGGCGCGAGCCCGAGGCCGCTGTCAGATGTCCGCCTGGTCGTCGGCTCCGGGGGCGTGCTGCGGCATGCCTGTCCCTCGGGCCGCGCCGAGGTGCTCGGCGCGGTGGTCGAGGACCATGCCGGGGGGTGGCGGGTGCCTCGCCAGGCCGACCTCGTCACGGACGCGGCATACCTGCTGTTCGCGGTAGGGCTGCTCCGCGAACGCGACCCTGCGGTGGCGCGACGCCTGGCCGAGGCGGTTGTCGGTGGCGGGTTCTAGCGTCGAGGTATGAGCGACACCCTGATGCTGACCCCG
>DASYGI010000009.1:0-6350 GCA_035999925.1 Pedococcus sp.
GACGAGGCCGGGACCTACTGGGCGGGTCGCGCCACCCTGTGTGCCTCCCCCGCAGACCTCGAGCGTTACGACCAGGTGTATGCCGCGTGGTTCGGGCTCGACCGCGCCGGGACCCAGCCGCGTCGGGACCCCACTCGTTCAGTCCCGCAGGCCCCGTTGGAGACCCACGGCGCTGCCGACGGTCAGGACCAGTCCGACGAGGCGCGGGCCGAGGCCAGCCCCGTCGAGGTGCTGCGGCACCGGGATGTGGCCGCGCTGAGCCCCAGCGAGCGGGCTCGGCTGGTGACACTGTTCGCCGACCTTCGCCCGGAGGCTCCCCGGCGCCGCGCGCACCGGCATACGTCGGCCTCCCGGGGGAGTCTCGACGCGCGCCAGACCTTGCGCACCCAGCTGAGGCACTTGGGGGAGCCCGGACCGATCTCGTGGCGGCGCAGGGGAACTCGCGCGCGGCGGGTGGTGTTGTTGGTCGACGTGTCCGGCTCGATGAGCGGCTACGCGGACGCCCTGCTGCGTCTGGCGCACGTGTACTCCGCGAGCGGGCACCCGGTCGAGGTGTTCACTCTCGGGACCCGGCTCACGCACGTCACCCGACCGTTGCGGCAGCGCGATCCCGAACGCGCCCTCGTCGCGTGCGGTGCGGCCGTGCCCGACTGGTCGGGCGGCACCCGGCTCGCCGAGGGGCTGCATGTCTTCCTCGACCGTTGGGGACGGCGCGGGATGGCGCGTGGCGCGGTCGTCGTGCTGTTCAGCGACGGTTGGGAGCGCGAGTCTCCCGAGGCCCTGGGCGAGCAGATGCGCCAGCTCCATCGGGTCGCCCACCGTGTCGTGTGGGTGAACCCCCACCGTGGCAAGCCCGGGTACGAGCCGGTGCAGCAGGGGATCCTCGCTGCCCTTCCGCACGTCGACGACTTCGTCGCGGGCCACTCGATGGCGACCTTCGAGGAGGTTCTCGAGGTGGTCGCCCGTGCGTGAGGTGATGCCTGAGCTGCTGCGCTGGTGGCGTGCGGGCGCGAGCGTCGGCGTCGGGACAGTAGTGGCCACCTGGCGATCGGCACCGAGGCAGGCCGGCGCCGCGATGATCGTGGGCCCCGGGGGCCAGGTCGTGGGCTCGGTCAGTGGCGGGTGCGTCGAAGGCGCGGTGTACGAGCTGGCGCAGAGCGTGGTGGCCGGCGACGGCCCGGTCCTGCAGCGCTACGGCGTCAGTGACGACGACGCGTATGCCGTGGGCCTGACCTGTGGGGGCATCCTCGACGTGTTCGTCGAGCGGGTCAGCCAGCAGAGCTTCCCGGAGCTCGAGGAGGTCGCCGCCGACATCGACGCGGGTCATCTGGTCGCCGTGGCCACCGTGGTGGAACACCCCGACGTGACCTGGGTCGGCCGCCGGATCGTGGTCCGGCCCGAGGCCGACGAGTCACGGCCCTCGGGGTCCCTCGGCAGCAACCGGGCCGACGACGCCGTGACCGACGACGCGCGAGGCCTTCTCGCCTCGGGTCGCACCGACACCCTCACCTACGGCCCCGACGGCGAGCGACGCGGCGAGGGCATGCGGGTCTTCGTGTCCTCGTTCGCACCGCGACCCCGCATGCTCGTCTTCGGCGCGATCGACTTCGCGGCCGCCGTGGCACAGATGGGGACGTTCCTGGGGTACAGAGTGACGGTGTGCGACGCGCGACCGGTCTTCGCGACCGCGAGCCGGTTTCCCTCGGCCGAGGAGGTCGTCGTCCAGTGGCCGCACCGCTATCTCGAAGCGGAGCGCGACGCCGGCCGGCTCGACGCGCGGACGGTGATCTGCGTGCTCACCCACGACCCCAAGTTCGACGTCCCGGTACTCGAGATCGCCCTCCGGCTGCCCGAGGTCGCCTATGTCGGCGCGATGGGATCCCGACGCACGCACGAGGACCGGGTCCGCCGGCTCGAGGCTGCCGGGGTGACCCTCGACGAGCTGGCGCGGCTGTGCAGCCCGATCGGTCTGGATCTTGGCGCCCGCACGCCGCAGGAGACCGCCGTCAGCATCGCCGCCGAGATCGTCGCCCTGCAGTGGGGCGGCCGGGGCGATCGGCTCGCCCAGCTGGACGGTCCGATCCACCACCACGGCCACGTGGCGGCGCAGAGCAGGAGAACCACCTAGCAGAAGACAGGCAGCAGGAGGCAGACCGTCTCCCAGGCACCCGACACAAAGGAGTGATCGATGGCCCGCATCACGGTCAAGGTCGACGGAGTCGACTATTCCGACGAGGTGGAGCCGCGTCTGCTCCTCGTCCACTACCTGCGGGAGTCCCTGGGCAAGACCGGGACCGTCGTCGGATGCGATACCAGCAACTGCGGTGCGTGCACCGTGCATCTCGACGGGCGCAGCGTGAAGTCGTGCAACGTCCTGGCGGTGCAGGCCGACGGCCACGAGGTGTCGACGATCGAGGGGCTGGCTCGCGACGGCGAGCTGCACCCCATGCAGGTGGCCTTCCACGAGTGTCACGCGCTGCAGTGTGGCTACTGCACGCCGGGGATGATCATGCAGGCGATCGACCTCCTGAACGAGAACCCGCACCCCTCCGAGGAGGAGATTCGGCTGGGGCTGGAGGGCAACCTGTGCCGCTGCACGGGCTATCACAACATCGTCAAGGCAGTGCAGCAGGCGGCCGCGTCGTCGGACCCGAGCCCCTCCCTGGCCGCGGAAAGCCGGCTGTCATGACTGTCACGCAGGAGCGTCCCGCCGAGATCGGCAGCCGACGGCTGCGCAAGGAGGACCAGCGGCTACTCACCGGTCGCACCCGCTGGACCGACAACATCCAGCTTCCCGGGATGCAGCACCTCGCCATGGTGCGCAGCCCCTTCGCCCACGCCCGCATCACGGGGATCGATGTCGCCGCAGCCAAGTCAGCGCCCGGGGTTGTCGCGGTGCTCACCGGGCAGGACGTCAAGGACATCCAAGGCGGCATGGCCAATGCCTGGCCGATCACCGAGGACCAGGTCGCGCCACTGCACCCGGCCATTGCCGTGGAGCATGTCGCCTTCGCCGGCGAGGTCGTCGCCGTCGTCGTCGCGCGCACCGCCGCGCAGGCACGTGATGCCGCCGAGCTCGTCGACGTGGACTACGACGAGCTCCCCGCCGCGCTGGACCTCAAGAGGTCAGCCGCCGACGAGGTGCTGGCCCACCCGGACCTGGGTACCAACAAGAGTGCGTTCTGGCAGTTCGACTCGGCGAACGCGGGCACCGGCGGCTCCGTCGACGAGGCCATCGAAAAGGCACGCGCCGACGGCATCCTCATCGAGCGCGAGTACCGGCAGCAGCGGCTGATCCCGGCCTTCATGGAACCCCGCTCGGTGGTCTGCGACCCGACCGGCGAGCAGCTCGTCATCTACTCGGCGACCCAGGTGCCGCACTTCGTGCGGATCTTCACCGCGCTCGTCCTGGGCATTCCCGAGAGCAAGATCCGGGTCATCGCTCCTGACGTCGGAGGTGGGTTCGGGGGAAAGCTCCAGCACACCCCGGAGGAGGTCATCGCGGTCCTCGCGGCGCGGCATACCGGCAAGCCGGTGAAGTACACCGAGACCCGCAGCGAGTCGCTCGTCTCGGCCCACCACGGCCGCGACCAGTGGCAGCAGCTGACCCTGGCCGCCACCAAGGACGGCATGGTGACCGGGCTGAAGGTCGACCTGCTCGCCGACATGGGCGCCTACCTGGGCCTGGTGACCTCTGGCATCCCGATCCTCGGGGCCTTCATGTTCAACGCGATCTACAAGTTCCCGGCATACCAGTTCAACTGCACCAACGTGTTCACCAACAAGACCTGGACGGACGCGTACCGAGGTGCGGGGCGTCCTGAGGCGACGTACGCGATCGAACGGCTCATGGACGAGCTGGCTGTCGAGGTCGGGGTCGACCCGTTGGCGATCAGGGAGCAGAACTGGATCCGACACGAGGAGTTCCCGTTCACCACGGTGGCGGGCATGACCTACGACTCGGGCAACTACGAGGCGGCTACCGCGCGGGCCCGGGAGCTCTTCGACTACGACGGCCTGCGCCGCGAGCAGCAGCAGCGGCGCGACGAGAAGAACCCGGTCCAGCTCGGCCTGGGGGTGTCGACCTTCACGGAGATGTGTGGACTCGCCCCATCGCGGGTGCTGGGAGCCCTTCGGTATGCCGCTGGCGGCTGGGAGCACGCCGCGATCCGGATGCTGCCTACCGGCAAGGTCGAGGTGGTGACGGGGACGTCGCCGCACGGCCAGGGCCACGAGACGGTGTGGAGCCAGATCGTGGCCGACAGGCTCGGGGTGCCGTTCGAGGACATCGAGGTGCTGCATGGCGACACGCAGGTGTCCAACCGTGGTCTGGACACCTATGGTTCGCGCTCGCTGGTGGTGGGAGGCCAGGCCCTGGTCCTCGCGGCGGACAAGGTCATCGAGAAGGCCCGGCCGGTGGCCGCGCACCTGCTCGAGGCGAGTGTCGACGACATCGAGTTCTCGGGCGGGGTGTTCCGGGTGAAGGGGACCGACCGAGGCAAGGCGATGGCCGAGGTCGTCTGGGAGGCGTTCACCAGCCACGACCTGCCCGACGGGCTCGAGCCCACGATCGACGCGGACGCCACCTACGACCCGGTGGACTTCTCGTTCCCGCACGGCACGCATCTGTGTGCCGTGGAGGTCGACACCGAGACCGGCCAGGTGACGGTGCGCAGCTATGTCTCGGTCGACGATGTCGGCGTCATCATGAACCCGCTCATCGTCGAGGGCCAGCTGCACGGCGGCATCGTCCAGGGCATGGCCCAGGCCTTGTGGGAGGAGGCGGTCTACGACGAGCAGGGCACGCTGGTGTCGGGTTCGTTCGTCGACTACACGCTGCCGACCTCGGCCGACACGATCTCGTTCGTCAACGACACCACGGTCTCGCCGTCGACGACGAACGACCTGGGCGCCAAAGGCGTCGGGGAAGCCGGGTGCATCGCGTCCACCCCTGCCGTGGTCAACGCCATCGTCGACGCCCTACGGCCCATCGGAGTCAACGACATCCAGATGCCGTGCACCCCGGAGCGAGTCTGGCGCGCCATTCAGTCGGCAGGCTCGGGTGCCCCCGGCTCGGCCAGTACCGGCTCCGCTGAGACGGGAGCCCAGCGATGATCCCCTCGACGTTCGACTACGTGGCACCCACCTCGCTGTCCGAGGCGCTGACCGCCTTGGCGGACGGCGGTGAGGATGCCAAGGTGCTGGCCGGTGGCCAGAGCCTGTTGCCGATCCTGCGGATGCGCCTCAACACCCCTGGGCTGCTGGTCGACCTTGGGCGGGTCGAGGAGCTGCGGGGGATCACCGAGGACGGCGACGAGGTCGTGGTCGGTGCCATGACCACGTATGCCGAGCTGCTCGCCAGCGACGCGGTCCGCCGCCACGCAGGGGTGCTGGCCGCGGCCGTGCAGGAGGTCGCCGACCCGCAGATCCGCCATCGGGGCACGGTCGGGGGCGCCCTCGCGCACGCCGATCCAGCCGGTGACGTGGGCGCACCGGCCCTCGCCCTGGACGCCCGGTTCGTGATCACCGGGCCTGGCGGAGAGCGCATCGTGCCGGCGGACGAGTTCTTCCAGGACCTGTTCGAGACGGCGGTCGGCGAGGGTGAGCTCCTCACGGCAGTGCGGGTTCCCAAGCACACCGGCTGGGGATCACGCTACGAGAAGTTCGTCCGGGTCTCGCACCAGTGGTCGATCGTCGCCGTGGCGGCCACCGTGCGGATCGCGGATGGGACCATCGCCGAGGCCGGCATCGGGCTGACCAACATGGGGTCCACCCCGTTGCGCGCCACCGCCGTGGAGCGGGCGCTCGTGGGTGGGCCCGCCACCGAGGCCGCTGTC
This sequence comes from Pedococcus sp., assembly GCA_035999925.1. Taxonomy (GTDB): domain Bacteria; phylum Actinomycetota; class Actinomycetes; order Actinomycetales; family Dermatophilaceae; genus Pedococcus. The sequence goes on from DASYGI010000009.1 coordinate 5,838, forward strand.
GCTCAGGCGTGTGCGGCCGCCGCCGACGGCACGAGCCCGCCGTCTGACCTCAACGGCGATGCCGACTACCGGCGCCATCTCGCCACGGTGCTGACCCGGCGCGCCGTGCTGGCTGCGGCAGGAGGCTGAGACGGTGCAGCTGAACCACTCCTTCACCGTGCCTGCGTCCGTCGAGCGGACCTGGGCAACGTTCATGGACCTCGAGGGGGTGGGCGGCTGCTTCCCGGGCGCCACGGTCACCGAGGTGACCGACGCCGGCTTCGCGGGCACGGTGAAGGTCAAGCTCGGCCCGATCGCCCTGGTGTATGCCGGCGCCGGGTCGTTCGTCGAGCGCGACGACGGCGCCCATCGGGCCGTCATCGAGGCCAAGGGCAAGGACAAGCGGGGCAACGGGACCGCCGGCGCCACCGTGACGATCCAGCTCTCGGACGCCGGTGACGGCTCGACCCTGGCGGAAGTCGCCACCGAGCTTGCGGTGACCGGCAAGCCGGCGCAGTTCGGTCGCGGTGTGCT
>DASYGI010000010.1:0-3668 GCA_035999925.1 Pedococcus sp.
TGCCGCCTGGTCCTGGACAAGACCCCACCCGATGCCCTCGTCGACGAAGTCTGGGCACTGGGCTCCCGGGCGATGTGGCTCACCCTGGCCGAAGCCGGATGGTCACCCCAGCACTGGGAAAACTGGTTCGTCCGCGTCGTGGTCGACACCATCCACGCCCACCCCGCCACGCAGTGAAGGCCTCAGGGCCGGGACGCCGGCCTCCCGCACGTCGGCGCCGATACCACCACCAGACAACGCCGGCCAGCCATCTCGAGCGTCCTACAAGGGTGCCGGTCGGCGGACGGCGCTCAGCCAACCCGCCGCGCGACCCCGCATGAGGAAGCGGGAGTAAGCAGTCGCGTCACACCGGCCGGCGAGCCTCTTTGGCGACATCCGGAGTTGCAGCAGCCCTCGATAGCGGCGATGCAATCGCTGGTCCTGGCTTTCCTCCTCGGCCGTGCTGCTTCGAGGAGCCTCACTCAGGTGGTGCGCTTCGCGTAGTTGGCAAAGCCCTGCCAGTCGATGAAGACACAGTCCTGCTCACCGACCGTCCAGGCGTCGTGGCCGGGAGCCATCGAGGCGAAGTCGCCGGGGCCGTACTCGATTTCCTCACCGTCATCCATCACGACCTTCATCCGGCCGTTGATGAAGTAGCCAAGATGCGCGGCCTGGCAGCTGTCGGTGCCGGCGATCGGCTTGACGTGCTGTGACCAGCGCCAGCCGGGCCTGAAGGTCGCCCGGCCGACCGGGTGTTCCGCCAGGTTGACGAGTTGGAGCTGGCCGGTGCCGCTCTCGAAGGGGCGGGTCTCCTCTGGGGCATCCAGGCTCATGCGGATCAGTTGTGACATGGCGACCTCCTGTGGTCGGTTGTGGTTGGTGGTGCGAAGGTGCTGCGGACCGGATCAGCGGTCATGTGCGTTCCACGGGGTTTGCCGCGCACATTCCCCATTCGGCCCACGATCCGTCGTAGACGCGGACGTCGGGACGTCCGAGGAGGTGGGTCAGGACGAACCAGGTGGTCGCGGCCCGGGCGCCGATGGTGCAGTAGGTGATGAGCGCACCCGGTCGTGACAGGTCGGCCGCTTCCAGGGCTTGGACCAGGTCCGCTGTTCCTCGGAACGAGCCGTGATCGTCTAGGAGCTCGTCGATCGGGACGTGGTCGGCGGTGGGGATGTGCCCCGTGTGCCCGCCGGCCTGCTGCCCTCCGGAGGGCCAGAACTGGTCACCGCGGTACTCCGCCTCGGATCGTACGTCCAGGATGGCGGTGCCTGGGTCTTCGATCGCTCGCTCGATGTCCTCACGTCGGGCCCTCAGGGCGGGGTTCGCCTCGGCGAGCCGGTATGCGGTGGCGACGGGGGGGTGCGTCTCGCTCGTGACCGGGCGGCCCTGGGCCTGCCAGGTGTCGAGGGCGCAGTCCAGCAGCCCGACGTGCCGGTGGCCGTGAGTCTGGAGGAGCCATAGCCCGAGAGCCGGGGCGTAGCCGGTGAACACCACCAGGGTCTCGGCATCGATGCCGCTGGCCTGGACCAGAATTTCGATGGCTGAGCGTTCGACGAGCTGGAAGTCCGGTCTCCGCAGGTCCGTGTAGATGTTCCAGAGCACCGCGCCCGGGATGTGCGCCCGGTCAAAGCGGGCGGCCGCCACGTCCACCTGGACGATGCGTACACCAGCATCGTCAAGGTGGTCCTGTAGCCAGCCGGGGTCGATGAGGAGCGGGCTGTCTGTCGCGCCGCCGGGCGCGAGGTGGGTGTTGCCAGATGTCGCTCGCGAACCGTTCACGCTGATCACCCAGAGCTTTCACGGACCTACTCGATGTGGATCCAGCCCAGCAGGTCCTCGTCACGGACTGTGTCCAGGAGGTCGGGATGGTCAGCGCGCATATGGTTCCGGATCGCGACGATCACCAGTTCGTCGGTGTCGCCGTGAGCCACGAACCCGCATTCGCAGCGGATGATCCTGGCCACGTCGTCCTCCTCTCAAAGGTGTACCCCGACGGTATTGCCACAATGTTGGCATGACGTTGGCGTCGCCGATCCCGGCGAGGATTCAGCTCTGCGGGCCGCCGGTGATCGAGCTGGACGGTCAACGCCTCGAGGACCGCCTCGCGGGCCACCAGAGCGTTCTGCTGTTCGCGTACCTGGTCCTCCACCGACACCAGCTCAGCAACCGCGATGACCTCGAGCGGGCGCTCTGGGCGGACGGGCTGGCGCACCCCTCCGGGCTCAACCCGCTCATCTCCAAACTGCGCAAGGTCCTGGGGGCAGGCCTTCTGGAAGGGCGGTCGGGCCTGCGGCTCCGGCTGCCCAACCCCGCCTTGGTCGACGTCGAGGCGGCTCGTAGCGCAGTCCACACGGCCGAGTCCCAGATCGCCCTCGAACATTGGAAACACGCGTGGGCGCCGGCGCAGGTCGCGCTGTTCATCACCCAGCGGGACTTTCTACCCGGGGAGTTCACCCCATGGGTCGAGGACGAGCGCCGACAGCTGGCGGACGTCGCGCTCCGCGCACTGCAGGCGTACGCCCAGGCAGCCCTGGGCAGTGGTGGCACCGAGCTTCCGGCCGCCGTCCGCAGCGGTCGACGTCTCGTCCAGCTGGCCCCGCTCCACGAGAGCGGACACCAAGTCCTGATGCAAGCCCTCGCCCGCGAGGGCAACGTCGCCGAGGCATTGAAGGTCTACGCCGACCTGCAGGCGCTACTCCGTGACGAACTCGGCGTGTCCCCCAGCGCGGCCACCCAACGCGTCTTCGAGGGCCTCCTCCGGGAATGACCGTCAGACGTGGTCCTGGTGATGCTGCACTTCGCCCACTGTGTCGCGCGCCAGGACGGACGCAGTGGGTGCAACGAATTGATCGCTCAGGCCTGCTGTTCATGCGACGTGTGCCGGGTCCCACGTTGGCCAGCCACGACTCGTACTCTCGGCTACGGCGGCGGCGGTCTCTCGTCCAATGGTGGGCGCCACTTGCGTGGTCGAACCTCGCTGTCTGCCGACTATGTACCCGGGGGTTCTCCGGATCGGAGGATGGCTAGTAGCCGGGGATGGCCGTCGATGTCTGGTGCGGCGATGATGTCGACATCGGTCAGCCCGGCGATGCGGGCCAGCCGGCGCAGCCCCTCGGCGAGGAAACCCCAGTAGACGAAGTCGTCGCGCTGATAGACATCGCCAGGCTGGTGGACCTCGACAGCCGGGGTGTCACTTGGCAGGTGAGAGCCGTAGGTCTCGATGATGAGCTCCCCCACCGGGGTCAGGACGTCGGCCAACGCCCGCAGCAGCGCGATCGGGTCGGTCACCCGATGCAGAATCCCGAAGCACAGGACCAGGTCGAAGAGTTCGCCCAGGCTCGCGACGTCGAGCGCGTCCATCCGCCGGTAGTCGACGATCGAGTCGAGGACGGCGGCCATCGCGTGGAACCCGGCACCGCCGGTCAGAGGGATGTCGAAGCGGGCCTTAACCCAGTCGACGTACTGCTCGTTGTCGACCGCGACCACGCGACGCGCGCCCCGCCGCTCGGCCAGGAAGCTGTAGAAGCCGTCGAACGCCGACGTCAAGCACGCTGCGCCCGGCGAAGCGTTCCGCGTCCAGCACCGGAAGACGGTAGACGTGGTCCCGGGCCAGGCCCGGCGTGTAGATCCCGTGCCCCAGCGCGAAGGTGTGAAACCACAACGGAACCGGCCGGTGTCGCTCCTTC
>DASYGI010000011.1:0-8872 GCA_035999925.1 Pedococcus sp.
GCTCCTCAGGTGCCCCGTCCTTCAGTCGGTGTTGGGGAGGCACGCCACCGGCGCCAGAGTCGGACGAGCAGGGGCCGCCGCCAACGCGGCGAAGTGAGGCAGGTCTGACTCGAGCGGATCGCGGCAAGAGCGGACGTTCAAATTCCTCCACCGGGGGTGGGCAGCGCGCCGGGCCACAGCAGCTGCGGCCACCAGCTGGGATCCGGCGGCGGGTACCGGGACGGCCGGTTGGCGGCGTGTCTCAACCGGCTCGCTTGGGCCTGCTGGCGTCGCCGTCGGACAAATCCGGCGAGGCACGCCGACGCTGTAGAGATCACCGACGTCGCCCCGGCGGCGATGCACATGACTTGGCCGAGCTTTGTGCGGGTCATCGTCGGGGGTGCGCCCACCATGGAACGGCCACGGGCGATAGCGGGTTGATTCCGGGCGCCCTATCGCCCGCCGCCGGTCCGATGTGGGCGGCGCAACGCGCGTCGGTCAGTCCCGCGGTAGCAGACTCACTTGAAGGCTCATGGGTGCGCCCTCAGCCCCTTCTCGGGGTGGCGATCTCCGGTGCCGTGCGCGCTTCAGTACGCGCATACAACTGTGGACGCGGCAGAGTCCATGGCTGGCGCCAGTAGGTAGACATGGTTGCCGCTCGCGGCTACTGCCGGAGCGGTTGACGGCTCGAACGGCTCGGGTACCCTCCACCCCGACCAAGATCTGGAACCACACAGCCGGGGTTGCGATCCTGACGTCCGCTCTCTCTGCACGACCACCCTCACCGCGGCATGGTCGGACGTCACCCCGGCCAGCGGTGGTAGGACGCACCTGTGAGGGGCTGGCGGCTTCACCGGCATGGGGGCTTCGTGGCGGATACCCCCAGGAGTTTCGAACAGCGCGTTGGACCGCCCGGTCTTAGGCCTTCTACGCTCGGCATGACCCCGCGTCGCTGTTCCGCGGGCCGAGGAAACCCGGCTCCGATCCCCGACGGGGCGCTCTGAGGGGGACTGGCCCGTTTGCCCCGGGGGGCTGGGGCCGGGTCGGGGCCCGTCGCGCTCAGGTCGACCATCGTGTGGCGGTCCTGCGCAACGAGCGGGCCGGCTTCTCCATCACAGGCAAACTCGTTGGTGCTTGGTCCGGCTGCTCCGCCAAACAGCCTCGGCGATCCGGAGTCCATGCCAGGATCGAAAGGGTCGGAACATGAGATTCGGGCCGCGGGGAACCGAAAGGGCTGCGATGAACGAGAGCGATACCGAGCTGGTCCGCGCCGGTTACGAGGCCTTCGGTCGTGGCGACATGGACTTAGTCCTGCAGTTGCTGCAAGACACGGAGTGGCACGAGGCCGAGGGCGGCCCCCAGGGCGGCGTGTACACCGGGGCCAAGGCGATCCTGGACGGTGTCTTCAGTCCTCTGATGCAGCTAGTACAGGACTTCACGGCGACGCCGCAGGAGATCCTTCAAGCGGGTGAGGGTCGAGTGCTTGCCGTCGGCAGTTACAGCGGTCAGGGTGCGAGCGGAGCGCTCAACGCCCGGTTCGCCCACCTGTGGACTGTGCGCGACGGTAAGGCGACGCACTTCGAGCAGTTCGCAGACACGGCGCTGCTACGGCAAGCCGTCGGCCAATAACTACATATCAACATGTTGGTGGCTAAAAGCGCCCGCGCCGCCCCCAGAAGGTGTCGACTAGCACCGTCGGCAGCAATGTGGCCAGGCCCGCGTTCATGTCTGATCAGAAGCGGGCCAGCACCCACAACGGGACCAAGGGCCGGACCTACGCCTTGCCCGACAGCGGCAGATCCGGTCGTTCATGCGATTGGGACGGCGACGGAGTCGCGGCCGTGGGCGAGGTATTCGAGCGCTGCGACGACGAGCGCCGACGTGCCCGTGTCGAGCGTGGGCTGGACCAGCGGTGCGAAGTAGGGGGAGTGGTTGGGCGGCGCGGTGGTGCCTGGGGCGAATCCTCCGACGCCCCAGTAGAAGTATGGCGTCCCGAGGGCGTCTGGGATCCGGCTGAAGTCCTCGCTGGCGGTGACCCGTCCGAGGTCGACCATGTGGTCGGCGAAGTGTTGCTGGAAGGCGCTGCGCACCCGCGCCCCCACCTCGCTGTCGTTGCTCGTGAGGGGGTACTGGTCGTAGTACTCGAACGTTGGTGGCTGCGGTGACCTAGCGGCGTCGCACTCCGCCTGCACGATGCGCTCGATGGCGCTAAGCACTTGGCGACGGATGTCGTTGTCGTACGTGCGAACGTTGAGCAGGAGCACTGCGCGGTCGGCGATGATGTTGCTCTTGGTGCCGGCGGCGCTGCTTCCGACCGTCACGACGGCGAACTCTCCGGGCTTGGTCTCCCGGGCCACGATGGTCTGCAGCCTGATCACGATGGATGCCGCGAGCACGACGGGGTCGACGCTCAGGTGCGGCATCGAGCCGTGCGAACCCTGACCGAAGACGGTGATTCTGATGCTGTCGCCCGCTGACATCACCGGGCCGATGGTCGTGCCGATCGTGCCTGCCTCCAGCCCCAGGACGTGCTGGGCGAAGGCGACGTCGGGTCTCGGGATGCGTTGTGCCAAGCCGTCCTCGAGCATGGCGCGGGCGCCGGACGCCGTCTCCTCGGCGGGCTGGAACAGGGCGACGAAGGTGCCGTGCCACTGCTCGCGTCGATCCGCGAGTAGCTGGGCGGCACCGAGCAGGCAGGTGACATGCACGTCATGCCCGCAGGCGTGTGAGAGCCCTACCGTCGCGCCCGTCGCGTCGGTGGCCGTGGCGGTGGACGCGTACGGCAGGCCTGTCAGCTCCTGCACCGGCAGTGCGTCCATGTCGGCGCGGCACAGAACCGTGCTGCCCTGGCCGTTCGCCAGGACACCGACGACACCACCACCGAGCCGGTGGACCTCGAAGCCCCACTCGCCGAGTCGTTCGGCGCAGGCGGCGGAGGTCCGCGACTCCTGGCCGCTCAGCTCCGGATGGGCGTGCAGGTCGAGGTAGAAGTCCTCCCGCCAGCCTCGCGTGTCGTGCAGCCCGGCCAGCACGTCGTCGGCAGATGTCATCGGCGTCACCCTTCGTGGATTCGACAAGACGGTGCCACGGCGAGATGACCGTAGCCACGAAGACTGTGACTTGGCTTCGAGTCTCAACCGCTCCGGTGAGCGGCCGGTCCGTCCGACGGCAGAAGCCAGCACCGGGCGTACCGTGTCGGCATGGCGAGCCTGGATCCCCAGGAGCACCCGGGGTGACCGCGACGACTGGCCTGCTCCTCCTCGACCTCGCAGGCACCGCCGTCTTCGCCCTCAACGGAGCGCTCACCGCCCTTCGCGCGGCGCGGCTGGATCTGGTCGGGGTGCTGACGCTCGGCATGATCACGGCCGTGGGCGGCGGCATCATTCGCGACGTCATCATCGCGTCCTTGCCCCCAGCGACGTTCCGTGACTGGCGCTATCTGGCGGTCGCCGGCGCCGGTGCCCTCATCGCCTTCGGGTGGGGACGCAAGCTCGACCGGCTGAGCTTCCCGATCGAGGTGCTCGACGCCGTGGGCCTCAGCCTGTTTGCCATCACGGGAGCCACCAAGGCCATGGACGCCGGCCTCGGACCCCTTCCCGCCGTCATCCTGGGCGCAGTCACCGCAGTCGGGGGCGGCACGATCCGCGATGTGCTGATCGGCCGGGTCCCGACGGTCTTGCGGAGCGGCCTCTATGCCGTCCCGGCCCTGATCGGCGCCTCGATCACCGTGCTAAGCCTCGAGATCGGCCTGCATGGCTGGATCCCGGCGTTGGCTGCCGGCCTGGCGTGCTTCGCCGTCCGCCTGATCGGGATCCGCTTCGACCTCAACGTGCCGGTTCCCCCGGGCGCACCCGCGGAATGACACGGAGTGGCGCATCCCCGCGCGCGACGCGGCGCCAGGTCCTCAGGCCCTCAGCTCGTCCGAGTGGCCGCCCAAGGTCGGCAGGTCACCACAGGTGCATGGTGCCGTGCGCGATGTTGATGTACATCCCGATGTGCGTGTAGTAGTTCATCGCCCCGAAGAGCAGGAAGACGGCGCCGCCGACGACCCAGGCCCGAACGGCCCACGGCAGCAACGACGGCCGGTCCAGGAGCTGCGCGATCGCGAAGAGCAGGGCGCCGACCGCGACCACGTTCCACATGCCGCCGAGGAACAGCGCCTCCAGGATGGGCAGATGGCCGAAGCGGCCACTGATGGGCTCCTCCACTGGCGCGGCGCCGAGCTGGAACCGCACGAACGTGATGGCCAGGACGCCCATGGCCAACCCGAGGGCGCCGACGAAGACCGAGATCGGCTTCAAGGCCGCACGTGCGGTCGCGTTCGCCTCATCCGGCTCAGCGGCGAACAGGGCTCGGTGACGCCACAGGTAGACGGCGGCGAACAGCAGCAAGGTGCCGAAACCCGCGGCCGGCTGGCCGAACGCGACGTTCGCGTACTCGAACCCGTCGCCGCCGAAGGGCCACGTCACCGTGGTGTGCAGACCCAGCGCGAGCAGCAGCAGCCCGGTGACGCCGAAGAACGCGGCCCAGCCCTCGCTGTCGATGCGCTTGCCTCGGATGAGTCGGGCGAGGAACCAGGCAAATCCCAGAAGTCCCGCTCCCGCCGAGACGGCAACCAGCTCGTTGTAGACGACCACCTCGTCAACCTTCCGTTCATCGGCGCAGCTCTTGGCTCCGCCGCTCGTTCGTTCAGTTCCGTGGTGGTGTTGCCGCCGGGTGCAGTGGCGGCACCCGGTTGCCGTCAGCGTGAGGTCTCCGACCGGGCAGTCCCAGGTGCCCGGGTGCGGGTGCCGGTACGACCTTTGGGTCGGTCAGGCAGGGTCAGATAGATCAAGCCAAAGACGAACCACGCGACCACGAAGAGGATCGCGAGGGCGCCGGGGACGAGGACGTCGCTGGGTGTCATGAGGATCTCCATCTCTGGTAGCAGGCTCAAAATATCGCTACACTGTATGTAGCGATATTACCTAGGCTCTTATTCCCGAGAGGACCGCGTATGCCAAGGTCGGCCGGCCGACCGCGCGACCCGTCCGTGGACGAGCGCATCTCTCGTGCGGCGCTGCTCCTGCTGCGAGAGAACGGGCCTCAAGCCGTCCACATCGACGCCGTGGCGGCCCGCTCCGGAGTGGCCCGTACGACGATCTACCGCCGCTTCCGGGATCGATCGGCCCTGCTCACCGCCACCCTGGAGCTCTTCGGCGACGCACCGTTCCCCGCCGCGCACCTTCCGGTCGAGGACAAGCTGCGGTGGGTGCTCGACCAGGTCCGAGAGCTCGTCGAGGAGCAGCTTGGGCGAGGTGCGATTGCTGCGGTGCTCGCGGACTCCGACCCCGCGTTCAGCACGGCCCTGCGTGCCCGCCTGCGGCGCCGGCTCGAGGCCCTACAGGTGCAAATCGACGCCGACGTCGCCAGCGGTCGACTGAGGGATGGGATCGAGGTGAAGTCGCTCGCCGGCGTGGCCCTCGGGGCCTACCTCGGCGAGGCTCTGCAGCACGGCCGGGTTCGACCCGGCTGGTCTGACGGGGTCGCCGACCTGCTCCTCAGAGGCATCAGCACCTAGCCCTGCCGGAGATTTCATCGTGCTTCCCGTCCGATGGAGGTCGAATCGCCCTAGAGGTCGGGGTGATCACGTGACCCACACGGTATGACGACTTCTTGAGTCATCCTTGGGAGCTCGAACGCCGTGAAGAGACGCAGACCGGGCTGGCAGGAACGTCACCGGGCAGCACGCTCTTGGATCGCTGTCGGACTCGCCTCCTAGGGTGGGCCGATGACCGGAGTCAACATTCATCTCGTCGTCGACGACGTGGCTGAGGCCTTGGACTGGTACCCGAACGGCCTTGGGGCCACGGTGCGCCGAGTCCTGCACTTACCGGATGGCAGCCCTGCTTTGGCGGACCTGGACATCTCGGGAACCCTGGTCGCCGTGGCCGCCCCGATCCCCGGTGGCCCGTTGGCCACGCCGGCGACAACCGGGACCACGGCCGCGGCGTACCACCTGACGGTCGAAGACGCAGCGACGGCTCTTCGTCGTGCTGAGACATCGGGCGCCACCGTGTTCGAGCCGCTCCACGACGCCTTCTGGGGAGACCGAACGGTGCAGCTGCTCGACCCCTGGGGTCACCGATGGGCGTTCGACCAGCACATCCGAGACGTCTCCGACTCCGAAGTTGAGCGCCAGCTCGCCGCTTTGGTGTCCGGTGAAGACTGACGACCGGTAGTCGCACGGAGGCGCCGCCCGGCGGGCGGTTACACGCAACTCTAGGTGCCGGTTCGGAGCCGGAAAGACGCAGATCCCGAAAGCGGCCTCGCGGCACTGTCGGGCCGCCCGCCTGGCCCCGACAGCGGCATGGTCGGCTCCGACGTGAGCCGGTTCGCTCCGTGATGGGCTTCCGGACGGCGTAGGGACCTATTGGTGCCAGGGTTGCGAGTGGTCGTTCCCTACGTGGCCGGGAGTGCCTTCGCCCAGGCCATGATCTCGTCGGGCTTGTTGAGCGCAGTGCCGTCATCGAGCACCAGTACCGGAACGAAGAACGAGCCGGTCAAAGCATGAACTTCGCGGCGGACCTTGAACTGCAGCCACTTCGGCAGGTGCTCCTGGCCTCTCGCCTTCACCACGTCAGGGCGGTAGCCGGCGCCCACTACCGCCTGGTGCGCCTTGTGACAGTCGTGGTGCGCGCTCCGTTAGTGCTCCAGCAGACGTAGAGCCGAATATGCGTCCCTCTCTGCGGGGCCAGTGCGCTGCCACCGACGATAAGCCGAAACGTTGACAGGTAGCCACAACGACGAACTCTGCGTGCTCGTCGCGTGTGCCGTCGGGGACGAGGTGGCCCACCTCGCGTCATGTGTGCGCAGGAGCGCCAGTAGGAGGTCCCGAGGGACAGCGCCGCGGTTCGCATCGTGATGCCCCGGCTCTGTTGTCGCTGGTGTCTCGAGGCGGCGGCGACCGACGCGGTGGTGGCGACGGTTATGTTGGTGGCATGCGCGTGGTGGTCATCGGCGGGACCGGCCACATCGGCACCTACCTGGTCCCGAGCCTGGTCAAGGCCGGCCACGACACCGTGGTCATCAGCCGTGGAACGCGTCGGGCCTACCGCGACGATCCCGCATGGGGTGACGTCGAGACGGTGATCTGCGACCGGGAGGCGGCCGAACGCGATGGCCGGTTCGGGACCATAGTCGCCACGCTGCGGCCCGACGCGGTCGTGGACCTGACCTGCTTCACCCCGCAGCAGGCGCGGCAGCTGGTCCAGGCCCTGGACGGTCAGCACGTCGTCCACACGGGAAGCATCTGGTCCTACGGTCCCAGCACCGTTGTCCCGACGACCGAGGATGCGCCCAAGTACCCCTACGGGGAGTACGGCCTCAACAAGCTAGCCATCGAGAAGTACCTGACTGGTGGTCAGGACCGGGTGCGCGCCAGCGTCGTGCACCCCGGACACATCAGCGGCCCAGGGTGGATGCCCATCGGCCCCGCCGGCAACCTCGACCCGACCGTGATCGACGCGCTGCGCGCCGACGGCTCCTGCCTGCTCCCCGACCGCGGCGGCGAAACCATCCACCACGTGCACGCCGAGGACGTCGCGGGCCTGCATCAAGCGTGCCTGGAACAACCCGACGAGGCCGCCGGGCAGAGCTTCAACAGCGTGTGCACACAGGCGTTCACGCTACGCGGCTACGCCGAAGTCGTGGCTCACCACTTCGGCCATGAGCCGAGACTGGAGTTCGTGCCGTGGGTCGAGTTCACTGCCCGCGTCGACTCCCAACACGCGCAGACAACCCTGGATCACATCGGGCGAGCACCCCTGTACTCGATGCAGAAAGCCCGCACCGTCCTGAACTTCGTACCAAAACACGACGTGACCAACACCGTCCTAGAGTCCATCGACACATGGGTCGCCGACAACCGGAACTGACACAACGCCCCCGATCCGACGCGCGCTCATCGGCTATCTGCGTGCACTTGGGTGCGCGCCGCTTCGCGGAGGTGTGACGCACCTCCGAGGACTCCGGATTGGGGGCATCAGCGAGGTCAGATCAGACGTGGTCCAGCCTGACCCCAGAGGCACTTGCAGTCGTCGCCAAAGCGAACCCAGACCTGCGTCATCGGCATCCGGAAAGTCTCGTGGCCTGTGCCTTCGGACAGGGCGACATCGATTACCTCAGCGTAGAGAACGGCAGTCCCGCCGACGACCACGACCGCGGGGCTGCGCTTGTGGTAGGCCAGACCGGATCACGATCTACGGGACTGACATGTGCGGGCTGTGCAACAGCGAAAGGGAGGTCGTCGAGCAGGTTCGGCGGACGGTCATTCACGAGGTGGGCATCACCTCGGATGCGCCGACGCCCGGCTGGGCGAGCTCGGATGGAAAGTCTGCAGTCAGCATCCCGCTCGTCAGCGATGTGCGGACAGCTCAGCCGATCACCCTGGTGGGTCCCCGCCTACTGGCTCACGGGCCGTCAGAACGCCACGTTCGACGGTCCAGTCCGGCGATGGCACATGACCGTGTGTTGCTGATCGCCGCGATAGGTGCAGGGATCTCGTTGCTGCCCGACGCAAGTTCTGAGCCACGCTGCCAATACGTGTGGGCCTCGCCGCACTACCGCTCACAAGAGCGTACGCGGGTCACGAGCGTGACGCAGGAGCGCCGCCGGAGAGTCGCTCGCAATGCTGGCGGCCAAGGTCCGACCACATCGACTCAACGGTGGTCAATCGTTGGTTGCCCACGCCCGGTGTCGCGGGCCGTTGTGCCAGAGCCTGCCTCGTCCGTGATTCCTAGGTCGGTGGGTGTGATTGGCATGGCTGCCCACGCGTCCGAGAGGGCCTTGGTGTTGAGATGTTTGCGGCTGCCGGCGGCGAGATCGTCCAGGCCGAGGGCGTTCCAGAACTCGG
>DASYGI010000012.1:0-8338 GCA_035999925.1 Pedococcus sp.
CGCCGGTGAGCCGCAACGACGGTTGCGCGGCGTGCAGGTGTGCGAGGAGCTCGCCGCGGCCTGCACCCACATCGACGACGTGGGTCAGCCCATGCTGGAGGGCCAGGGTGACGAGGGCCTCTGCGAGGATTCCGCCGGCGGGACCGTGGGTCGCGGTGGCGAAGTGCCCCGCCGGACCGGCGGTCCTGCGGTAGAAGCCGTTGGCGCCGTAGAGCGCGTCCTGCCACGCCAGCTCCCACGCGATCGCGTCCATCCGCCCGACGCTAGTCGACCGGACGGGCCACCACCGGCACGTGTTCGGGGACCCCCGAGGTCCAACGGGTAGCGTTCACGCTGTGACTCCCAGCGACGAGCGTCCCGCGCGCCTCGAGGTCGGCGTCGTCGGGGCCGGCCGGGTCGGAGCCGTCCTCGGGGCCGCACTGGCCCGCGCGGGCCATCGGCTGATCGGTGTCTCCGCGGTGAGCGACGCCTCCCTGGCGCGCGCCGCCGACCTGCTGCCCGGCATACCGGTGCTTCCTGTGCAGGAGGTGGTCACCCGAGCCGAGCTGGTCGTCCTGGCCGTCCCCGACGACGCGCTCGCCGACCTCATCGTCGGCCTGGGGACCACCGATGCCTGGCAGGCGGGCCAGCTCGTCGTCCACACCTCCGGGCGTCACGGCCTCGAGGTCTATGCCCCAGTGGCGACCCGTCACCTCCTCGGACTGGCCGTGCATCCGGCCATGACGTTCACCGGGACGGCGATCGACCTCGACCGGCTGCTCGACTGCTGTTTCGGGGTGACCGCGCCGGAGCCGCTGCGCCCGGTCGCCGAAGCCCTGGTGCTCGAGATCGGCGGCGAGCCGATGTGGATCGAGGACAGCGCGCGAGGGATGTACCACGCGGCCCTGTCGCACGGGGCCAACCATCTCGTCACCCTGGTCGCGCAGTCGATGCAGGCGCTGGCGGCGGCAGGCGTGGAGGCGCCCGCCAGGATGCTTGGACCGCTGGTGGCGGCAGCCTTGGACAACACCTTGCGCGTGGGTGACGCCGCTCTCACGGGGCCGGTGGCTCGCGGTGATGCGGGTACCGTGGCGGAGCATCTGCGACAACTACAGAGCCTGACCCCCGACGTGCGGCCCACCTACGTCGCACTGGCACGAGCCACGGCCGAACGGGCCCTGGCCAGCGGCCGGCTGCGACCACACGCGGCAGAACCCCTGCTGGACATCCTCGCGAGCGACCAGGAGCGTTGAGTGAGCGAACAAACCATCGTGCCGCCCCTGCCGGTGCAGCAGCGCGCCATCGATGCGAGGGGCCCGCAGGTGGCCCGCACCCGGGACGAGCTGGCCGCAGCCCGGGCCTCTCTCGACGACGGTGACGTTGCCGTGGTCATGACGATGGGCGCCCTGCACGAGGGGCACGCGACCCTCATCCGGACCGCACGGCAGCGGGCCGCCCATGTCGTCGTCACGATCTTCCTCAACCCGCTGCAGTTCGGGCCACGCGAGGACCTGTCCCGCTACCCGCGCACGTTCGACTCCGACATGGAGATCTGCCGCGAGGCGGGCGTCGACCTAGTCTTCGCGCCGACCCCCGACGTGATCTACGAGGATGGCGACCCCGGGGTTCGGATCTCGGCCGGCCCGCTGGGCAACGTGCTGGAGGGTCAGGCCCGGCCCGGTCACTTCGACGGCATGCTCACGGTGGTCGCGAAGCTCCTGCACCTCACCCGGGCCGACTCGGCCTACTTCGGGCAGAAGGACGCCCAGCAGCTGCTGTTGATCCGTCGCATGGTCCGTGATCTCGACTTCCCGGTCACGGTGGTGTCCGTCCCGACCGTGCGCGAGTCCGACGGCCTCGCGATGAGCAGCCGCAACACGTATCTGACCGCCTCCGACCGGGAGGTGGCGCTCTGCCTGTCGCAGGCGCTGCGGGCCGGTGCGGCGGCGGCCGGAGAAGGTCCGTCCGCGGTGCGTCGCGCCGCAAGGACCGTGCTGGTCCGCGAACCGCTCGCACTCGTCGACTACCTCGTGCTCGTGCATCCGCATACCCTCGAGGACGTTCCCGAGTGGTACCGCGGAGAAGCCCTCCTTGCCGTCGCGGGCCGGGTGGGCACGACCCGCCTGATCGACAACCTGCCCATCACTGTCGGGCCGGGCGGGGGTGCGCTGGAGGTGTTCTCCGACGTGCCTTCTGCGGCGCCGAAGGAGTAGCTGGAGGACCGCCATGCAGCGCTTCATGCTCTACGCCAAGATCCACCGGGCCACTGTGACCCAGGCGGACCTGCACTACGTCGGGTCGCTCACCATCGACCGTGATCTCATGGATGCCGCCGGACTGCTGCCCGGTGAGCAGGTGGACGTCGTGGACGTCGACAACGGCAACCGGCTGACCACCTATGCCATCGAGGGTGAACGCGGTTCGGGGATCCTGTGTATCAACGGTGCCGCCGCGCGGCTGATCTCACCGGGCGACACGGTGATCGTGATCGCGTATGCCGCGATGGACGACGCGGAGGCCCGCACCTTCGAGCCGCAGGTGGTGTTCGTCGACAAGCGCAACAAGGTCATCGAGATCGGACACGACGCGGGGGACGTGCCCGACGGTTTCGGGTTGAGCACGTCTGCGGTGACCCATCGCCACCATGGCTGAGGCGCGCGGACCGCACCTTCCCGCTCGCCTTGCCGCCCCGGAGCCCGGCTGGACCACCTCCGCCGATGTGATCGTCGTCGGCTCGGGGATCGCGGGGCTGACGACTGCTCTGCGGCTGCGACAACGGGTCGACCGGGTCCTGCTGGTGACCAAGACGGTGTTGAGCGAGGGATCCACGCAGTGGGCGCAGGGCGGCATCGCTGCCGCTCTCGACCCCGGCGACTCACCGGCTGAGCACCTGCATGACACGCTTGTCGCGGGCTGCGGCATCTGTGACGTCGCAGCGGTGACGGCCCTGGTTCACGAGGGACCATCGCGGGTTCGTGAGCTCGTTGCCCTCGGGGCGGAGTTCGACCTCGACGACGCCGGCGAGCTCAAGCTGACCCGTGAGGGCGGCCACCTCAAGGACCGCATCGCGCATGCGGGTGGTGACGCGACCGGCCGGGAGATCTCCCGAGCCCTCATTGCTGCCCTCCACCGGGTCAAGGACGACCCGGGGATCGAGGTCATCGAACATGCGTTGGTCGTCGATCTGTTGCAGGACAAGGAAAGTCGCGTCTGCGGGGCCACCCTGCACGTCATCGGCGAGGGACAGATGGACGGGGTCGGCGCGGCGCTCGCCAGGGCCGTCGTGCTCGCGACGGGAGGGCTGGGCCAGATCTACTCGGCGACCACCAACCCCAGCGTCGCCACGGGTGACGGCCTTGCTGCGGCTCTGCGCGCGGGGGCGGCGGTGGCCGACCTCGAGTTCGTGCAGTTCCATCCCACGGTGCTCTGGCTCGGCGTCGACTCCAGCGGTCAGCAGCCGCTGATCTCCGAGGCGCTTCGGGGAGAGGGCGCGTTCCTGGTGGACCAGGACGGGGACCGGTTCATGCTCGACGCCCACCCGCTCGCCGATCTCGCGCCCCGGGATGTGGTGTCCCGAGCCATCGTCGCGCGGATGCGCCTGACCGGGACCGACCACGTCTACCTCGACGCACGGCACCTCGGGCGCTCCTTTCTCGAGCAGCGGTTCCCTTCGATCGTGGCCCGCTGCCGCGAGCTCGGCTTCGACCCTGCGACGGACCTGCTCCCGGTCGCTCCGGCCCAGCACTACGCCAGCGGGGGCGTTCGCACGGACCTCCACGGCCGCTCCAGCCTGCCGGGGCTGTATGCGTGCGGCGAGGTGTCGTGCACGGGGGTCCACGGCGCGAACCGGCTCGCGTCCAACTCGTTGCTCGAGGGCCTGGTGTTCGCCCACCGAATTGCTGACGACGTCAGCGCCCGCCTCGCGGCCGGCGACCTGCCCCAGGCGAAACCCGTTGAGGTGCAGGGCGTTCCGGCTCTGGTGAGCGCCAACCTGCGGACGGCAGTCCAGTCGGCGATGACCGCCGGGGCGGGTGCCGTGCGATCGGCCGGCTCGCTGGCCGATGCCGCGGCGGCGTTGACATCGCTGAGCGACGCCGGACCGGCCGAGGATCCAGGGCCGCTGTCCTGGGAGACCACCAACCTCCTGCACGTGGGCCAGGTGCTCACCTTCGCGGCGGCGCTACGCGAGGAGAGCCGCGGCGGCCATGTGCGTTCGGACTACCTGGAGCGCGACGACCAGCACTGGCGCGGTCACAGCGTCGTTACCCGCGACATCAACGGCATCATCACTGCTCGCTTCGAGCCCGTCCCCGAACAGGACCTGGCATGACCGACCTGCATTTCCCCGCCGACGAGGCTGACTCGGTGATCCGTGTCGCGCTGGACGAGGATCTCGGCCCCGACGGCGTCGACGTCACCACCTCGGCGACCATCCCGAGCGACCAGGTGACCCGCGCCGGGGTTGTGGCGCGTGGCCCGGGGGTCGTCGCCGGCATACCTGCGGTGGGTCTGGTCTTTGACGAGGTGGCCCGCCGCCTGGGAGCCCCGGGCCTGACCATCACGGCGCACCGCTGCGATGGTGACGAAGTCGCCGAGGGTGACGTGCTCGTCACGCTCGACGGCAGCGCCCAGGTCACCCTGGTCGGCGAGCGCACGATGCTCAACCTGGTGAGCCGGCTGTCCGGGGTCGCCACCCACACCCGCCAGTGGGCGCGCGTGCTCGAGGGCACTGGAGCACTGGTTCTCGACACCCGCAAGACCACCCCTGGCCTGCGCGCCTTGGAGAAGTACGCCGTGCGAGCCGGTGGCGGGACCAACAAGCGCATGGGGCTGTACGACGTCGCGATGATCAAGGACAACCACAAGCTCGCCGCTGGTTCGCTGACTGCCGCGTATGCCGCGGTGCGCGCCCGCTACCCGCAGGTGCTCGTCCAGGTCGAGGTGACCACGACGGCCGAGGCCCTGGAGGCGGTGGGCGTGGGGGCGCGGTTCCTGTTGTGCGACAACATGTCCGTGGACACGCTGGGCGCCACGGTTCGTGCCGTGCGGGCCACGGGTGAGCAGGTCGAGCTCGAAGCCACTGGTGGCCTGACGCTCGAACAGGCCCGCGCCTACGCCGAGACGGGGGTCGACTATCTCAGCGTCGGCGGCCTCACGCACTCCTCCCCGATCCTGGACGTGGCCCTGGACATCGTCGGCTAGCGACGCGGTCGACGTGCCACGAGTCGACCTGCCAGTCTGCTGTCTGCGCTGCCTGAGGACCGGGCGGTCGACTGGCTCTCAGGATCGCCTCGGTACCCTTTGCAGGTGAACCACACTGCCAACGACGCCCCCAAGGTCGACGCCGCGGTCGACGTCCCCGAGCAGATGAAGGTTCGGCAGGACAAGCGCGACCGGCTGCTCGCGGCCGGGCGCGAGCCGTACCCGGTCTGGGTGCCCCGCACCCACACCCTGAGCGAGGTGCGCGAGCAGTGGGGTCACCTGGAGACCGGCGAGGAGACCGACGACATCGTGGCCGTCGCCGGCCGGGTCGTGTTCATCCGCAACACCGGCAAACTCGCCTTCGCCACGCTCCAGGAGGGCATCGGCACCCGGTTGCAGGTCATGCTGAGCCTGGCCGAGGTCGGCGAGGAGGCCCTCGCGGCCTGGAAGTCCGACGTCGACCTGGGCGACCACGTCTTCGTCGAAGGCCGGGTGATCTCCTCCAAGCGGGGTGAGCTGTCGGTGATGGCCAAGCGCTGGGAGCTGGCGTCCAAGGCCCTGAGACCGCTGCCCGTGCTTCATCACGAGCTCTCCGAGGAGTCGCGGGTCCGCCAGCGCTATGCCGACCTCATCGTGCGCCAGGAGGCTCGCGACATGGTGCGCACCAAGGCCGGGGCACTGTCGGCACTGCGCCGCGTCCTGGAGTCCCAGGGGTACCTGGAGGTCGAGACCCCGGTGCTTCAGCTGATCCACGGCGGGGCAGCGGCCCGTCCGTTCACGACTCACTTCAACGCCTTCGACCAGGACATGACCCTGCGGATCGCGTTGGAGCTCAACCTCAAGAAGGCCGTCGTGGGCGGGGTCGACCGGGTCTACGAGATCGGCCGAATCTTCCGCAACGAAGGCGCCGACTCGACCCACAGCCCCGAGTTCACGATGCTCGAGGCCTACCAGGCGTACGGGGACCAGACGACCATCGCCGCGCTGATGCGCGACCTCTATCTAGGGGTGGCTGACGCGCTCGGCTCCCGGCAGATCGAGACCCCGGCCGGGACCGTCGACCTCGATGGTCCGTGGCAGTGGCTCCCGGTCTATGACGGGGTCTCGAAGGCTGTGGGCGAGACCGTGACGCCCGAGACCGACGTCGACACGCTGCGTGGGTATGCCGCCGCGCACGGGGTCGAGCTCGACCCGGCCTGGGACAAGGACAAGGTGTTCCTCGAGCTGCTCGGCGAGCTCGTGGAGCCCGGTTTGCTGCAGCCGACATTCCTGTGCGACTACCCCGCAATAGCGCAGCCGCTCGCGCGACCGCATCGTGCCAAGCCTGGTCTGATCGAGGCGTGGGACCTGATCATCGCCGGCGTCGAGCGCGGCACCGGGTTCTCCGAGCTCGTCGACCCCGTGGTCCAGCGTCAGGTACTCACGGCGCAGTCGATCAAGGCGGCCGGGGGCGACCCTGAGGCGATGCGTCTGGACGAGGACTTCCTGCGTGCCCTCGAGTACGGCGCGCCGCCGATGGGTGGCCTGGGCCTGGGCATCGACCGGTTGGTCATGCTGTTCACCGGCGCCAACATTCGAGAGACAATTCTGTTCCCCCACCTGAAACCGGAGGCCGGGCGATGAACAGCTTCTGGCCCTATCTTGTGGCGTTGATCCCCTCCGCCGGGATCGGCTTTCTCTTCTGGCTGATCGTCAAGAACATGATCGAAGGCGACCGCAAAGAAAGGCTTGCCCATTCACAGTGGGAACGCGAGCACGACACAACCTCGGGGCCGGAACAATCGACGGACAAAGCCTCCTCCGACTGAGACGCAATCGGCAGCGACTTTCCTTTCTCTGGGTGTAGGCCCTACTTTGGTCGAACCATTCTCTTTGTTGGAAGGAATTCCATGGCCCAGCGCGTGAATATCATTCTCGAAGACGACATCGACGGCTCCGAGGCCGATGAGACGGTGACCTTCGCCCTCGACGGTGTCACCTACGAAATCGACCTCAGTGCTGGCAACGCCGCGGGGCTGCGCGAGGCCTTGGCTCCGTACGTCGGACATGGCCGCCGCGCCGCGGGGCGTCGCTCGACCGGCCGGCCGGCCGCGCGCAGCGGCGGCAAGCGTGACCTGGCCGACGTGCGCGACTGGGCTCGCAAGCACGGCCACACGGTCAGCGACCGCGGGCGCATCTCCGCCGAGATCCAGGCCGCCTACGACAAGGCACACTGACCCGCGCCTGCAGTGCCGGCGAGGACCCGCTCGTGGACGTGAGACCTGCCCACGAGAACGAGGCTGACCTCCCCTGGAGCTGGGCGCACCTTCTGCAAGCCCAGCTCCTGGGGGAGGATCCGACCTCCGGCTGGCGTGCTCTGGTCGTGGCAGGGGTGAGGGCCGGCCGTGGGGTGGACGTGTCGCCCGCCATGCCGGCGGCTTTCGTCCTGCAGTGGTCGTTGGAGGTGGCCGCCGAAGCCGGGCTGTATGCCGCGTGGCAGCTGCGCGGCATCCACGACCCCGTGGACTCGGGGCTCACCTTCGCCGTCCACCCGACGCAGGGGTATCCCACCGGGGCCCGGTTCCGGGCCCTCTCGCCCGCGCCGCCACCCGCGGCGGCTGACGGCGTCGACCTCGTGTCGGCCAACCTCGACACGTATCGCCGAGCGGCCGTCGAGCTGGCCGCGTCGTACCACCCGGGGGTGAACCTCGGGCGCCAGCAGCGGACCGAGATGGTGGCCGACGTCTGGGACGCGGCCGTCGCGCGACGCCAAGGACAGCCACCGCCGGCCCGCCGGTCATGTTGCTACATCTACGTTCTGCCGGGCGCCCACGAGTGCGCCGGCTGTCCCCGGCGGGGAGCCGCCCGCTAGCCGAGGAGCTCAGCGGCCAGGTCTCCCTGCGCCCCGAGACGCTCCAGCACCTCGTCGAACATGAGCTGTTCGAACGGGTCTCCGTGTGCGCCGGCCTCGACCTCGTCCCAGCTGCGGGGGGCGGCGACTCGTGGAGTTTCCCTGCCGCGCAACGAGTAGGGGCAAATGGTCGTCTTGGCGGCGACGTTCTGGCTCCAGTCGAGGAAGATCTTGCCCGGGCGCAGCGACTTGGTCATCTTCCAGACGATGAGCTCCGGGTGACGCTTGGTGAGCTCCTGGGCGAGCTGCTGGGTCAGGTCGCGGATC
>DASYGI010000013.1:0-3359 GCA_035999925.1 Pedococcus sp.
TTTCCCAGGCGAGTGCGGCCCACCTCGAACTGGGGCTTGACGAGCACGACGACGTCGCCGTCGTCGCGCACCAAGCCACGAAGCGTCTCGAGCACCAACGTCAGCGAGATGAAGCTCAGATCGGCAACCACCAGGTCGAACCGGCCGCCCAGGCTCTCGGGCAGAACCCCACGGATAGTGGTCCGGGAACGGTCCTCGACCCGCGGGTCCTCCGCGAGCGTTGGCACGAGCTGCCCGTGGCCGACGTCGAGGGCGACGACGTGCGCAGCACCGTGATGCAGCAGGACCTGGGTGAACCCGCCGGTCGAAGCCCCCACGTCCAGACAGCGTCGCCCCGAGACGGTCAAGCCCTGCGGTCCGAACACCTCGAAGGCACCCAACAGCTTGTATGCCGCACGGCTCACCCACCGGGGTCCCGCCTCGCGAACCTCGATGGTGTCCCGATCAGCTACGGGGGTCGAGGCCTTCGTCGCCAGCGACCCGCAGACGCTGACGTCGCCGGCATCGACCAGGGAGCGAGCGTGCCCGCGAGATCGCGCCAAGCCGCGGCGCACCAGCTCGACGTCGAGCCGAGTCGTCTCGCTCACGCGCCGCCGAGGTCCGAAAGTCGGGCCTGGAGGGTCTGGTGGACCCGGCCGGCGGCCTCGAGCTGTGCGTCGAGGTCGTCGGCCGGGGCGTTCTGCAGGTCCTGCAGGGCCGCATCGACGACGAGGTCGCCCGTCGCGTGGTCGCCGAGGTCAGTCGAGGACGGCGGGGTGCGGTCCGTTTCCGGGTGTGCATCCGGCGGAGAATGCTGCTCGGAATGCTGGGGAGAATGCTGCTCGGAATGCTCGGTCACTGAGTTGCCTTTGTGGTCGTGGACTTTCGCGCCGCCGCTGTCGTCTTCTTGACTGGTGCCTTCTTCGCAGCGGTCTTCTTCACTGCCGTCTTCTTCGCCGGCGCCGCCTTGGCTGCCGTCTTCTTCACTGCGGCCTTCTTCACGGCCGTCGTGTTTGCTGCCGTCTTCTTCGCCGGCGCCGCCTTGGCTGCCGTCTTCTTCACTGCCGTCTTGTTCGGGGTGGCAGAGGCGCGCTGAGCCGTGGCTGTTGTCGCCGCCCTCGACACCGGCCGCTTCGCTGGCGTCCTACGTGCGGTCGGCCTCCTGCGTGCGGCCGGCGCCGGCGCACTGGGCGCAGCGGCGCTCGACGGGGAGCTCGACGGGTCCAGGAGTCCCGGATGACCATCACCCCTGACCGCCGTGGACACCGCTGCCGAGCGAGGGATCGCCCGGCCTGGAACCCGGGCAGCGCTGGATACCGCGGCAGCCCCGCTGGTCGCCAGGGCGGTGCGCAGCTCGGCAACCTCCTTACCCAACAACCCCAGCGCCCTACGAGCGGCATCCAGGTCCGCGACCCGCGCCACCTCCGCCCGCTTGAGGGCGGTTTCGACCTCTGCCTGCACCAGACTCACCAGGCTCGCCCGGTTGGCCCGGGCCGCCTCGAGAAGCTGGTCGGCCAAAGTGGATACCTGAACGGCACGCCGGCTCACCTCGTCGGCTCCGGGCAGTGCCAGCAACCCCTGCGCGGCATCCATGGCGCGCGCCTTGGTCATCTCGCCCAGGCCACTCGCCAGCTGCACATAGCTCCGCACGGATTCAAAGGCCATCGGTCCTCCTCGGGTTGCGAGGCCAGGTGTCCCCGCTGGGCCTCACGCTACTGCCAGCGGTCGATGTCCGACACCAGAGCAGCGAGCGCATCATCGTCGAGCTCGCCAAGGTCACATGCCTCGTGCAGTGCAGCGATGCCCGCTCGTGCGGCCTCCAGGTCAGTGCCCTTCGAGGCGATATCCCAGGCGCCATCCACGATCCGCCGCCGGTCGCCCCCACACCGCCACCAGGAGTAGTCGGTCTCCGCGCCCACGTACTCTTCGGCGAGCTCGCGCAGGTCCTCGATCAGGTAGGTCGGGCGCAGCGCCGCAGGCGCGCGCGACAGCGTCGTCACCGAGTCGACACCGGTCAGAACCAGGGCGGAGTCCATCCCCGCCTCCACCGCTCCTGCGATGTCAGTGTCGAGCCGGTCCCCCACCGCCAACAGCCGCGTTGGGCTGATGCCCAGCCGATCCGCACACAGGTGGTACAGCGGGGCATGCGGCTTGCCGACGACGACGGGCTCGACCCCGGTGGCGCTCGACACCGCGGCGACCAGCGTGCCGTTGCCCGGTGCGGTGCCGCGATGGGTGGGTAGCGTGCGGTCGGTGTTCGTCGCCACCCACACGGCGCCTGCCGCCACGGCATACGCAGCCTCGGCGAGGTCGGCAGCGGTCACCGACTGGCCGTACCCCTGGAGCACGCCATCGACCACGGTCTCTTCGCTGTCGTTGACCTCATCGGGCAGCACCACGCGAAGTCCGGCGTGCCGAAGCGCGTCGCGCACTCCCGGCCCACCGACAGCCAGCACCAGCGAACCGCTCGGAAGCTTGGCAGCCAGCTCCGCCGCGCCGGCCTGAGAGCTGGTGACGACGCTCTGCGCCGTGACCTGCAGACCGAGGTCGCTCAGATGCGCCGCGACCTCACCCGGTGGACGGGACGCGTTGTTCGTGGCGTAGATCACCGGCACCGGCAGCGCCGACAAGGCGCTGACGGCGTGCTCCACCGCTTCGGGACCGCGGTACACCACCCCGTCGAGGTCGCACACGACACCTGAGTAGGCGTCGATGAGAGCACGGGCCACCTACGCCGGACCCTCTCCGGCGCCGCCCTCGTGGGCACGCCGGCTACCGCTCTCGCTACTGCCCTCGCGGTCTCTGTCCTCGTCATCACGCTCGTCATTACGGTCGTCATCGCCGTCGTCGCCGTCGTCGAGCAGGTCGGTGAACGCGATGCCGTCCAGCTCTGCGAGCCGCTCGGACGCGTCGGTCTCGAGGTCCTCGTCGACGATCGCCGCGCGTGAGAACCACTCACGGGCGTCGTCCTCATGCCCCAGCGCCAGCAGCGCCTCGGCGTAGGCGTAGGCCAGTCTCGCCGACCAGGGCTTGCGAGCCGTCCCCTTCAGCTGGGGAATCTCCAGAGCCAGGCGCGCGGCATCGGGCTGACCCAGATCACGCCGGATGCCGGACATCACGATGGCCAGCTCGACGCGG
This sequence comes from Pedococcus sp., assembly GCA_035999925.1. Classification (GTDB taxonomy): domain Bacteria; phylum Actinomycetota; class Actinomycetes; order Actinomycetales; family Dermatophilaceae; genus Pedococcus. Next base: position 3,118 of record DASYGI010000013.1, read on the forward strand.
TCCTCGACGGCGAGCGTCCGTGCCTCAGGCGAGGCCGCGAGCTCCAGCGCGCGCTCAGGGCGTCCCAGCCCGCGCTCGCAGTCCACCATCAGGGCCAACAAGTGTGAGGAGCCGCTGAGACGCCGTGCGGTGCGGAACTCGCTGAGGGCACGCGCCCACTCCCCCTTGCGGTACGCCACCAGACCTAACGCCTCCCTCGTAGCCGGCACTCGGCCCGCCCGACGCACAGCAGTCTCGGCGTG
>DASYGI010000014.1:0-2688 GCA_035999925.1 Pedococcus sp.
CGTCTGGGTGGAGGGCGACGAGGTTCTGTTCAAGGCCGACGTCGGCTCGGCGGCCGTGGACGCCGCGCAGATCCAGGGGGTGTGGCTGGCGCCCCGGCTGCGTGGGCACGGGCTCTCCGAGGACCTGATGGCTGCGGCGACGGACCTCATCCTCGAGCACGTCGCGCCACTGGCGACCCTCTACGTCAACGACTTCAACGCGCCGGCGCGCGCGACCTACCGAGCTATCGGGTACCGGGAGGTCGGCGCCTTCACCACGGTCCTGCTCTAGCCACACGCATACCCCCGGTATGCGAAAGGGCCCGTCCCCCAGGGGAAACGGGCCCTTCGGCGTGGCGTCAGGTCGACGACCGGCGGTGCCGGTCCTCAGCCAGCCGCGTTGACGATCGCGAGGAGCGTCGGGTCGTTGGCGTAGGCCTCCTTGGCGTTCGCCTTGGTGACGATCACCGGGGTGAGGAGCTGGGCCGGGACGACCTTGACACCGTTGTTGTACTGCTTGGTGTCGTTGATCCCGGGCGGCGGGGCCTGGCCCTTCTGGAGCGCCTGCACCATCTTGATCGTGTCGGCCACCAGCGCGCGGGTGTCCTTGTTGATGGTGGAGTACTGCTCGCCGGCCATGATCGACTTGACCGACTCGACCTCGGAGTCCTGACCAGTGACGATCGGGATGGGCTTACCGCCCGCCTTGACCGAGGTGATGATGGCCCGAGCGAGGGTGTCGTTCGGGGAGAGCACGCCGTCGAGCGTGGCGCTGGCGTAGTTGGCCGACAGGAGCGTGTCCATCCGCTTCTGTGCGTTCTCGGCCTTCCAGCCCTGCGTGACGACCTGGTTGAAGCTGGTCTGGCCCGAGGTGACCTTCAGGGTGCCGTCGTCGAGCTTCGGCTTCAGCACGTCCATGGCTCCGTCGAAGAAGACCTGGGCGTTGGCGTCGTCCGGAGAGCCGGCGAACAGCTCGATGTTGTAGGGACCGTTCGGCTTCTTGGCCTTCATCCCGTCGAGCAGAGCCTGACCCTGGAGCTGGCCGACCTTGCGGTTGTCGTACGCGATGTAGTAGTCGACGTCGGGGGTGTTCTTGAGGAGTCGGTCGTAGGCGATGACGGTCGCGCCGGAGTCCTTGGCCGCCTTGGCCTGGGTGCCCAGCTGCGCGCCGTCGATGGCACCGATGACGATGACCTTGGCCTGCTTGGTGATCATGGCCTGGATCTGGTTCTGCTGCTCAGACACGCCACCGTTGGCGAACTGGACGTCAGGGGTGAAGCCGGCCTGCTTCAGGCCGTCGTTGAAGAGGCCCTCAGCGAGGACCCAGTTCTCCGACGTCTTCTGAGGCAGCGCGACGCCGATGGTGGCGTTGGCCGGGAAGCCGGCGCTGGAGCCGCCGGTCGAGCCCGACCCTCCGCCCGATCCGGAGTCGGCAGCGCGACCGCAACCGGTAAGTGCGAGGGCAGCCACCGCAGTGACTCCCACCACCTTGGCGATGAGACGCATATGCATGTTTCCTTTCTGCTCGCGCCCCGGCGGGACGCGGGTATGTGGGTGCGGTGAGAAGGTCGCGGTCAGCTTCGCTGGCCGAGGGTCTCGTCGAGCTTCTCGATCTCCGAGGCTGCCGTTGGCGCCTCCACCGCGTCACCGCCGGATCCTTTGGATCGACGGTTGCGCATGAACAAGCCGCTGATGGACGGCTTGCCCTGCGACTTGTTGTAGATGTCGAAGGCCACGGCCACGAGCAGCACGAGGCCCTTGATCATCTGAGTAGCGTCGGCGCCGGCTCCGAGGAGCTGTAGGCCGTTGTTGAGAACGGCCATCACGAGACCGCCGATGATCGACCCGATGACGGTGCCGACCCCGCCGCTGACGGCTGCGCCACCGATGAACACCGCGGCGATCGCGTCGAGCTCCCAGCCGACGCCGTCGAACGGTCCGGAGGCGGTGGAGCGCGCCACGAACATCATTCCGGCGAGGGCGGCGAGGAACGACATGTTGGCCATGACCAGAAAGTTGACCCGCTTACTGCGAACACCGGACAGCTCGGCGGCGTGGCGGTTGCCGCCAACCGCGTAGATGTGCCGCCCGATGATGGTCTTGCTGGCAACGAACCCGTAGATCAGGACCAGCGCGATGAGGATGAGCCCGGGAACCGGGAAGCCCTTGCGACCCGAGGCGATGAGCAGCATCGCTCCGAAGACGACGATGCAGATGAGGGCCATTCGTGTGTAGGTGATCCAGGAGTCCTCGACCGTGGCGCCGATCTTCACCAGCTGGCGGCGGCCCCGCAGGGTGCCCCAGATGATGCCCGCGCAGGCGAGGATGCCGAGCAGCACCGTCAGGTTGTTGTAGCCCGTGCTGGGGCCGACCTCGGGAAGCGTGCCGGCTCCGATCACCTGGAACTCGGGCGGCACCGGGACGGTGTTGGACTTGCCGACGAACTGGTTCGCGCCCCGGAAGAAGAGGAAGCCGGAGAGCGTGACGATGAAGGCGGGGATGCCGACGTAGGCCACCCAGAAGCCTTGCCAGACGCCCACAAGGGCGCCGAGGGCCAGTCCGAGGAGAATGCCGCCCCACCAGGGCACGCCCCAGTCGCGCATGGAGATGGCAACGACGATGCCGACGAAGGCCGCGACCGAACCCACGGACAGGTCGATGTGGCCGGCGATGATCACGAGGACCATGCCGATGGCGAGAACCAGGATG
>DASYGI010000015.1:0-5197 GCA_035999925.1 Pedococcus sp.
CGTGCCGATGACGAAGGTCGGGATGAGGTGCAGGTCGAACGCCGTCGCGTGGTCGTTGTACACGAGGATGACGACATCGGGGGTGTTGTCCGCCATCCACTGGCGGGACCACTGGTAACCGTCGAAAACGGCCTTCCAGTAGGGCTCCTCGGTCTTGCCGAGGTCCATCGCCGCACCGATCGCCGGGACGTGCGAGGTGTAGACACTGGCCGTGATCGTGGGGTGACTCCCAACGGCCACCGGCGTCGCGGCATACCCCCGGTCGAGGATGCGCGCGGCTAGCGCGTCCCGGATCCGGTTGCCCTCGATCGACCGGCCGCCGGCGAGCATCATGTCGCGGTACTCGGCCTCGGTCATCCCTGTCATGGACCCGGCCATCTGCTGGAACGAGAGTCCGAACGTCGCGCCGATCTTGGACAGGAAGTAGATGTTGCCACCGAGCCGGATGCACTCGTTGAGGTCCAGGTCGAGCACCGCCCGCTTCTGCTCGGCGGACAGCTCCCACTCGTCGAGGTACGCGCTCTGGTCGGCGATGAACCGCTTGCGGTTCTCAGGGGCCATGAGGGACATGCAGAACTGGTTCAGGTGGTAGCCCCGGGCGGACTGGTCCGCATCGAAGATCGTCGTGCCGGGCACGTCGAGGTACGGCTTGTCCATGGTCATGGGGTTGATCCTTCCTCGGGCCAGTAGAGGCGCATCGGGTTGTCGACGAGCAGTGCCTTCTGCAGGTCGGCCGTCGGTGCGATGCGGGGGATGCCGTCGACCAGGAGGCCGTCGTCGGGCATGTGGTCGGTGAGGTTCGGGTGCGGCCAGTCCGTGCCCCACAGCACCCGGTTGGGGAACTCCTCGATGACCCTACGGGCAAACGGCACGACGTCCTGGTATGCCGCACGCTCGCCGTCGAGGGCCGGTGGCCCCGAGCGGGACAGGCGCTCTGGGCAGGTCACCTTGGTCCAGACGTCAGGCTTGGCCCGCATGAAGTCGAGGAAAGAGGTGAACCCCGGCCCGTCGGGTGACTGGCTCACGTCGGGCCGGCCCACGTGGTCGACCACCAGGGGGAGGGGGATCGAGGTGAAGAAGTCGCGCAGCTCCGGCAGGTCCGGCGCCTCGAAGTAGATGACCACGTGCCAGCCGAGTGGCGCGATCCGGGCTACGACGTCGTGCAGGTCCCGGGGGGAGGGCGTGTCGACGAGCCGTTTGACGAAGTTGAACCGAACCCCGCGCACTCCGGCCTCGTGCAGATCCGCCAGCTCGTCCTCGGAGATGCCGGGCCGCACCGTCGCCACGCCCCGCGCCCTGGAGCCCGCAGTGCGCAGGGCGTCGACCATGGCCCGGTTGTCGGCCCCGTGACAGGTCGCCTGGACGACGACGTTGCGGCTGAAGCCGAGACGGTCTCGCAGAGCGAAGAGCTGCTCCTTGGAGGCGTCGCACGGGGTGTACTTGCGTTCCGGCGCGAAGCCAAACTCCTCGCCGGGCCCGAAGACGTGGCAGTGGGCGTCGACGGCACCGACAGGGAGGACGAAGTCGGGCTTCGTCGGGTTGGCGTACCAGTCCAGCCAGCCAGGGGTCTTGGTGAAGGTCGCAGTCATCGGGAGTCAATCCTCGTAACGCAGGCCGAGGCGGGCGAGGGGCTCGCGCATGTCGTAGAGGTCCAGTCCCAGGGTCCCGCTGCGGAACTTGGCCCGCTTGCCCTCCTCGTTGACCTCGCGTGCCGCTGCCGCAGCGGCCACGTCGGCGGCCCTCTCGGCGGGCACGACGACGACGCCGTCGATGTCGGCCACGATGACATCCCCGGGGTTGACGAGCGCGTTGGCGCACACCACCGGGATGTTGACCGAGCCCAGCGTGGCCTTGATGGTGCCCTTGGCGTTGATGGCTCGACTGAAGACAGGGAAGTCCAGCTGTTCCAGCTCTGCGACATCACGGACGCCGCCGTCGATGACCAGCCCCGCACAGCCCCGACTGCGCAGCGAGGTGGCGAGCAGCTCACCGAAGAAGCCGTCCTCGCACTCGGTCGTGCACCCCGCGACGAGTACATCGCCCTGCGTGACCTGCTCGGCGGCGACGTGGAGCATCCAGTTGTCGCCCGGCTGGAGGAGAACGGTCACTGCGGGTCCGCACAGCCGTGCCCCGCGGTAGACCGGCCGGATGTAGGGCCGCATCAGGCCGACCCTGCCCATGGCCTCGTGCACGGTGGCGACGCCGAAGGCCGACAAGGCCCGGACCGCGTCGGCGTCAGCGCGCGCCACCTTGGTGTGGACGACGCCGAGTTCTGTCCCACTCATGGGGTCTCCTTCTGCCTGCTCACGTCAGCGGCCCTGCTCGCGCAACCGCGCGTCCAGGCGTGGGTAGACGCGCCGGGCGTTCGCGGCATACACATCCTGGCGTTGCCCGGCGGTCAGGTGAGGGGTTGCGTCGACGTAACGCTTGGTGTCGTCGAAGTAGGCGTCTGTCCTGGGGTCGATGTCGCGGACGGCGCCGATCATCTCGCTGGCAAAGAGGATCGACTCGCTCGGGACGACCGAGGTCAGCAGGTCGATGCCGGGCTGGTGATAGACGCAGGTGTCGAAGAAGACGTTGTCCAGCAACGCTTCCGGGTCCGGCCGCTTGAGCGCCATGGCAAGGCCCCGGAACCGGCCCCAGTGGTAGGGGACCGCGCCGCCGCCGTGGGGGATGACCAGGCGCAGCGTGGGGAAGTCGGCGAAGAGATCGCCTTGGAGGAGCTGCATGAACGCCGTGGTGTCGGCGTTGAGGTAGTGGGCGCCGGTGGTGTGGAAGGCACCGTTGCACGAGGTGCTGACGTGGACCATGGCCGGTACGTCGAGCTCGACCATCGTCTCGTACAGCGGGTACCAGGACCGGTCGGTCAGTGGGGGGCTGTCCCAATGGCCACCAGAGGGATCGGGGTTGAGGTTGACGGTCACGGCGCCGAGCTCCTCGACCGCCCGGCGTAGCTCGGGAACGGATGTGGCCGGGTCGACCCCCGGCGACTGCGGCAGCATCGCGCCCATGACGAAACGTTCTGGGTAGAGCGCGCTGACCCGCTGGCAGAGGTCGTTGCAGATCCGGGCCCAGGTCGAGGAGATCTCGAAGTCGCCGAGGTGGTGAGCCATGAAGCTCGCCCGCGGGGAGAAGATGGTCACGTCGATGCCGCGCTCGTCCATCAGCCGGAGCTGGTTGGCCTCGATACTTGCTCGGATCTCGTCATCGGTGATCTGCAGGGCGGCGGGGTCCGGCGCGCTCGCGGGGTTTCCGATCGCGGCGACCTGCGCCGTACGCCACGCCTCGAGTGGCGGTGGGGCCGTCGTGTAGTGCCCATGACAGTCGATGATCACCGGTCCACCATTGCACCGGCCGATGGCGCGAGGAGCACGACTTCCGTCTGGCGGAAGCCCTCTCTGTGACGCTCGATGGTGCGCCTAGCGTGGACAGTGTGCTCATGTTGCGAGGGCTTTCGTCGATGGCGACCCGAGGCGTCCTGGCGGCCCTGACCGCCGAGGGTGCCTTCGGGCTGGGGCACCTCGACGTGCGGTCGATGGGCGGCGTCGAGGTTGCGCGCAGGCTGAAGGACGGCGAGACCGCCGACGTGGTGGTGCTCGCAAGCGACGCGATCGAGGCACTGGTCGGCGAGCGTGTCGTCGACGGTCAGACTGTCCTGCCACTGTTCCGGTCCGACGTCGTCGTCGCGGTGCCGCAGGGCGCTCCCGTCCCGGACCTGAGTAGCGTGGAGTCCTTGAAGGGCGCCCTGCTTGCGGCCCGCCACATCGGCTACTCCACGGGCCCGAGCGGCTCGGCTCTGCTCGCCCTCGTCGAGTCGTTTGGCCTCACCGATCAACTCGCGGATCGCTGGGTCCAAGCGCCCGCCGGTATGCCGGTCGCACAGCTTCTCGCCGGCGGCTCGGCGGAGCTGGGCTTCCAACAACGCAGCGAGCTGGCCAACGCACCAGGGGTGACCGTGGTCGGCCCGATGCCACCTGGTGCCGAGATCGTGACGACCTTCACCGGTGTGGTGCCCACCGCATCGAACCACCCGGCGGAGGCCGTGGCGGCCCTGGCCCGCCTCGCCGCGCCCAAGACCTACACCGTCGTCAGACGTCACGCACTGACCCCGGTCGGCTGACGTCAGGAGCCGTTGGGCCAGCCGGCGTACTGCTCGGCGAGGTAGGTCCGACCGGCGCGGGTGGAGACGACGTTGTCCAGCTCGCCCAGCTGGCGACGCAGGTCGAACGGGCTGGCGCCCGGTGCGGTGTGCAGCAGCTGGGTCATCCAGTAGGAGAAGTTCTGGGCCCTCCAGACCCGGTTGAGCGCGCGTGGCTCGTAGTCGGCGAGCGCGTCGAGGCCATCGGCACCGAGGGCACGTGGGATCACCTCGGCAAGGACCTTGACGTCGTGCAGAGCCAGGTTGAGGCCCCGGGCGCCGGTTGGTGGAACTGTGTGTGCCGCGTCCCCGGCCAGCACCATCGAACCCCACCGCATCGGTTGTTGCACCAGGGATCTGAAGCGCAGCACGGTCTTCTCGATGACCGGCCCCTCAACGAGTGAGAAGCCGTCCGCGCCGGCGACCCGCAACTGGAGCGTCTCCCAGATTCGGTCGTCGCTCCAGGCCGCGGTGTCCTCGTCGGGGTCGCACTGGAAGTACATGCGTTGCACGAGGTCCGTGCGCTGGCTGATCAGTGCGAAACCGTGCTCGGAGTGGGCGTAGACGAGCTCGGGCGCGCTCTTCGGCGCGGCAGCGAGGATGCCGAACCAGGCGAACGGGTACTCACGGAAGTACTGCGTCCGGCTGGCCTCAGGGATGAGCGAACGACACATCGAGTGGGAGCCGTCGGCCCCGACGAGAACCCTGGCGCGGACCTCGTGGCGCACCCCGTCGGCAGCCGTGAAGCGCAACGTCGGTCGGTCCGTCTCGGCCCCGGTGACCTGCGGGTCGGTCACGCCGAAGTGGACCGTGCCACCGTCACGGTCACGGGCATTGGCAAGGTCGATGAAGACGTCGGTCTGCGGGTACAGCCACACCGACCCGCCGACGAGATCACGAAAGTCGATGCGGTGTCCGCGTCCGGCAAACCGCAGCTCGGTTCCGCCGTGCTCGTGCCCATCGGTGAGGATCCGGTCCGAGACACCTGTGTCGACCAGGTCACGGGCGGCGCCGGCCTCGAGGATCCCGGCACGATGCGTGCCTTCGATCTCCGACCGG
>DASYGI010000016.1:0-4201 GCA_035999925.1 Pedococcus sp.
GCGGTCTCGGTGCGATGGATGACGTCGTGCACCAGGTCGGGGTAGTAGTTCAGTGCGACGTCCGAGCAGTCGACATACTCGGTGCCGGCGCCGTCCACCACGAACAGGTGGTCGCCGCCGGGCCGCCCGGCGATGTCGACGTTCTTACGCAGCTCGATGTAGCCCTCCGCACCCAGGATCACCAACCGGCCGTCACCCCACGTCGGAAGACCCTGCGGCGAGTACCAGTCGACACGGACAAAGCCGTGGGCCGTCGGCGATCGCAGCATCATCTCCCCGAAGTCCTGCATCAGCGGGGCATCGGGATGGGTGTAGTTGGCGACACTGCTGGCCACGACCTCGGCCGTCTCGGAGCCGGTATAGAACAGGAACTGGTCGATCTGATGGCTCCCGATGTCGGCGAGGATGCCGCCGAACCGATTGCGGTCGTAGAACCAGTCCGGCCGGCCCTCGCCGCCGGCGAGATGAGCGCGGTCTCCCTCACGGTGAGGGCCCAGGCCCAGGGTCTGCACGACCCGGCCGATCCGACCCTCCCGGACCAGCTCGCCGGCCTTAACGGCGCACCGGACCTCGAAGCGCTCCGAGAAGGTGACCGACCAGAAACGGCCCGACGCCGCGACCGTCTTCTCCAGGTCGTCCAGCTCATCGAGCGTGATACAACCGGGCTTGTCGGCCACGACGTCCTTGCCGTTGCGCAGCGCGGCCACCGCGATGGCGGCACGGCGGTCGGGCACAGCGGCCGTGACAATCACATCAACCGTCGGATCGCCCAGCAGGGTCTCCGGGTCGTCCGCCCACTCCACGTCGGGCCAGCGTTCGACAACCTTCCGCGCAACCGCTGCGGACTTGTCGTCCGAGAAGACGCCTACCAGCTCGCAACCCTGGCCCAACAGCCCGTCAATCTGACCGAAGACGTGTGCGTGGTCCAGTCCGACGGCAGCAAACCGTACCGGCCGATTATCTTGATCCTGCATGGTCACCACTCGTCAGTCCTCAATTCTCTTCGCCAGCCGACGCGCGGGACTCGGACAGCGCAGAAGGCTCCCCTGCACCGTAGCCGCCCCGGCCCCAGCCCCAGTCGCCAGCCCAGCCGTTACATCCGTGCACCGAGACGTCTCCCCGGACCTACTCAACCGTGTTCGACGCCCACAGCACGTCCGCACATGCCGCGCGGCGGGTGGCGTCGTACGCCTGAATCTCCCGCGATCCGCGCCTATTTGGCTTGAGTCACTTCCGCGAGAGCGGCAATGTCGTACGGCCGTGTTGCGGCGGCTTCGATGGTGCACCTGCGAAGCAGAAGCTGCTACCGGTCTCGAGACTGACAGCCGCAGACGTGTTACGCCGGCTGAGCGGGAACCAGGCGGAAGTCAACGGGCCGGCGTTCACGGCGCGTTAGGCGTCGCGGTGGTGGAGGACGACTGCACCGGCCAGCAGGGCCAGGGCCGCATATCCGAAGAGGACGGCCAGCCCGACCCATGGGGAGAAGAACGTGGCTGGTTGGGGGTGCTGCTGCATGACGGCCATACCCGCCCGCAGCGGGAGCCATTTGTCGATGTTCTGCTGCCAGTCGCTGGGCAGGAAGTTGCTGAGGATGGGCAGCACGAGCATCAGACCGAACAGGGTGCTGACCGCCCCGGCGGTGTGCCGCAGCGCGGCCCCCAGTCCGAGTCCCAGCAGGCCGACGGCCAGGAGAAACAGGGCTGCGCCAATGACGACTCGAGGGATCTCGGGCTCGGCCAGGCTGGTCCCGATTCCCTTGCTGGACACGATGGACTGGCCGGCCACGAACGAGGCGAACGTGGTGAGCACGGCGGCAAACAGGGCCACGGCGGCGAACACCAGGATCTTCGCCAGGTAGCCGAGCAGCCGTTGTGGGGCCGCCGACAGGGTCGCGCGGATCGTGCCGCTCGAGTACTCGGCGCTGACGGCCAGCACACCGAGGGAGCCGATCACCAGCTGAGCGAAGAAGACGCCGCTGACGCTGAACGTTGCGGGCTGAAAGGCGGCGTGTTCCTCCGGGCTCATCCGGTCCCATCGAGTCAGCGTGCCGATCCCCAACAGGACCGCGAACCCGACGCACATCAGACCCGTGACCACCAGGGCGAGCATCGTGGAGCGGACGGACATCAGCTTGGTCCACTCGGCAGCGAGCAGTCGCCCCAGCTGCCGTCCGGCTGTCGGCTGAGGTCGGCCGGCGGGTGCGTCGGTGGCGGCGAGCTCCGCGGTCATCTCAAGGCCTTCGATCCCGACTTGAACAGACCCGGTTGCGGGGACGCGTGGAACTCGACGCTCTCGGCGGTCAGCTGCATGAAGGCCTCCTCCAACGACCGCTGCTGCGGTGTCAGCTCGTGGAGGACGGTGCCGCGAGCAGCGGCCGCCGCGCCGACCCGCGCCGCAGCCAACCCCTGCACCAGCATGCTGCCGTCGCCGCGGGTCACCAGGTCCGCGCCGAGGGCGGCGAGGGCGGCCGCCAGCCCGGGCTGGTCGCTGGAGCGGACCAAGACCTCCTCACCCGACGCCGCCCGGATGAACTCCTCGACGCTGGTGTCGGCGATCAGCCGGCCCCGCCCGATGATCACCAGCCGGTTGGCAGTCAACGCCATCTCCGCCATGAGATGACTGGACACCAGCACCGCACGACCTTGCGCGGCATACCCCTTGAGCAGGTTCCGCACCCAGATGATGCCCTCCGGGTCCAACCCGTTCACCGGCTCATCGAAAATCATCGTCCCCGGATCCCCCAGCAGCGCGGCCGCTATCCCCAGCCGCTGACCCATCCCCAGCGAGAAGGTGCCGGCCCGCTTACGCGCCACCGCGCCCAGGCCCACCTGCTCGATCACCTCGCTGACCCGCGCCCGGCCAATCCCGTTGCTTCGAGCGAGAAACAGCAGATGGTTGTACGCCGAACGCCCCGGATGCACCGCCTTCGCCTCCAGCAGCGAACCCACCTCGGTCAACGGCGCCCGATACCCCGCATACGACCGGCCATTGACCCGGACGCTCCCACCCGTCGGCCGGTCCAACCCGACGATGGCCCGCATCGTCGTCGACTTCCCCGCGCCGTTCGGGCCGAGAAACCCCGTGACCATGCCGGGCGGCACGTCAAACGAGATGTCGTCCACCGCCAGGACGTCGCCGTACCGCTTACTCAGGTGCCGAATCTCGATCACAGCGCCAACCACCGACGTAATCGACGAGGAGCTCCGCCCACGGCGCCACCATCGCACGCAACGGCTGAGGAGAAACTGAGAAACACCCGCCAACACAACCTCCGCCACCGCCGATCACACCCGCTCAGGGTCCGACCCTCCGCGCCAGCGGGGCAAGCGGGCGCCAGGCGGGCGCCAGGCATGAGCACCCCAGCACCAGGCAGGGTGGGCTGACCGGCTGAGCCACGCTGAACCGGCGAGTCCTGTGCTGTCTGTCAGCGCCGCTTCAGCCGGCATGAGCGAACCTGGCCTCATGCCGCTTGGGCCAGCTGCGATCCTGGTCGGGGCCATGCTCTTACTGGGCTTGTCGTCGTGCACCACCGCAGCCGGTCCGGCGCCTCAGACCTCCGGCTCGGCATCGGCCGGCGTCACTGGGAGCGTTGTGGGATCACCTTCCGGAGTCGACACGAGCACCCCTCGTCGACAGCCTCCACGTCACTGACGCTGCCCTACACGTACACCGGCCCCCACGATCTGGCTGAACAGGCCAGGTCGGCCCGACGCCTGTCGACGTGCCGAACCAGGTCGACGGCACCGTTGAGGTCATCGACCCCGCGACGTACACGGTGATCTGCAGGTTTGGTCGGACACTCACCGGAGCACGTGGTGCTCTGGCACGACCTGAGGACGCTGTGGGTCAACAGCGACGCAGGTGACTCCATGACGCCGATCGACCCGGCCTCCGGACAACCCCAGGCTGCCGTCTCGATCACCGACCCCTACAACCTGTCCTTCACCCCGGACGGCAAGGTACGCCCTGGGCATGGCCGAACGGCTCCACGCCATCGTGGTCAGAGACGCGACGACCATGGCCCTCGTCCGGACACGGCCGCTGCCGTGCGGGGGAATCAACCATGCCGACTTCACCGCCGACCTGACCGTCCTGGTCGCCAGCTGCGAGTTCAGGGGCCAGCTGATGGTTGTCGACGCTGATGTCACCCACCTGGTCAAGGTCGTCGACCTGAACGGCATCGCCACACCCGGTGCCACGT
>DASYGI010000017.1:0-2301 GCA_035999925.1 Pedococcus sp.
TGCACTTCACGCAGTAGAACTCGCCCTTGTAGGTCTCGTCAGCCATCGCCAATGTCTCCTTGTTGTTCGCGGCGCAGGGTGCGCCCTCGGACTCCGGCCAACTTAGACCATGCTGAGCACAAAATCCCGTAAGGGGGCCAGCTTGCCGTGCTCAGCCCCCGGCCAGCTATGGTGCCCCAGATGAGCGGCCAGCCGGTGCAGTCATGGTGGGACAGCGAGTTCGAGGACCTGCGGGTCGAGCTCAGGCCGGCTTCCGGTCGGCGACTGGCGGTCGTCACGCTGGATCTGCCGGAGCGGCGAAACTCGATGAGCACCCCGATGACGGCGTCCTGGGTTCGGCTGATGGCGCTGCTTCGGGACGACCCGGACCTGGCGGCTGTGGTCGTCACGGGCGCCGCCCCGGCGTTCAGCGCCGGCGGTGACCTCTCCTGGATCGTGTCCGACCCCGACGCCTCGGTCGCGGAGCTGCGCACCAGGATGCTGGCGTTCTACCGGTCCTGGCTGTCGATCCGGGACCTGGAGGTCCCGACGATCGCGGCGGTCAACGGGTCGGCCATCGGGGCGGGCTTCGCCCTGGCGCTCGCCTGCGACCTGAGGTATGCCGCGGACGACGCCAAGCTCGGGGTGCCGTTCACCTCGTTGGGACTTCACCCCGGGATGGCCACCACCTGGTCGCTACCTGACGTCGCGGGGCTGGCGGTGGCCAGGGACCTGCTGCTCACCGGCCGGATCGTCACCGGCACCGAGGCGCTGGCCCTGGGTCTGGTCTCCCGCGCGCTCCCGGTCGGGGAGGTTCTGCCGGCGGCGGTCGCGGCCGCCGAGGGAGTCGCCGCCAGCGCGCCGGTGGCGACCCGGCTGACCGTCCAGGCGCTGCGTGGCGGGGGCCACGCGAGCTTCGAGGACGCCCTGCAGTGGGAGGCACTGGCCCAGGCAGTGACCCTGGCGACCGACGACCTGCACGAGGGGATCGCCGCGGCGGCGGGCAAGCGCCCGCCGACCTTTCACGGGCGTTAGCCCGCGGGCTGCGCCGGGATGTCGGGACCCTCGCCTATCGTGAGGTCATGGGGACGACCGACATCGAGGTCAGACGGAGTCGACGACGCCGGCGCACGGTCAGCGCCTATCGTGAGGGTGGCCGCACGATCGTGCTCATCCCTGCTCGCTTCACCAAGGCCGAGGAGCAGCAATGGGTCACCACGATGGTCGAGCGGCTGGCCCGCGGTGACCGTCGACGCCGTCCCAGCGACGCGCAGCTGAGGGCGCGGGCGACCGAGCTGTCCCAACGCCATCTTGGGGGCCTGGCTCGACCGACGAGCATCCGCTGGGTGACGAACCAGAACTCCCGCTGGGGCTCGTGCACCCCCGCCGATGGCAGCATCCGCATCTCGACCCGGGTCAAAGGCATGCCGGGCTACGTCCTGGACTACGTCATCCTCCATGAGCTCGCCCATCTGCTCGCGCCAGGACATGGACCTGAGTTCTGGTCCCTGCTCAACGGCTATCCGCGACTCGAACGGGCACGGGGCTACCTCGAGGGCGTGGCCGCCACAGCGGGGCTGGAGCTTTCCGACGGGGCCGTACCGGACGAGCCGGCGCAGGACGAGCTGGGGCAGGCGGCCCTGGAGTTCGGTCCCTCCGACTGAGCGCGTCAGCCCAGCTGGCGACGCGCGGCGTCCACGAGGGGACGGATCTCCGCCCGGCTCTGCGGCGGCAGGGACTCCACCGGCCACCAGGCCACGTCCAGGGACTCGTCGCTCACGGCATACCCGTGCGGGGTGTCGGTCACCGCGGCGTACCGAAGGTCGAGGTGCTCCGCGCACCGACCGAACCCGGACGCCAGGAGCCGGTGCCGGTCCAGATGGACCAGCTCGGGGTGCAGGACGAGCTCGTCCAGGCCGGACTCCTCGCGGGCCTCCCGGGTGGCCGCGCCCATCACGGTCGCGTCGGCCGGCTCGAAGTGACCACCGAACTGCAGCCACATCCGGGCCTTGGCGTGCAGGGTCAGGAGCACCTCGTCCAACCCCGGGTTGAGCACGAGGGCGCTCGCGGTGAGATGGGCTGGGGGCCCCTGCTTCCACAGCGCCGCCGCGTGCTGCTCGCAGTGGGCAAGCAGCTCACCACGCAGGCGCTTCTGCTCGGCGTTCGGGGCGCGCCACGAGCCAAGGACCCGCATCGCGTCGTCGCGAAGTGCGAGGTATGCCGCGGGAGCGTCAGGGTCTGGGGTGGCAGGGGACGCCGCGGTCACGCGCCGTCCTCGCCCTGGCGCAGGATCTCGTCGATGGCCTCGTCCAGTGCCTTGTC
>DASYGI010000018.1:0-18928 GCA_035999925.1 Pedococcus sp.
CACCGCATGGCTGGCTCTTGGCCGCCCGCAGCTGACCAACGAGCTCAGTGGCCCTGCGCTGCTTCTGGGTCGCCGCGGTCGGCGAGCCGACGCCCGGCAGATCCGCTCGGCACTGCACGCCCTCCTCCAGCACGTCCCCGATGCCCCGGACCTGTCCCCGCATGGTTTGCGCCACAGCGCGGCCACCCATCTGCTCGAGGGTGGCGCCGACCTCCGGCTCGTCCAGGAGCTGCTAGGGCATGCGAGCCTCGCGACCACCCAGATCTACACCCACGTGTCGGTGGACCGGCTCAAGCAGTCCTATCGGCAAGCTCATCCAAGAGCGTGAGCAGAGGCCCCGACCGCGTCGTTCACCGTCACCAGTAGGCGTCACGGGAGCACAGCCTGGGGAGGGGGCATCAGGGGCAGAAGCCGCACCCTTGTCCCGGTCAGCAGCGTCAGCGGGTCGAGGTACGTCCTGCCGTTGACGGCTCCAAGATGCAGGCAGGCCCGCGGCGGGCAGTGCGTTCCATCGGAGACCAAGGTCCCGATCGTCTCTCCCCGACGCACGACCTGACCGCCAGCCACCGATCCTGCGACGGGTTCGTAGGTCGACCGGAGGCCATTGGCATGCAGGAGCGTGACTGTCCTCGTGCCGGCCACGACTCCGACGTGACTCACGGTGCCGCTGTCGACGGCACGGACGGGCACCCCGCTGGCGCCGGCCACGTCGATGCCGCGATGACCAGGTCCGTACCTCGAGGCCGGAGCCGCGAAGGGACGCAGCACCGGGTGGGGGGCGCTCAGCGGCCACGCCCAGGCGTTCGAAGGGCTCGCGGCTGTGGGAGCGTCACGCCGGGTGGCCGCGTCGTCCGGGCGGCCCCCGGGCGTCGACGGTGCCGTCCCGACGGCGAGCACGAGGGCGGCGGTGGGTATGAGTGCGATGGCCACGGGCGTCATGGGCTCCACGGTCGCGGACGGTTCCCCACCCGGCCAGCGACGACCTGAGCCCCTGTGGACAGGACACTCGGGCAGCGCTGGCGGTGGACTAGTCGACAGTCTGGGTGCTGGACCCGCCAGACAACCGTCGGACCGCCTCCTGCAGAACCTCGTCCCGCTTGCAGAAGGCGAACCGCACCAGAGTTCGCGCCGCGTCGCGGTCATCGTGAAAGACGGACACAGGGACGCCGACCACGCCCAGCCGCCCAGGCAGCTCACGACAGAACTGCAGGGCGTCGAGCGCCCCCAGCGCTGCCGCGTCAGCGACGACGAAGTAGGTGCCCTGCGGCACCGACACCTCGAGCCCTGCCGAGCGCAGCCCACTCACCAGAAGGTCGCGCTTGCCCTCCAGCGTGCGGGAGAGCCCGGCATACACCCCGTCGTCGAGCCTCAACGCGACCGCAACGGCCGGCTGGAACGGGCCAGACCCGACAAAGGTCAGGAACTGCTTGACGGCTCGGACTGCGGCCACGGCTTCGGCTGGACCGCAGACCCAGCCCACCTTCCACCCGGTGGCGGAGAACGTCTTGCCCGCTGAGGAGATGGTCAGGGTGCGCTCAGCCATCCCCGGCAACGTGGCCACCGGGATGTGACGGGCACCGGAGAACACGAGGTGCTCGTACACCTCGTCGGTGACCACCCAGGCGTCGAACTCGCGCGCCAGGGCGCAGACCAGGTCGAGCTCGGCCCGGGTGAAGACCTTCCCGGTAGGGTTGTGCGGAGTGTTGAGCAGGACCAGGCGCGTTCTCGACGAGAAGGCCGCGCGCAGCGACCGCTCGTCGACCGCGAAGTCCGGGAAGCGAAGCACCGACGTCCGACGCACCGCCCCCGCCAAGGCGATCGACGCGGCATACGAGTCGTAGTAGGGCTCGAAGGTCACCACTTCGTCGCCCGGCTCGCACAGCGCCAGGATGGTCGCGGCGATGGCTTCGGTCGCTCCCACCGTGACCAGGACCTCTGAGGACGGGTCGACGGTCAGCCCGTAGAACCGCGACTGGTGTTCGGCGACTGCTTCGAGGAGCTCAGGCACGCCGGGGCCTGGCGGGTACTGGTTGCGACCTCCGTCGATGGCTGACTTGGCGGCCTCGAGCATGGCCCGCGGCCCGTCGGTGTCCGGAAAGCCCTGGCCGAGGTTCACCGCTCCGTGGTCGGTGGCGAGGGCCGTCATCTCGGCGAAGATCGTGGTGCCGAACGGGGCGAGCGAGGGTCTGCCGGGCGGTCGGGCCATGCGCAGAGGGTATGCCGCATCCCGGGCTCTGCGCAGGGCCACCCGCGCGCGCTGCCTCACGCCGGCGTGGAGTCCTCGTGGGCGATGTGGCCGAGCTGTCGCCAGACGATCGCCAAGGTCAGGCCCGACCCGACGAAGGCGAACCAGAACGGTGCCGTGAGTCCCCACTCCTGAGCGATGAAGCCCCCCAGCCCCTGGCCGACCACCAGCCCGAGGAAGACGCCGACCCCGTAGACGCTGCCCACGCGCCCCTGGAACTCCGTCGGAACCGCCCGTTGCCGAACCGTCTGCGACAGCGCTCCCCAGACGAAGGCGTACCCGCCGAACACCACCATGACCGCCATCGCCACCCATCCAGTGGAGGTCAGTGCGAGCGCTAGATGAGTGAGTACCTCAAGGAGCAGGCAGGCCCGCATCAGGGTGGCCAACGCGACATGGCGCTCAAGCCAGCCGTAGCCCCCGGTTCCGGCCAGGCCCCCCAGGGCCGCCGCGGTGGTGAGCAGGCCGAAGCCCACGTCGCCGAGGTGGAGGTGGTCGAGCGAGTACAGCACGAGGATCGACCAGCCGGCGCCCCACGTCACGTTGAACACGAGGATGACCAGGGCCAACGTCCGCACCGGCGCGTTGCTTCGGATCCAGCGCAACCCCTCGAGGATGTCAGCGCGGACATGAGTTGTCGTGGCGTCCCTGACCCCGCCCCGCTGGGTGGCGATCCGGGCGATGAGCACGACGCCGAGCGCGGCGCAGACGACCTGCACCACGAACGGCCAGACCATCCCAGCGGCGAACAGAAAGGCGCCCACAGGGGGCCCGACCAGCTGGTTGGCGGTGAGGAAGCCGGCCTGCAGACGGGCGTTGCCCACCCCCAGGTCGGCACGGTCGATGAGCATCGGCAACAACGTGCCGGTACTGCTGTCGGCAAAGACCTCGGCCGTGCCGTACAGGGCCATGGTCACGAGCACGAGGCCGATCGAGATGTGATGGCTGAGGATCGCGGCACACAGCACCGCGACGACACCAGTGCGCAGCAGGTCCGCGACGATCACCACCCGACGGCGGTCCAGGCGGTCCGCCAGTGCGCCGGCCCAGAGCCCGAAAACGAGCCAGGGGACCCGTTGCAACAAGGCGGCGAGCCCGACCAGCACCGGGTTGTGCGTCTGCGAGGCCACCAGCAGCGGGCCCGCCGCGAGGGCGATGCCATCGCCCACGTTGCTCACCCACGAGGAGGCAAGCAGCCACCGAAAGCTCACCCCCATGCGCGGGGGCGCCACGACATCCAGGACTTTGCTCACCGACGGACGAGCGTAGTGGCGTGCTCACCAGAGGTCGTCTCGATTTAGCGAACTCCGCCGCCACCCCGTACGATGAGGGGCGGTCGACGTGCGCGTGCGTGCGGAGGCCTAATTCGCGCGTCTTCTCGCCGGGTGACGAGGAATCCTCCGAACCCGGGGCGCACCCCGGCAGTCCGGTCCAGGCCGGTGGGGGCGTAGCAGGCGCCAGGCAGGTGGTCGCACCCACGCGGCATACCGACGAAACTGACAAGCACAAGGGAGACCACGGCATGGCCGTCGTTACCATGCGCCAGCTCCTCGAGAGCGGCGTCCACTTCGGGCACCAGACCCGACGCTGGAACCCCAAGATGAAGCGCTTCATCATGACCGAGCGCAACGGCATCTACATCATCGACCTGCAGCAGTCGCTGACGTACATCAACAACGCGTTCGAGTTCGTCAAGGAGACCGTCGCGCACGGCGGCTCGATCCTGTTCGTCGGCACCAAGAAGCAGGCCCAGGAGCCGATCGCCGAGCAGGCGACCCGCGTCGGCATGCCCTACGTGAACCACCGCTGGCTCGGTGGCATGCTCACCAACTTCAACACGATCTCCAAGCGCCTCACGCGTCTGAAGGAGCTCGAGGAGCTCGACTACGACAACGTCGCGGGCTCGGGTTACACCAAGAAGGAGCTCCTGATCTTCAAGCGGGAGCGCGACAAGCTCGAGAAGACCCTCGGTGGCATCCGCACCATGGCCAAGGTTCCCTCGGCCGTGTGGATCGTCGACACCAAGAAGGAGCACCTCGCCGTCGACGAGGCGCGCAAGCTCGGCCTGCCGGTCATCGCGATCCTCGACACCAACTGCGACCCCGACGAGGTCGACTACAAGATCCCCGGCAACGACGACGCGATCCGCTCGGTCACCCTGCTGACCCGCGTCATCGCCGACGCGGTGGCCGAGGGCCTCATCGCCCGCAGCTCGGGCGGCAAGGGCCAGGCCGAGGCTGAGGGCAACGTCGCAGGCGACGAGCCGATGGCCGAGTGGGAGCGCGAGCTTCTCGGCGGCGACGCCGCCGAGGCCGCCAAGACTGCTGCTCCGGAGGCCGGCGAGACGGCTGCCGCGGACGCCGTTGAGGTCACTGAGACTGCTGCTCCCGAGGCCGAGGCTGCCAAGGCTGCGGCCCCGGAGACTGCCGCGGAGGTCACGGAGGCTGCGGCCCCCGAGGCCGAGGCCGCGACGACCGAGGCTGCGACTGCCGAGGCTTCGACCGACGCCGACGCCAACGCCTGAGCACCCGACACCAGAGAAAGAGCTGAGAGATATTCATGGCGAACTACACCGCCGTTGACATCAAGGCACTGCGCGAGTCCACTGGCGCCGGCATGCTGGACGTCAAGAAGGCGCTTGACGAGGCTGACGGCGACCGCGCCAAGGCCACCGAGATCCTGCGGGTCAAGGGCCTCAAGGGCGTCACCAAGCGCGAGGGTCGCACGACCTCCAACGGCCTGGTCACCGCTCGGGCCGGCGAGGGTGTCGGCACCCTGGTCGAGGTGCTTTGCGAGACGGACTTCGTTGCGAAGAGTGAGAAGTTCATCGCTCTCGCGGACCAGGTCCTGACGCAGGCTGTCGCCACGGCTGCGGCCGACGCCGATGCGCTGCTGAAGAGCACGCTCGAGGACGGTCGCACCGTCCAGGAGCTGCTCGATGACGCGAACGCGACCATCGGCGAGAAGATCGAGGTCAAGCGGGTTGCCCGCATCGAGGCTCCCGTGGTCGTGTCGTACCTGCACAAGACCAGCCCCGACCTGCCCGCCCAGATCGGTGTCCTGTTGGGTGCCGAGGGCGGCGACGAGCAGATCGCTCGCGACGTGGCGATGCACATCGCGGCCTTCGCGCCGTCGGTGCTGACCCGCGCCGAGGTCGATGCCGAGACCGTGGAGAACGAGCGCCGCGTTGCCGAGGCCACGGCCAAGGAGGAGGGCAAGCCCGAGGCTGCGCTCCCGAAGATCGTCGAGGGTCGCGTCAACGGCTTCTTCAAGGAGAACGTCCTGCTGGAGCAGGCGTTCGCCAAGGACGCGAAGAAGACCGTCGCCAAGGTGCTCGAGGAGGCTGGCGCCAAGGCCACCTCGTTCGCCCGCTTCCGCGTTGGCGGCTGACCCGCACCACGCAGTTTTCGAGGCCCGTCCCCCTCGGGGGGCGGGCCTCGTGCGTACGGCCGCGGTGGTACGCACGAGGCTGTGCTGCTGAGCTGCCCAAGGGAACTCAGACGTCGACGGCCGCCTGCCCAGGGTCCATCACGGGGGGCTGGTCGCTCCAGGGGAAGTTGACCCACAGGTCAGTGCGCTTCCAGACGTAGTCACACTTCACGACCGAGTGGGGCTTCTCGTAGATCACGGCCGTACGGACCTCGGCAACCTTGCCTGCGCAGAACTGCCGCACGCTGCGCAGGGTGTGACCGGTGTCCGCCACGTCGTCGGCCACCAGGATGCGGGCGTCGTGCAAGTCAACGAAGTCCGGTGCGGGGGGCAGGATCCGGGGCACCTCAAGCCGTTCGTCCACCCCGGTGTAGAACTCGACGTTCATCGTGTAGGTGTTCTTCACCCCGAGCGCGTAGCCCAGACCGCCCCCGATGAGCAGGCCGCCTCGGGCGATGGACAGGATCATGTCGGGTCGGTAGTCGGCCGCGACGCTGGTAGCCAGCTCACGGACGGCGGTGCCGAACGACTCCCAGGTGAGAACCTCTCGCTGCGTGCTGATGGGGGTCATGGCTTGACCTGCGCCCGCGCCCGACAACGCGACGCCCTAGAAGATGTGGACGCGCTCATCGGGTGCCAGCCACATGCCGTCGCCCTCACGGACGCCGAACGCCTCATGGAACTCGTCGCAGTTGCGCGCCGCGTTGGCTCTGACCTCGGTCGGGGCGTGCGGGTCGACAGCCAGGAGCCGTCGCGCCTCCTCGGGCCGCGCTTTGCCGCACCAGACCTGCGCCCAGCCCAGGAAGAACCGCTGCGGCCCGGTGTAACCGTCGAGCTCATCAACCTCTTCACCGTGCGTGGCGATCCGGTATGCCGCGAAGCCAATGGCCAGGCCACCCAGGTCGCCGATGTTCTCGCCGACCGTGAGGGCGCCGTTGACGTGGCCGTCCGGCGCCGCGAGGGGGGAAAGCTCGTTGAACTGGGCGATCAGCGCCTTGGTGCGCTCGTCGAAACGTTCGCGGTCCTGGGCTGTCCACCAGTCGCGTAGTGCGCCGTGTGCGTCATAACGGGACCCCTGGTCGTCGAACCCGTGGCCCACCTCGTGCCCGATCACCGCACCGATCGCGCCGTAGTTCACCGCGTCGTCGGCATCGGGGTCGAAGAACGGCGGCTGCAGGATGCCTGCGGGGAAGACGATCTCGTTCAGCAGCGGGTGGTAGTAGGCGTTCACGGTCTGCGGGAGCATCATCCACTCGTCGCGGTCGATCGGGCCGCCGAGCTTGTTGAGCTGGCGTTCGAACTCGAACTCGTTGGCCCGCCAGACGTTCCCGACGAGGTCGTCGTCGATCGACAGGGCGGAGTAGTCGCGCCACCGGTCCGGATACCCGATCTTGGGGGTGAACGACGCCAGCTTGGCCAGGGCCTGCTCGCGAGTGTGCTCGCCCATCCAGTCGAGCCCCTCGAAGGACCTCCGGAAGGCCTCGACCAGGTTGCCGACCAGTTCCAGCATGCGTTCCTTGGCGTGCGGCGGGAAGTAGCGCTCGGCATACAGCTGACCGACAGCCTCACCGATCGCGCCCTCCACCAGGGACACCCCGCGCTTCCAGCGCTCGCGGTTCGCCGGGAGTCCCGACACCACCCGCCCCGAGAAGTCGAATCCGGCCTCCACGAACTCCGAGCTGAGCAGGGGAGCGGTCGATTCCACCAGATGAAACGCGAGCCAGGCTTTCCAGTCGTCCAGCGGCACCTCCTGCACGGCCTCGGACAGACCGGTGAGGAACTCCGGCTGCCCCACGACCACGCGGTCGAAGGCCTTGCGGGCGCCCAGGCCCTCGACGTAGCTGACCCAGCCCACGGCGGGCGCGGTCGACTCCAGCCCCGACCAGTCGAGCGGGTTGTAGCTCTTGACGGCGTCCCGGGTGGCCACGTTGTCCCAGTGGTGCGTGGCTAGCCGGGTCTCCAGGGCCACGACGCGAGCCGCGGGGGAGCCCTCGTCCACCTCGCCCGACCCGACTCCCGCGAGCTCGAGCATCCGTGCCACATGGGGCAGGTATGCCGCGCGGACGCTCTCGTGCCGATCCTCGCGGTAGTAGGACTCGTCCGGCATCCCCAAGCCGGCCTGGCTGACATAGAGGATGTAGTCGTCCGGGGACTTGGCGTCGGGCGCGACGCCCATGTCGAGAACGCCGGAGATGCCCCGGCGTTGCAGTCGGCCCATCACGTCGAAGAGGCTGGGCGTGTCCGAGATCGCGCAGACCGCGGCGAGGTCTGCGTCGATGGGCGAGCGCCCGAGCGACTCGGCCTTGGCCTCGTCCATGAATGACCGGTACAGGTCGCCCACCTTGCGGGGCAACGAGCCCGGCTCAGCGCCCAGGTCGGCCGCGGCACCCTCGATGAGCCCTCGCACCCGCTCGTCGGACTGCTCGCGCAGCATGTCAAAAGTCCCGTAGCGGCCGCGGTCCGGTGGAATCTCGGTATCCCGGACCCAGGTGCCGTTCGTGTGGCCGAACAAGTCGTCCTGGGGGCGCACGGCGTCGTCGCGGTGGCCGGGGAGAAGTCCAGACCTCATCGGGTGTCTCCTTTGCTGGGGTGGGGCCAACCCTGCCATGCGTCTCTGACAGGGAACTCACACAGGGCTCATGTCGGCTCGCTGTCGGCGCGACGGGGCCAACCGGCAGCGTGAAGCGGTCTCGCCGTCATGACCGGGCATGCGTGGGCGCGCGAGTGTGGAAGGATCGGGTGACCGCCCCCCAGGCCCAGCAGGAGGATCCCTCGTGACCGCTGCCCCCGAGCAGACCCCGGCTCCCCAGACTCACAACTCCCGCCGACGGGTGCTGCTCAAGCTCTCCGGCGAGGTGTTCGGCGGAGGCAAGGTCGGGTTGGCCCCGGACGTGGTTCGCACGGTCGCCCAGCAGATCGCCAGCTCGGTGCGTGAGGGCATCCAGGTGGCCGTGGTCATCGGTGGCGGGAACTTCTTCCGTGGCGCCGAGCTCCAGCAGCAGGGGATGGACCGTACTCGCGCGGACTACATGGGGATGCTCGGCACCGTCATGAACTGCCTGGCCCTTCAGGACTTCCTCGAGAAGGAAGGTATCGAGACCCGGGTCCAGACCGCGATCGCCATGGGGCAGGTGGCCGAGCCGTACATCCCGCGCCGCGCCATCCGCCACCTCGAGAAGGGGCGGGTCGTCATCTTCGGGGCGGGGGCGGGGATGCCCTTCTTCTCCACCGACACTGTCTCGGCGCAACGAGCGCTGGAAATCAAGTGCGATGCCGTGCTCATGAGCAAGAACGGGGTGGACGGGGTGTACGACTCCGACCCTCGCACGAACCCCGACGCCCGAAAGCTCGAAGAGATCACCTACGCCGAGGCGCTCCAGCAGGGCCTTCGGGTCGTCGATGCGGCCGCGTTCAGTCTGTGCATGGACAACAAGCTCCCGATGGTGGTGTTCGGGATGGAGGGCGAGGGCAACGTCGTCCGGGCGCTGCGTGGTGAGAGGATCGGCACGCTGGTCACCCCCAGCTGAGCGGCGCGACCCACCGGCGGGCAGCCGCCAGCGAGACTGACCACACCGACACTGAAACCGCACCGAGTGCGGCAGAAGGAGCCCCAGATGATTGAAGAGACCATCCTCGAGGCCGAGGAGAAGATGGAAAAGGCCGTTGAGGTCGCCAAGGAGGACTTCGCCGGCATCCGCACCGGCCGTGCGACCCCCGGCATGTTCAACAAGCTCCTCGTCAACTACTACGGCGCCCCGACTCCGCTGCAGCAGCTCGCCTCGTTCCAGACCCCCGAGGCGCGCACCATCCTGATCAGCCCGTTCGACAAGTCGGCCATGCACGAGATCGAGAAGACCCTGAGGGACTCCGACCTCGGCGTGAACCCCAGCAATGACGGCAACGTCATCCGCTGCGTGCTGCCGCAGCTCACTGAAGAGCGTCGCCGGGACTACATCAAGCTCGCTCGTCACAAGGGCGAGGACGCCAAGGTCTCGATCCGCAACATCCGCCGCAAGGCCAAGGACGAGCTCGACCGTCTGGTCAAGGACGGCGAGGTCGGCGAGGACGACGGAGCCCGCGGGGAGAAGGAGCTCGACGCCACCACGAAGAAGTACGTCGACTCGGTCGACGAGCTGCTCAAGGGCAAGGAAGCCGAGCTCCTCGAGGTCTGAGGCGCCGCACCCCCAGCACCCACATGGACATCCACCCATCCCGTAGCGCCCGCCGCGAGGCTCGACGCGAGCCGTCCCGGGGGACTTCGCCGTCGCCTGCGGGGACTTCACCGTCGCCGGTGGCGGGCGCCTCCTCCGTGACGCCGAAGCGCACCTCCAGGGCCGGCCGAAACCTGCCAGCGGCGATCGGTGTCGGTGTCGGTCTCGGCATCCTGATCATCGGCTCCCTCGTGCTCCGCAAGGAGCTGATGCTCGTCATCATCGTTGCCGCCATCGGCGTGGGGGTGTGGGAGCTGCGCCGCGGGCTCGGCCAGGTCGGGATCAACGTCCCGCTGGTGCCCAGCCTGGTGGGCAGCGTCAGCATGGTCCTGTCCGCCTACCGCGGAGGGGGACAGGCTCTGTCGGTGACCTTGGGTCTGACCTGTGTCGGGATCCTGTTGTGGCGCATTGCCGATGGTGTCGGGGACGCCGTGCGAGACGTCGCGGGCGGGTTCTTCGTCGCCGTCTACCCCTCGTTCCTCGCCGGGTTCGCCGCGCTCATGCTGGCGCCACAGGACGGCGCCAGACGCACTGTGACGTTCATCCTCGTGACCGTGCTCAGCGATGTCGGTGGCTACGCCTTCGGTGTGCTCTTCGGCAAGCACCCCATGGCCCCCTCGGTCAGCCCCAAGAAGTCGTGGGAGGGCTTCGCCGGATCCGTGCTGACCTGCGTCGTCGGAGGGGCGATCGCCATCCCACTGCTCGTGCACGGCCCCTGGTGGGGTGGCGCGGTCCTAGGTGCCTGCGCCGCCGTCGCGGCGACAGTCGGCGACCTCACCGAGTCGACGGTCAAGCGTGACCTCGGCATCAAAGATATGAGCACGATCCTGCCGGGCCACGGTGGCGTCATGGACCGGCTGGACTCCCTGCTCCTGGTGGCCCCCATCGCGTGGGCCCTGTTGCAGGTGCTGGTCCCACCCCGGTAGGCACCCGATGGGCGCACCCGGCAGGCGCACCCGGTAGGCCGTGGCTCGCCGGGACCTGCCGACCTGAGAGACTGGTGACCACCATGACCACCGACCTACCCGAGCCCTCCGTCGGACGCCCCCAACCCGGCCAGCTGACCTTCACCGCGCCCCGGCGGGGCAAGCCACCACGTCACCTGGCCGACCTCACCGCGGCGGAGCGCAAGGAGGCCGTCGAGGCGCTGGGGCACAAGGGATTCCGGGCCAAACAGCTCTCGACCCACTACTTCGAGCGCTTGGTCGAGTCCCCCGAGGACATGACGGATCTGCCCAAGGCCATTCGTGACGAGCTCGTGGCCGACCTGTTGCCCACCCTGCTCACCCCCTTGGTCCAGCGCACGGCCGACGACGGGGCGACCATCAAGTCGGCGTGGCGACTGCACGACGGGGCGATCGTCGAGTCGGTTCTCATGCGCTATCCCAAGCGGGTGACGATCTGCATCTCCAGCCAAGCAGGGTGCGGGATGAACTGTCCGTTCTGCGCTACGGGTCAGGCCGGGCTGACCCGCAACATGTCGACCGCCGAGATCGTGGAACAGGTCGTCGCGGCGGGTCGCCTGCTGCGTCGCGGGGAGCTCTCGGGTGGCGATGCCGAGGACCGCGAGGCTCCGCTTCGGGTCTCCAACGTCGTGTTCATGGGGATGGGCGAGGCACTGGCCAACTACAAGGCGGCGATCGGTGCCATCCGCCGGATGACCGACCCGACGCCCGACGGGCTCGGGATGTCGGCACGCGGCATCACGATGTCGACCGTCGGGCTCGTGCCGGCCATCGACAAGCTGGCGGCAGAGGGCATCCCGGTCACGCTGGCCTTGTCCCTGCATGCCCCCGATGACGAGCTGCGCAACGAGCTGGTCCCGATCAACACCCGCTGGAAGGTCGACGAGGCCCTCGACGCTGCCTATCGCTACTACGCGACCACGGGCCGTCGAGTGAGCATCGAGTACGCCCTGATCAGGGATATCAACGACCAAGCCTGGCGAGCGGACCTGCTCGGGAAGAAGCTAGCTGCGCGGGGGCGGGGCTGGGTGCACGTCAACCCCATCCCGCTCAACCCGACGCCTGGGTCGAAATGGACGGCGTCCCGTCATGGGGTCGAGCAGCAGTTCGTGGAACGGCTGCGCGCCCACGGAATCCCGACGACGATCCGTGACACCCGCGGCCAGGACATTGACGGCGCCTGTGGGCAACTGGCCGCTGCAACAGCCTGATCCTGCCTAGACTGCAGCGGTGAGGCTCACCGCGGCATCAGTCACCGCCCTAGCCGCGCTGCTCCTGGCGGGATGTGCTGCGGCGACTTCGACTGGGTCCCCGACAGGCGCCGCGTCGACGGCCTCGTCAGCGTCGACGTCGGCCACCAGCTCAGTGCCAACGCCGTCGGCATCGCAGGTGCCTGGCTCGGTCGCCTCGCTCGCGCAGAAGCCCTTGCGCCCGGGCGAGCGGCTGATGACGGTGCGGATGCCCGCGGCATACACCCCGTCTGCACCCAACCCACCCGGCACCGACGACTACCGCTGCTTCTTGCTCGACCCACACCTGACGGCGCCCTCGGTGGTGACCGGTCTCACCGTGCTTCCGGGCAACGCGAAGATCGTGCACCACGTAATCCTGTTCCGGGTGCCACCAGACCAGGTGGCGCGCGCTCAGCAGCTCGACGCCCAGCAACCCGGGCAAGGCTGGACGTGCTTCGGCGGCACCGGCATCGAGAGCGAGGCGACCGGACTGGACAGCGCCCCGTGGCTGGGGGCATGGGCTCCTGGCAGCGGTGAGCAGGTTCTGGCGTCCGACGTCGGTCTGCCGATGGCTGCCGGTTCGCGCATCATCATGCAGGTGCACTACAACCTGCTGGCCGGCAGGGGACCCGACCAGAGCGCCGCCCGGCTGCGCGTGGCCGCTGACGATGGCACGCGCAAGACCCTGCAGACCGTGCTGCTGCCCGCGCCGGTGGAGCTGCCCTGTCGGCTGGCCGCGCCCAACAACCCGCTCTGCTCGCGACCGGCGGCGATGGCCGACGTCGTGCAGCGGTTCGGTCTGGCGGGACGGATCGGGGACGCGTTGCACCTCATCTGCCCTGGCGTGCTGGCTGGCCCGACGCAGAGCTGCACGCGCACCGTGACCCAGGCCTCCACCATCCGAGCAGTCGCCGGTCACATGCACCTGCTCGGCCGCTCGATAACCATCACCGTGAACCAGGGTCGCCCGAGCGCGCGGGTCGTGCTGGACATCCCCGTGTGGGACTTCGACAACCAGAGCAGCCGTCCGGTGCAACCGCCGGTGATCCTTCGACCAGGCGACACGCTGACGGTCTCCTGCACTCACGACCAGAGCCTGCGCGATCGTCTCCCCGCCTTTGCCGGGCAGCCGGAGCGCTATGTGGTCTGGGGTGAAGGCACGACCGACGAGATGTGCCTCGGGATAGTCCTGGTCACCAGGCCCTAGGTCGCCCCGCCGAGCGTGCCCCGGCCTAGGCTGGCCCGGTGCCGCCTGCCGTGCCGCCTCCAGCCCCACCCGCCACCTCGACCGCGCCTGCGGCGGGCCGCGAGTTCGTCCTGACGGTCTCGTGCGTCGACCGCCGTGGCATCGTCCACGCCGTCTCTGGGGTGATGCTCGAGCTGGCCATGACCATCCTCGACAGCCAGCAGTTCGCCGACGCCAGCTCGGGCGAGTTCCACCTTCGCATGCACCTGCTTCGGGAAGGCGAGCCGCTGCCAGTCACGGCCGTCGACGCGGCCATGGCGGAGGTGGTGGAGCGCTACGAGATGGCGTATGCCGCCCACGACCTCTCGCAGCGTCGGCGCGTCCTGGTGATGGTGAGCAAGCAAGGGCACTGCCTGCACGACCTGCTCTACCGGGTCGAGAGCGGGTCACTTCCGGTCGAGATCGCGGCAATCGTCTCGAACCACGAGGACTTTCGAGATCTGGCGCAGTTCCACGGGGTGCCGTACCACCACATCCCGGTGACCCCCGAGACGAAGACCGAGGCTGAGGCCGAGCTCCGGCGACTGGTTCGCGAGTACCGTGCCGACACCATCGCACTGGCCAGGTACATGCAGGTGCTGTCGGCCGAGCTGTGTGCCGAGCTGCCCGGGCGCATCATCAACATCCACCACTCGCTGCTGCCCAGCTTCACCGGCGCGAAGCCGTACTCCCAGGCACACGACCGGGGCGTGAAGGTGATCGGCGCCACCGCGCACTATGTGACGGCGGAGCTCGACGAAGGCCCGATCATCGAGCAGGACTTCCGCCGGGTCGACCACCGGATGAGCCCCGCCGAGCTGGCTTCGGTCGGCCAGGAGCTGGAGGCCATGGCCTTTGCCCGAGCGGTGCGGTGGCATGCCGAGCACCGGGTGGTGCTGCGCGGGCGACGGACGATCGTCTTCGACTGACCGGACGGGCGTGCGAGACGGCCCGCGAGGGGGCTATCCGTGCAGCTCGGCCACCGCCCGACGCAACGCGCGCACGTACCCCAGCGCCGCCACCCCTTGCAGTCGCGGCAGGACGGGCGACGCCGCCCTGGCGAGCCAGTGGGCCGGCACGGAGTAGGCGCGGACCACGGCATACACCTCCGCGCCGCGAAGCTCGACGAGGAAGCCTTCTTCGCCGCTTTCCACATGCCGTTCGAGGGTGCCGTAGCCGAACCCACTTCGAATCGGGCCCTGCACCGCCCACACCACCCGACACGGCACTGGAACCGGTCCCAGCCGACTGAGCAGGTCGACCCCCACGGCGGCTCGTGGCGCCGTCGACTGCGGCCGAAGACCCGCGCCCCGCTGGGCACCAAAGGTCATCACCGCCTCCACCGCGCGCTCGTAGGCGGCAGGCCCCGAACCGATTCGCCGCTCAACTCGGAGGTGGTCGTACCCATCCGGAAGGGGGCCGTCGAGCGTGCGCCCCTGGGGGGAGTAGGTCAGCTTCAGATCGGCAAGATCCTTCAGACGCACCGGTCAGTCCTTGCCGCGAGCCGTGACCAGGGCGGCTGCCTCGTCGATGGAGTCGACCAGGTGCATGGTGTCGGCGAGTGGGCGCCCCTGACCCAGCGCGCGAATCGCCGGCCACACCGGGACGGTGTCGGCCCAGTACTCCTGACCGACGAGTACCAGCGGTGGTTGGACGCTGCCCGGCGCGGCATAGAACCGCGGGGTCAACGCCTGGAAGACCTCCTGGACCGTGCCCGCGGCACCCTCGAGAACGACGAGCCCCGCCGTCGACCTGGCCAGCAGCCCATCCTCGCGAACGGCGTTGGAGAAGTACTTGCCGATGCCGTCACAGAAGACGTTGGGCGGCTCGTGGCCGTAGAACCAGGTGGGAATTCCCACGCTGCGCGGTATGCCGTTCGGCTCGAGCCCTCGCCGTACCTGCAGGGCCAGCTCGGCCCAGGCGCGTACCGAGGGCCGGAAGCTCGGCACAGCGGCCAACGCCTCGAGCGCTCTCTGCAGCCGCTGGGCGTCCGCGACCAGCGCCCCGAGGTTGGCCGCCTCCATCGCGCCCGGGCCGCCACCGGTCGCCACCACGAGGCCGGTGGTCGCCAGCAGGTGCCCCAGCCGCGCGGCCTCGCTATAGGCGGTCGAGCCGCGCTGCAGAGCGTGGCCACCCATGACACCAACGACCGGCCGGTCCCCGATGAACTCGTCGAGGGCATCGGTGATCGAGTCGTCGTGGATCGCGCGGAGCAGGGTGACCAGGGCGTCGCGGCGGACGGTGGCGTCCTGGAACCATTCGTAGGCCCGGAAGTCCGGGGTTGCCTCGTACCCGCCGTCGCCGAGACCGGCATACAGGTCTTCGGGTGCGTAGAGGGTCGCTCGGTAGGGATCGATCGGGGCCGCCGGGTCGGTCGGGAACACCAGCGCATGGTGGGCCCGCAGATGTGCGTCGAGGGCCTCGGGTAGCCGGCCCCCGAGCACGACCATGCCCTCGACATCCGTCCGGGCCAGCAGCGCCTCCTGGTATGCCGTGAGGTCCAGGTCCTGAAGGCGCAGTCCGGTCAACGGTCGCCCGGAGGCGAGTGCGTCGCCGAGTGAGCGGAGGTTCTCGATCTCGGTCGCGGGCGTGCTCCTGCGGGCACTGTGCATGGCTCGACTCTAGGGCCGCCTAGGCTGCCCGCATGGCCGGTCTGTTCAGCGAGGTGGTCGCGGGCCGCGCGTGGCAGCAGCGTGCACACGAGTGGATCAGCGTTCAGCTGGCCGGCTCAGGGCGCGTGCTCCAGGGCGAGATCGAGCAACGGCGGATCCGGCCCTGGTCCACCCAGCTCGTGGCCCCCACCGACCAGGGTCCGGCGTGGTTCAAGGCCAACTGCGCGGCGCTCGCGTTCGAGCCCGCGGTACACGCAGTGCTGGCACGACTGGTGCCCGATGAGGTGGACTCGCCGTTGGCCGTCGACGGAGCCCGAGGCTGGATGATGACCTCGGACCGAGGCATCACCCTGGGCGAGCGGCGCGCACCCACGCTCGAGGACTGGCAGGCCTTGCTTCGGCTCGCCGCAACCCTGCAGCGCCGGGTCATGGGGTCGGGGGAGCGACTGGCTGGCGCCGGCCTGCCGGACTGCGGCCCGGAGACCGTGCTCGCCCGTTACCGCTGGCTGGTGCAGCAGCTCTCCGAGCTACCCCCCGGTCATCCCTCACATCTCGGCGCGGACGAGGCGCGGTCCCTGGCCAGCACTACAACCCCGATAGCGGCGGCGGTCGAGGCGCTGAGCAGCGCCGCCCTTCCGGTGACCTTCCAGCACGGTGACCTGCACCCGAAGAATGTGTTCGAGGTCGACAGCGGTGTGCGGCTTTTCGACTTCGGGGACGCGCAGTGGGCTCACGCGTTGGAGATCCTCGCCGTGCCGTACGCCTGGGTGACCCAGCGAACCGACCTGCCGTGGTCGGAGGTTCTCGATGCCTACGCAAGCTGCTGGTCGGACGTGGTGTCGCGCGCCCAGCTGGACCAGCTGCTTCCCTCAGCCATGGTCACCCACGCCGTCAACCGTTCCTTCACCTGGCTCGGGGCTCTCCAGGGAGCCCGGCCGGACGAGCTCGCCGAGTGGGGCGACGCCCCGGCGTACTACCTGCGCCAGGCACACGCCGTTCGGGCGGACGCGCCCTAGGGACCCGTCCGCCAGGGAGCCTTTGCGTCAGTGACCCGTCAGCGCAGCAAGCGCCCCGCCCAGCCTCGCCGGGCGACCGCTGCGGGTCTCCTCGAGATCGGCGGCGCGCGCCAGACGCAGTCCGGCGTTGACCCCGAGCCACCGCAGCGGTTCGGGCTCCCAGCGACGGCTGCGATGCCCGACCCACGGGAGCTCGGTCAACGGGGTATGCCGACCTGTCACCAGGTCCGCCAGCGTCCGGCCGGCGAGGTTCGTGGCGGCGACCCCGTCCCCGACGTAGCCCCCGGCCCAGCCCAGTCCCGTGGTGGCGTCGTACCCCACGCTGGGGTGCCAGTCCCTGGCGATCCCGAGCGGACCGCCCCAGGCGTGCGTGAACCGTACCCGGTCCAGTTGCGGAAGGATCTCGGTCAGCGTGGCGCGCAGGTCCGCGAAAACCGTTGCCGCGTGGTCGAACTCGGGGCGGATCCGGGACCCGAAGTGGTACGGAGCGCCCCTGCCGCCGAAGGCGAGCCGGTTGTCCACCGTGCGCTGCCCGTAGATCACCACGTGTCGGTGGTCGGTGAACACCTCACCGTCCGCCAGTCCGATGCCGGCCCACTCCTGCTCGGTGAGCGGTTCAGTGGCGACCATCAGCGAGTACACGGGGGCCACCTCGCGGCGCAGCCCCGGCAGGCGTGACGTCCAGGCTTCGGTGGCCCGGATGACGTGGCGCGCGCGCACGCGGCGGCCATCGTCCAACACCACCGATCCTGGCTCGAGCTGCGCGACGGGAGTCCCCTCGACGACCTGAACTCCACGAGCGCGCACGGAGGCGGCCAGCCCGTCGACGAGCCGCCGCGGGTGGATGCGGGCGCAGTGCGGGTTGAACGTGGCCCCGCGCAGCTCACTGGCCGCGAGACGGGCACCGGCCTGGGCTTTGTCGAGCCACTGCGTGCCCAGTCCCCATCGATCGGCGTGGGCCACCTCCGCCCGAGCCCGCGTCTCCTGGGCCGCGGACCGGGCGAGCGCGACCACACCGCCTTGCCGGAAGCCACAGTCGATGTCGAGCTGTTCGGCAGCACGACCCACCTCGACCACGGTGTCCCGCAGGGCGCCGAGCATGGCTAGGGCCCCGGTGCGCCCGGACCGGCGCGCGATGGCCTCGGGCCCGACCGGCCAGAGCGCCGACACCCAGCCACCATTGCGACCGCTGGCACCGAACCCGACATGTTCGGCCTCGAGCACGACGATGGCCAGGCTCGGATCCGCGTCGAGCAGGTAGTGGGCGGTCCACAAGCCAGTGAAGCCAGCGCCGACGATGACGACATCGGCTGTCTCGGGCGGGCAGGTCGCGTCTCGGCGAGATGGGGAGGGCCCGGATGCCGTCGCGGAATCCGAGCCCTCCCACCACAGGGGGATGGTCACGTCAGAGGTGTGCCTCGGCGCCCTTGAGCACCGACCGCAGCCGCGACTCGATGTCGTCGAACTCGGCCTGACCGACGATCAGCGGGGGCGCCAGCTGGATCACCGGGTCACCCCGGTCGTCGGCGCGGCAGTAGAGGCCGGCGTCGAACAGCGCCTTGGACAGGTACCCGCGCAGGAGCCTTTCGGACTCCTCGTCGTTGAAGGTCTCGCGGGTGTCCTTGTCCTTGACGAGCTCGATGCCATAGAAGTAGCCGGCGCCACGGACGTCACCGACGATGGGCAGATCGCGCAGCTTCTCGAGCGTGGCGCGGAAGCGCGGCGCGTTCTCCTTGACGTGGGCGTTCAGGCCCTCGCGCTCGAAGATGTCGAGGTTGGCCATGGCAACCGCGGCAGACACGGGGTGACCGCCGAAGGTGTAGCCGTGAGGGAAGTATGTCGTCCCCTTGCGGAACGGCTCGAACAGCCGGTCGCTGGCAATCATCGCGCCGATGGGGGAGTACCCCGAGGTCATGCCCTTGGCGCAGGTGATGATGTCAGGGACGTAGTTGAAGTCGTCGCAGGCGAACATCGACCCGATCCGTCCGAACGC
>DASYGI010000019.1:0-6960 GCA_035999925.1 Pedococcus sp.
CTCCTGGCCGACTGGCCGCCGTTCGACGAGGTGCTCGACCCGATCAACCGCGTCTTCCTCCCGCGCGCCGACATCGCCACCGACACCCTGGTGGCGGGGCTGCAGGCGATGGGCTGGGAGGTCGACGACGTCACGGCATACCGCACCGTCCGGGCCGCCCCGCCGGCCGCCGCCATCCGTGAGGCGATCAAGGGTGGCCAGTTCGACGCGGCCGTCTTCACCTCGTCCTCGACCGTGCGCAACCTGGTCGGCATCGCCGGCAAGCCGCACCCGTCGACGATCATCGCGTGCATCGGCCCGGCAACGGCCAAGACCGCCGAGGAGCACGGCCTGCGCGTCGACGTCCTCGCGCCGGAAGCCTCGTCGGACTCGCTGGTGGATGCCCTGGCCGACTTCGGGCTGGGGCTGGCCACCGCTGCTGCGGAGGCCGGTGAGGCTGTCGTGCGGCCGAGTGCGAAGAAGGCGTCGGCGCGGCGCCGGGCGAAGTAGTGTCCGACGCCCTCGCCTGGGCGACGGGCCCGGTGGTTCGACCGCGGCGCCTGCGGCAGTCCGCGGCGATCCGTCGCCTCGTTGCTGAGACCCGGCTGCATCCGGCCGAGCTCGTGCTCCCGGTCTTCGTCCGGGAAGGCATCTCGGCCCCCGTGCCGATCACGGCCATGCCCGGGGTCGTTCAGCACACGCTCGAGTCGCTGGTCGACGAGGCCCGCGCCGCTGCCGACGCCGGGATCGGCGGGCTCATGCTGTTCGGGGTCCCCGAGACCAAGGACGCGGTGGGCTCAGGCGCGGACGACCCGGACGGCATCCTCAACGTGGCCCTGCGGGCCGTGGCGGACGCGGTCGGCGACCGTCTTGTGGTGATGGCCGACCTGTGCCTCGACGAGTTCACGGACCACGGGCACTGCGGGGTACTGGACGACGCCGGCCGAGTGGACAACGACGCCACCCTGGACCGGTATGCCGCGATGGGGCTGGCGCAGGCCCGCGCCGGCGCGCACGTCCTCGGTCTCTCCGGAATGATGGACGGGCAGGTGGCCCATGTGCGGGCCGCCCTCGACGTGCAGGGTTTCACCGACACGGTGATCCTGGCGTACGCGGCGAAGTACACGTCGGGCCTCTACGGGCCGTTCCGGGAGGCCGTGCAGTCCTCGCTGGAGGGCGACCGGGCCACGTACCAGCAGGACCCGGCCAATGCGACCGAGGCGCTGCGCGAGCTCGAGCTGGACATCGCCGAAGGGGCCGACATCGTCCTGGTGAAGCCGGCAACGCCGCATCTTGACATCGTCGCCGCCGCTGCCGCGATGTCGCCTGTGCCGGTGGCGGCGTACCAGATCTCGGGGGAGTACTCGATGATCGAGGCGGCGTCGGCTCAGGGGTGGATCGAGCGGGACCGCGCCATCCTGGAGTCGCTGCTCAACATCAGGCGCGCCGGGGCCCAGATCATCCTGACCTACTACGCCCTTGAGGCCGCCGCGCTGCTGCGCTCCTGATCCCCTCCCGGCTCCCCGACCCCCCGGCTCCCCCGACTCCCCCGGGGGTTTACGACATATTGCCCCGGATCCACCGTGATGGCTGGTTTTGCGGCCTCAAACGGTGGATCCAGGGCAATAAGTGCGGGACGGCTGGACTCAGGCGGCCTTGAGCAGCTGGATGTCCAGGTTGATCTTGATCTTCTCGGACACGAGCACGCCGCCACCCTCGAGGGCGACGTTCCACTCCAGGCCCCAGTCCTTGCGGTTGATCTCGGTCGAGGCCTCGAAGCCGGCCTTCTGGTTGCCCCACGGGTCGGTTGCGACGCCGTTGAACTCCAGGTCGAACACGACGGGCTTGGTGACGCCCTTGATGGTGAGGTCGCCGGTCAAGGAGTCGTCGGCGACGGAGGTGGACGTGAAGCTCATGGTGGGGTTGTTCTCGACGTCGAAGAAGTCGGCTGACTTCAGGTGGGCGTCGCGGTCCGCGGAACCGGTGTCGACGGAGCCGAGCTGGGCCACTGCCGTGACCTGTGAGTCGGTGACGGTGTCGCCAACCTTGACGGTGCCCTCGAACTCCTTGAACTGACCGCGAACCTTGCTCACCATCAGGTGGCGCGCGACGAAGCCGAGCTCACTGTGCGCGGCGTCGACGGTCCAGGTGCCGGTGGGAAGGTCGTTGATGCTTGCCATGGGGGTCTCCTAGGGGTGTGCGTCCGGGGCGGTCCCGATCGCTTCATCCCCTTCAACATAGCATCCATCATTTATATTTCAACTATCTGTCCACGGATGGCATACTTCACCCATGAGTAACAGCACGGCCGAGCCTCGGTGGCTCAGCGACGACGAGCAACGGGCCTGGCGCGCCTACCTGCGGGGGAGCCGGCTGATCGAGGAGGCCTTGGACCGCGACCTGCAGTCACACGGCGTCCAGCTCACCGAGTACGAGATCATGTCGATGCTCTCCGAGGCCCCCCGGCGACGGCTGCGCATGTCCAGCCTGGCCGACCTGGTCGTGCAGTCCCGCAGCCGCCTGACCCACACCGCGAGCCGTCTGGAGACCCGTGGCTGGGTGGTCCGTGAGGCCTGCCTGCAGGACAAGCGTGGGGTGGAGCTCGTCCTGACCGAGGCAGGATGGCAGGCCGTGCAGGAGGTCGCCCGGGTCCATGTCGAGAGCGTCCGCCGCAGTGTCATCGACAACGTCCCTCCTGCCCTGTTCCAGGCGTTGGGGGACGCCATGGACGCGATTCGCGGCGCGCTCGCCCCGGACGCAGGGCACCCGGCGGTCATGCGCGAGGCCGAGGCGCACGAGTCGTCCCTGACTGTCTGAGACCCTGCGCGCGCCCCGCTGGCCGGGCCGCGCGCCCCGCCGCGACGAACCCACAGGCGGGGCTGGGACACTAGCCCGATGACCGCGCACCCACCGGCCTATCCCTACGAC
Source organism: Pedococcus sp. (assembly GCA_035999925.1). Classification (GTDB taxonomy): domain Bacteria; phylum Actinomycetota; class Actinomycetes; order Actinomycetales; family Dermatophilaceae; genus Pedococcus. The sequence continues at coordinate 2,908 of DASYGI010000019.1, forward strand.
GCCCCCGCCTCCCAGGCACTGCTCGAGCGCGCGCTCGCGGTGACCCCTGGCGGGGTGAACTCGCCGGTCCGAGCGTTCCAGGCGGTCGGTGGCACTCCCAGGTTCATGACCTCCGGTGACGGGCCGTACCTGCGCGACGCCGACGGCCGGGAGTACGTCGACCTGGTCTGCTCGTGGGGCCCGATGATCCTGGGCCACGGCCATCCGGCCGTCCGCGAGGCGGTGTCCGAGGCCGCTGGTCGGGGCTTCTCGTTCGGGACGCCCAGCGAGAACGAGGTGGCGCTCGCCGAGGAGATCGTCCGCCGGGTCGGTCCGGTCGAGCAGGTGCGTCTGGTGTCCAGTGGCACCGAGGCGACGATGAGTGCCATCCGGCTGGCCCGCGGCTTCACCGGCCGGTCGCTGGTCGTGAAGTTCGCCGGCTGCTACCACGGCCACGTCGACTCGCTGCTGGCCCAGGCGGGTTCTGGGGTGGCGACCTTCGCGTTGCCCGACTCGGCCGGAGTTCCCAAGGAGATGGCGGCCGAGACCATCGTGCTGCCCTACAACGACCTCGAGGCTGTCGAGGCGGCGTTCGCCGAGCGTGGCCACGACATTGCCGCCCTGATCACCGAGGCCTCTCCCGGCAACATGGGCGTGGTGCCACCGGCCGCTGGCTTCACCGAGGGACTGCGTCGAATCACTGCGGAGCACGGGGCACTGCTCATCTCCGACGAGGTCATGACGGGCTTTCGATGCTCACCCAGTGGGTGGTTCGGGCTGGAGGGCCCGTATGCCGCGGGCTCACCGGACCTGTTCACCTTCGGCAAGGTCATGGGCGGCGGATTTCCCGCCGCGGCCTTCGGTGGCCGCGCGGACGTGATGGCCTTGCTGGCGCCGCTCGGCCCGGTCTACCAGGCCGGCACCCTCTCGGGGAACCCGGTCGCGACGGCCGCGGGGCTGGCGACCCTGGAGCACTGCACGCCAGAGCTGTACGCCCGCCTGGGCGAGGTGGCGGACACCATCACCGCCCCGCTGCACGACCAGCTGTCCGCCCACGGAGTGCCGCACGTCATCCAGCGCGCCGGGAGCATGTTCAGCGTGTTCTTCCGGGACGGCGCGGTGCGCGACTATGACGAAGCGCGGGCCCAGCACGTCCCGGCCTATGCCGCGTTCTTCCACTCCATGCTGAGCCAGGGGGTCTATCTGCCACCGAGTGCCTTCGAGTCGTGGTTCGTCAGCGGAGCCCACGACGACCGCGCGCTGGAGCGCGTCGTCACGGCGATCCCGGCGGCGGCGTCAGCAGCCGCAGCAGCGTTTGCGACAATCGGTTCGTGAACCCGCCCACCCGCACCGTTGTGCACCTCGTGCGTCATGGCGAGGTGTACAACCCCGAGGGCGTCCTCTACGGCCGGCTTCCCGGATTCCACCTGTCCGACCGCGGCCACGAGATGGCGCGCCTGGTTGCCGCGCACCTCGGTGACCACGACATCACCCACGTCGTCGCGTCGTCACTGCAGCGGGCTCAGCAGACCGCCGCCCCGGTGGCCGAGGAGCACGGCATACCGGTCACCACGGACGACCGGGTGATCGAGGCCTCCAACAGGTTCGAGGGGCAGCACGTGGCGTCGATGTCGCCCCGCGACTTCATCCACCCGCGCCACTGGGCGATGCTGACCAACCCGCTGCGCCCCTCGTGGGGCGAGGCCTATGTCGAGGTCGCCGCTCGGATGGTCGCCGCCATCGACGACGCGCGCGCCGCGGCGCGCGGCCACGAGGCCGTCGTCGTCTCCCACCAGCTGCCCATCTGGACGGCCCGCAACGCCCTGATGGGCAAGCGGCTGTGGCACGACCCACGCAAGCGTGAGTGCCGGCTCGCCTCCTTGACGACGCTGACCTATCTCGGTGACGACCTGACTTCGGTGACGTATGCCGAGCCGGCCGCATCGCTGCTCTCCAGCACCTCCGGGGGCACGGGATGAGCCGCTCCCGACTGTCGCGCACCCTCGTCCTGCTGGCTGCTCCCGTCGTCGCCCTGGCGCTGGCGGCGTGCTCGCAGAACCCCAACAGCATCGCCGCCCAGGCCAACGACGGCAGCCGCAAGGGCTACATCTCCGGCGACGGTGCGGTCGAGGCGATCCCGGCCGCCCAGCGCGCGGCACCGATCGCACTGAAGGGCCAGACGCTGACCAACCAGCCTTGGTCGGTCAAGAGCGTCGCGGGCAAGGTGGTCGTCCTCAACGTGTGGGCCTCGTGGTGCGGACCGTGCCAGGCCGAGGCGCCCGAGCTGGAGAAGTCCTGGACGGCGTTCTCGACCAGCCGCAAGCCGGTCGTGTTCATGGGCATCAACACCCGGGACAACCCGGCCTCCGGCATCGCCACCGCCGCCGCCCACGGACTGACCTACCCCTCGCTCAACGACGAGTCGGGCCTGCTGATCCTCGACCTGCAGGGCAAGGTCTCCGCCCCACCGACGACCCTGGTCCTGGACAAGACCGGCCGCATCGCCGCCCGCGTCAACGGCCAGGTCACCGCTTCGACGCTCACCGGCCTGGTCGACGACGTCCTGGCCCAGGGCTAGGACCCGCTGCTGATGACCGCTGACGTAACGGGCACCGTGACCTCCGGCGCGCTGCCGATCGCCCTGGCGGTGGCCCTGCTCGCCGGGATGGTCTCGTTCGCCTCCCCGTGCGTGCTGCCGCTCGTGCCAGGCTTCCTCGGCTACGTCACCGGACTGTCCGACGAGTCGCTCGAACAGCGTCGCCGACACCGGATGGTGCTGGGCGCGCTCCTGTTCGTCCTCGGGTTCAGCGTCGTGTTCATCCTCACCACCGCGTTCCTGGCCGGCATCGGCGCCACGCTGGTGCGCCACCACGAGGTGCTGATGCGGCTCGGTGGTGTGCTGGTGATCCTCATGGCGGGCGTCTTCCTGGGGGCCGGCACACAGCGCGAGCTGAAGATCCACCGCCGGCCCTCCTCCGGTCTGGCCGGGGCTCCGCTCCTCGGTGCGGTGTTCGGCCTGGGCTGGGCGCCCTGCACCGGCCCGACCCTGGGGGCGGTGACGATCCTGGCGACCGCCAGTGGCAACCAGTCCGCGGTGACCCGAGGCATCATCCTGGCGATCGCCTACTCGCTGGGGCTGGGCGTGCCGTTCCTGCTCATCGCCGCGGCCTACGAGAAGTTCGGCGCGGTCTCCGCGTTCCTGCGCAGGCGGCAGCGCGGCATACAGGTCTTTGGTGGTGGACTGATGCTGGTCATCGGGCTCATGCTCATCACCGGGGTGTGGGAGAGCTGGACGCACTGGTTGCAGACCGGCTTGGTCAACGGATTCGTGACGGTGGTCTGATGGCTGACACGATGACCCGGCCGAGCCCGGACGCGGTGACCCAGCCCCCGCTCAGCACGCTGGGTTGGCTGCGCTGGATGTGGCGCCAGCTGACCAGCATGCGCACGGCGCTCTTCCTGCTGCTGCTGCTGGCCGTCGCGGCGGTGCCGGGATCGGTGCTCCCGCAGCGCGGGATCGACGCGGCCAAGGTCACCGCCTACCTGGCCGCGCACCGCACGTCCGGGCCGTGGATCGACCGCCTCGGCGGGTTCGAGGTGTACGCCTCGGTCTGGTTCTCGGCCATCTACCTGCTGCTGTTCGTCTCCCTGTGCGGCTGCGTCCTGCCGCGCACGAAGGTGCACCTGAAGGCCCTGCGGGCCCGGCCGCCGCGGACCCCGGCCCGGCTGGACCGGCTGCCCGCGCACCGCACCGCCGAGGTGCCCGGTTCCGCGGAGCAGGTGCTGGCCGCGGCCGGTGAGGCGTTGCGCCGCAGGCGTTTTCGGGTCGACGTCCGGGCCGACAGCATCAGCGCCGAGCGCGGCTACCTGCGCGAGACCGGCAACCTGGTGTTCCACCTCTCGCTCGTCGTGCTGCTCGTGGCCGTCGCGGCGGGTCACCTGCTGGGCTGGCGCGGCGACGTCATCGTGCCGGTCGGCACGTCGTTCAGCGACTCCGTCAGCGCGTTCGACACCGTCGACCCCGGCCCCTGGGTGAACAGCGAGAAGCTGCCGCCGTTCTCGCTCGCCGTGACG
>DASYGI010000020.1:0-3238 GCA_035999925.1 Pedococcus sp.
GCCGGTGTCGACCTGGCGCTGGCCAAGCCAGTCCTGTCGGGGCATCTGCGCGACGCGGTGTCGGCCGTCCTGACCGGAACCGTCTCGCGGTGGTCGGAGGCCGAGCGTGCGACCGAGGCGGTTGAGCACGGCGAGCGCGACGAACGTGGGCTGGGGAGCGCGGCGGTCGGCGGCGGGTCACGGCCGCTCGGCCGGGTGCTGCTGGTCGAGGACCACCCGGTCAACCAGCTCGTGGCCGAGGGCATCCTGGCCAGCCTCGGGTACGAGGTCGTCGTCGCCGGGAACGGTGAGCAGGGCGTGCAGCGGTTCGCGGAGGTGGGCGACAGTCTCGATGCCGTGCTGATGGACTGCCAGATGCCCGTGCTCGACGGGTATGCCGCGACCCGCGCCATCCGGGCCATGGAAGGACCGTCCCGTCGGCTGCCGATCATCGCCTTGACCGCGGCCGCGGTGACCGGGGAGCGTGAACGGTGCCTCGAGGCGGGGATGGACGACTTCCTCACCAAGCCGGTGGATGTCGGGCAGCTGCGCGGGGCCCTGCAGCGCTGGGTGAGCCGGGCTCCCGGTGAGCCGCTGGTCGACACCAACGCCCACCCCTCGACCCAGCTGCCACTGCGGGCTCCGACCGTGGACCCGGACCTGCTGGACGCCGACCGCCTCGGCGAGCTGCTCGACCTCGACCCGGGCGACCCCTCGATGCTGCTGCGCTTCATCGGCAGGTTCGGGGCCAGCTCTCGCCGCACCGCGCTGGAGATGGCGGGGCGGCAGTCCGCGGGGGCGGCATACGAGGTCGGGCGTCTCGCCCACGCCCTCAAGGGCAGCGCGGCGAACCTGGGGGCGCACCGGCTCGCGGCGCGCTGTTACGAGGTCGAGCTGTTGGGCGAGGAGCTCGTGCTGGCCTCCGAAGACCTGATCGGGTCGGTGGCCCACGAGGTCGAGGCCGCAACGAGCGCCCTGGAGGCGTTCGCACAGGGGCTGCGGGCGGCGTCCACCTAACGCCCTGCACGGTGGGCGGACGGGCCGGGCGGGCCTGCGAACCGGCAACGTGGTGTTAACCAACGTCCCCTAGGCTGACCCGGTGAGCGAGAGCCAGCCAACGACGCAGCCGACCGCGGCGACGTCCACCGTCAACCCCATCCGCATCCTCGTGGCCGAGGACGAGGCCCTGATCCGGCTCGACCTCGCAGAGATGCTCGCCGAGGCGGGCTACGAGGTCGTCGGCCAGGCCAGCAACGGTGAACAGGCGGTGGCGATGGCCCGCGAGCTCAGCCCCGACCTGGTCATCATGGATGTGAAGATGCCCGTCATGGACGGCATCACGGCGGCCGAGAAGATCGGCGCTGACAAGACCTGCCCAGTGGTGATGCTCACGGCCTTCAGCCAGACAGAGCTGGTCGAGCGCGCTCGGGACGCCGGCGTCATGGCCTACATCGTCAAGCCGTTCACGGCCGCGGACCTCGGGCCCGCCATCGACATCGCGCGCCACCGCTGGACCGAGTACACCGCGCTCGAGCGCGAGATCGCCGACCTCGGCGAGCGCCTGGAGACACGCAAAGCCGTCGACCGCGCCAAGGGCATCCTCATGAAGAAACTGAAGATCAGTGAGGCCGAGGCCTTCCGCTGGATCCAGAAGACGGCGATGGACCGTCGCCTGGGGATGCGAGAGGTCGCCGACGCAGTCGTCAGCGGCATGGACAAGGCCTGACCGGTGTCGGTCCGTCCGGCGTCCGCCGCCGACGCCGGGGCTCTGGCGAAGGTGGCTGCGGCGACCTTCGCCCTGGCGTGTCCTCCGCACGTGACGCCGGAGTCGATCCAGACCTTCGTGCGGACCGTGCTGTCGGTGGAGCGGTTCGAGGAGTACCTGGCCGACCCGGCGCGGGACCTGTTTCTCGCCGAGAGTGACGGCACCACCGTGGGCTACGCGATGCTCGTTGCGGGCGAGCCCGCCGACCCGCAGGTGCGGGCCGCGTTGTCGCACGAGCCGACCGTCGAGCTCAGCAAGATCTATGTCGTGCCGCAGGCCCACGGTGGCGCGGTAGCCGCCTCGCTGATGGCCGCCGCGCTGGATGCAGCCCGGCGGCGGGGCGCGGCGGGGGTGTGGCTAGGGGTCAACCAGCTCAACGACCGGGCCCAGAAGTTCTATACCAAGGGTGGTTTCACCAGGGTCGGCAGCAAGCGCTTCCTGGTGGGGGAGGGCTACGAGGACGACTTCGTCTACGAGCAGGCCCTGGGCGTCCTGTGAGCGGGCTGAGCGACTTGTCCGGGAACCCTTCCCGCGAGGCCGAGATTGGGCCTAGAGTCCTACTTCGTTGCCTTTCGAGACGACTCGGCCATGGGGAGCCCCTGCACGCGAGAACAGCAACGCACGAAGTGCCATGTGGCACAGCCATACATGAACAGCAGAGCATGACCCATGGAGGCAACCGGTGAGCCGTCCCACGTTCAGCGTCAGGCGTGTCTCGGAGGAGACTGAAGACTCCTTCGTCGAGCTGTGGATGGCCTCGCGAGTCGAGGCCGGGATGAGCGCTGAGGTCGTCGCCCGCGTGGCCGCCGATGGCCGGCTCACGACCACCCTCCACCGTGAGGATGTCCGGGCGTACCTGGCGATGAACGACGGCCACGCCGTGGGCTTCGCCATCGCCGCCACGAGTCCGTTCTCGGCGCTGACCGAGGCGCCGTGCGTCACCATCGACCAGCTGTACGTCACGCCCTTGGCGCGCCGGCACGGCGTGGCTCGTCACCTGATGAGCGCGGTGACGCAGTATGCCGACTCGCGCGGCTGCGAGCAGATCGGCTGCAACGTGCCCGCCCCGAACCGGGAAGCCAACCGGTTCTTCGCCCGGCTGGGCTTCTCCTCCCAGGTGGTTCGCCGGATCACCACCGTAGCGGCGCTGCGCCGCCGCCTGGGCGCGGACGAGCCCCGACACCACTCGCTCGAGCAGCTACTGCATCGCCGGCGCTCGCTGCGGGCTCGTGCCACGGCCGCGGCCGGTAACCGCCTCGCTGGCTGACCAGGTCAACGTCAGGGCCCGACCGCCAGCACGACCGGCCCCAGCGGGAGGCCCCGTCAGGAGCCTGGAGCGGCATCCCGGATCAGGCAGGTGATCCGGCAGGTGCAGACCCGCTTGTCCTGCTCGTCGGTGATCACCACGTCGTAGGACGCCAGGGTGTTGCCGAGGGAGAGCGCGGTCGCCGTCCCGGTGACGAAGCCCGACCGGGCTGCGCGGTGGTGGGTCGC
>DASYGI010000021.1:0-20737 GCA_035999925.1 Pedococcus sp.
GCCGTACTCGTTCTCGATCCCGAAGATCCGACGCTCCATGTCCCCACTGTAGGCGCCCGGGTGCCCCCACTGGCGGACGATCGCGTCCATGGAAGGATGTGCCCATGGCCGAAGCACCATCAGCTTCAGCGGGGTCCCGGACGGCCGGACCGGTGAGTCCGCAGATCGGTGACTTGACTCGGCATACCCAGTCGATCCTGGAACGGGCTCAGGCGTATGCCGACGCCATGCAGGAGCAGACCGACCACGCCCTCGCCGAGGCTCGGGCCGAAGCGGCCCGGCTGCGCGAGCGGGCCGAAGAGCTGCTCAGCGATGCCGAGCAACGCCACCGCGCGGCCGTGGCCGACCGCGAGCAGGCCGTCCGTGCCCTGGACGACGCCGCCCGCGAGGCCCAGGCCCTCGTGGCCGACGCGGCCGAGCATGCCTCCATGCTGACGTTGTCGGCCACGCGCACCAGTGAGGACGCCGTCGCCGAGGCGCGCACCGAGGCGGCGAGTGTGCTCGACGCCGCGTACACCGAAGCCGAGCGGCTCCAAGGCGCAGCCAAGCTCGACTACGACAGTGCGATGGAGCGGTATGCCGCGCACGAGCGGGAGCGGGACGCAGCCTTTGCCCAGAGCGTGGCCAAGATGGATGCGCACTACGAGGCGCTCGAGACGCAGGCAGCCGAGTCGTTGGCTGCCGAACGTGCCCAGATCGGCGCCGAGTCGCAGCAGCTGCTCCGCCAGGCCGAGGCCGAGTCCGAGCGACTTCTGGCTGCCGCTGCCCACACCCTCGAGCAGGCTCAGCGAGAGGCCGAGGAGCTGGTCACCCAGGCCCGGGCGGACACCCAGGCCCGGTTGGACGAGGCGACCGCCGAGGCCGGTGAGGTGATCCAGCACGCACAGGACCATCTGGCCTGGGGGCAGGCCACCGTCCGTGGTGTGCTTGAGGAGGCGGATCTCGGAGTGAGCCGGCTCCGGCGCGAGACCCATCAGCAGTTGGAAGCGCACATCCGGTCGCGGCGCCAGCTGATCCAGAGCGCGCTGGCCCGGGCGGCCCACCGAGCCCGGGCCGAGCGGGAGTCCGCGAGCTCGGCCGCCGAGCGGATGAGAGCGCAGGCTGAGGCCGTGCTCGCCGCGGCTGAGGCACATGCCGAACGCACCCGGACCGCAGCGCTGTCCGAGGCCGAGCAGCTCCGCGCGACCGCCGCCGAGGTGGAGACCGTGGCGCAAGAACGCTCCGCGCGGCGCCTGGAGGAGGCCGAGCGCGCTGCGCGGATGATTCGCGAGCGCACCACCGAGGAGCTCGAACGGCTCCAACGCGAGACCCACGCCTCACACCGGCAAGGACGTGAGGAGCTCATGCGTCTGACCGCGGAGGCACGAGCCGACGCCGACCGGATCCGGGAAGAGGCGCGCACCATGCTCGAGCGGGCTCGCGCCGAGGTGGCCTCGCTGGCCTCGCGCCGTGAGGACATCACCCGTCAGCTCGGGAGCCTGTCAGGCGTGATCAACGCCCTGGCCGTGCCCGAACATCCGCCCACCCCCGCCACCCCCTCGAATGACCCCGCACCGACCGACGAAAGACACGATGATGAGTGAGACCCCTTCGTTCCGCAGCGTTCTGCGTGGCTACGACCCCGCCCAGGTCGACAAGTGGCAGGCAGAGCACGCCGGCGCCCTCGAGCAGGCCCGTCAGGAGTCGGCTGAGCAGACCGTTGAGCTCACGCAGCTGCGCTCGGCCCTGGCCAAGGCCCAGGAGGAGCAGGCCGCGATGAAGCGCTCGGTCGACGCGCTGCGCGAGGAGCAGGCCTCGGCCGCCGCTCCGACCTACGTGTCCCTGGGGGAACGCATCGGGTCGATGCTGACGCTGGCGGATGAACACGCGGCGGAGATCCGTTCGAGCGCCAAGGAGCAGGCGCGCGAGGTCCTTGGCACTGCCACTCTCGAGGCAGACCAGACCCGGGCGTCGGCAGACCGGTACGCCGAAGAGGTCCGCAGCAAGGCGGACACCGAAGCGGCCCGCGTGGTGGAGAAGGCCCGGCAGGAGGCCGACGCCATTCTCGACGACGCCGACCGTGAGGCTTCGGCGCGGCGCGAGGAAGCCGAGGCCGTCTACGAGCACCAGCGCGCCCGCGCCGCCGCCGCCGCTGCGGACTTCGAGGCCACGCTGGGCCAGCGGCGGGACAAGGCTGCCGCCGAGTTCGCCACCCAGATGACGGCTCACGAGGAGGCCCTTAACCAGGCGCAGGAGCGCGCCGCCACCCTGTCCGCCGAGAGCGACAGGGCCCACGCGGACGCCGTCACGGAGAGCAAGCGCATGCTCGAGTCGGCCCGAGCGGAGGCTGAGGCGATGTTGGCGTCGGCCCGAGAGAAGGCCGAGCGCATCCGCCGTGACTCCGAGCGCGAGCTGTCCGCGGCGACTGCCCGTCGCGACAGCATCACCTCACAGCTGAGCAATGTCCGCCAGATGCTCGCCACGTTGGGTGGGGGCGCGATGCTCGAGTCCCTGGAGGAGCCTGCCGCGCCCGCCGAGGCGCAGCAGCCGACCGCCGACCACGAGGGTGACGCCGACCACGAGGGTGACGCCGACCACGAGGGTGACGCTGAGCACGAGCCTGACGCCGCGGGTGAGGCTGCTGAAGCGCCTTCCGCCAAGGACAACTCGAAGGCCAAGGAGAGCTCGAAGGCGGCAAGCCGGGCCTGACCGAATGTCGACTCTCGTGCTGGGTGGCACAGCCTGGCTCGGCCGGGAGGTGGTGTCGGCGGCCCTCGAGCGCGGCGAGGACGTCACCGTGCTCGCCCGCGGTCAGTCCGGTCCCCTCCCCGCGGGGGTGGATTCCATCCGCGCTGACCGTGCCGACCCGGGGGCATACGAGCAGGTGTCGGCGCGGGACTGGGACGCGGTGGTGGATGTCTCACGGCAGCCCAGCCAGGTCGCGAGCGCCCTCGCCGCGCTGGGCGAGCGAACGGCCGCCTGGGTCTTCGTGTCCTCGTCCTCGGTGTACGCCCGTGCCGACGAGCCGGGTGCCGACGAGAGCGCCGAACGGCTCGCCCCGCACCGCGAGGACGATGACGGCTGGGAGACCTACGGGGGTCGCAAAGTTGCCTGCGAGGACCTCGTGCTGGCGGCCGTGGGCGATCGAGCTCTGGTGGCCCGCAGCGGGCTCATCGGAGGTCCGGGCGACCACAGCGACCGCACGGGCTACTGGCCGCTGCGCTTTGCCCACCCGGCGACACCCGAGGGCGGGGTGCTGGTCCCCGACAGCACCGTGTCCACCCAGGTCATCGACGTCCGCGACCTGGCGGCCTGGCTCGTCGACTGCGCCGTGGGGCACCGCACCGGGGTGGTGAACGCGGTCGGCCCGGTGGTGCCCCTGACGGAGCATCTGGCGGCGGCCCGAGCCGTGGCCGGTCACCAAGGTGAGCTCGTCGGGGTCGAGCCCGAATGGCTGGTGGATCAGGGCGTCGAGGCCTGGTCCGGGCCGCGGAGCCTGCCGTTGTGGCTGCCGGTGCCCGAGTATGCCGGGTTCGCGGCGCGTCGCTGCGACGCGGCGCAGGCACTGGGCCTGAGGTCCCGCCCGCTGGTGGAGACTCTCACGGACACGCTCGCCTGGGAGCTCCAGTCAGGACCGGGGCGCACGCGCAAGGCCGGGTTGGCCCCGGCCGACGAGGCCGAGCTGATCCGGCTCGCCCGGGCCTGACGGGGCACCCCACGGGTCCAGCATCCGGACAAGCTATCCACACCTCGATCAGGTAACGGCATGTTTGGTCTCGACAAACATCGCGTTACCTTCGAGAGGACGCCGTCATGGCCACGCTGCGACTGGGCGACAACGCCCCTGACTTCACCGCCGAGACCACCGAAGGCGAGCTGAGCTTCCTGGACTGGAAGGGCGACGGCTGGGCGGTGCTGTTCAGCCACCCTGCGGACTTCACCCCCGTGTGCACCACCGAGCTCGGGCGCGTGGCCCAGCTCAAGGATGAGTGGGCTGCCCGCGACACGAAGGTCATTGCGGTGTCCGTGGATGCGGTCGAGGACCACCACGCCTGGAAGGCCGACATCGAGGACGTCTCCGGTGCCGCGGTCGACTACCCGATCATCGCCGACAAGGACCGCCAGGTGGCCGAGCTGTACGACATGATCCACCCGGCTGCCGGCGACACCTCCCCCGTTCGCTCGGTCTTCATCATCGACCCGGCGGGCAAGGTCCGGCTGTCGCTGACCTACCCCAAGAGCGCGGGCCGCAACTTCGACGAGATCCTTCGCGCGCTCGACGCGCTCCAGGTCAACGACTCCGGCCCCTTCTCGACCCCGGCCGACTGGAAGGTCGGCGAGCGCATCATCGTGGCCCCCACCGTGTCCACCGAGGACGCGCAGGCGCGGTTCAGCGGCGTCGAGGTCGTCAAGCCCTACCTGCGGTACGCCGACGCGCCGACCGCCTGAGCCCGCTGCCGCGGCGAAGGGTCCGACGACACCGCTGACTCAGTCGCCGGCGTCCTCGGGGCGCTGCGTCTGCGGGTTCGTGGACTCGTCGCGAGGCGACGACTCGCCGGTCAGCGTGTCGTGACGCCCCGGGCCGGGATCGTCCTCCGCGGGCGCGTCGTGGGTCGGGTCGTCCTTGCTGAGCAAGGCGGTCAGCAACCCCCCGCCGATGCGCCGGAACGTGCGCCGCGGGCGTTCCCGGTCCAGCACCGCGACCTCGAGCTGGCTGGCCGTGAGCTGACGGCCGGGCCCGTTGGTGGGGTCCTGACCCAGCAGGTCGACCGCCAGGACCAACGCGTCGGCCAGCGAGAGGCCAGGAGCCCACCGGTCCTTCAGTCCTGTCTCGATGGGCTCTGCGGCGCCGCCCATGGCCACGAAGCCGAGCTCGTCGGCGACCGAACCGTCATAGGTGAGCCGGTAGATCTGGTCCTCGTCCGAGCTGATGCCGACCTCGGCCACCACGATCTCGACCTCGTAGGGCTTCGACTCCTGGGTGAAGACAGTCCCCAGGGTCTGCGCGTAGGCGTTGGCCAGACCCCGCGCGGTGACGTCCGTGCGGTCGTAGGAGTAGCCCCGCAGGTCGGCATACCGGACGCCGGCGACGCGGAGGTTCTCGAACTCGTTGTACTTGCCGACCGCGGCGAACGCGATGCGGTCGTAGATCTCGGAGACCTTGTGCAGCGCCCGCGACGGGTTCTCGGCGACGAACGCGATGCCCTTGTCGTAGCCGAGGACCACCACCGAGCGACCGCGCGCGATTCCCTTGCGCGCGTAGTCCGCCCGGTCCTTCATCAGCTGCTCGGGTGAGACGTAGAACGGCATGCTGCTCATCGGGCGCCTCCTGGGTTGCCCTGGCGGGCCGCGATCACTGACTCGACCACCGTGCGGAGCTCGTCGTCGGGGACGAACCGGACTCCGTCGTCGCCGACGACCGCCACAGTGGGCCAGATCCGCCGGCCCACGTCCGGTCCACCGGTCGCCGAGTCGTCGTCGGCGGCGTCGTAAAGCGCCTCCACGACGACCCGCACACTGTCCTCGGACGACAGGCCAGGACGCCACAGCTTCTTCAGCGAACCCCGGGCGAACAGCGAACCCGATCCCACGCTGTGGTGGTCGTGCTCCTCGTAGCACCCGCCCGTGACGTCGTAGGAGAAGATCCGGCCAGTCACCGCGTCGAGGTCGTACCCCGCGAACAACGGCACCACCGCCAGACCCTGCATGGCCATGCCCAGGTTCGCGCGGATCATCGAGGCGAGCCGGTTGGCCTTGCCCTCGAGGGACAGCAGGGTGCCCTCGATCTTCTCGTAGTGCTCGAGCTCCACCTGGAACAGCTTGACGAGCTCGATGGCCAGACCCGCCGTGCCGGCGATCCCCACCGCCGAGTACTCGTCAGCCGCGAAGACCTTCTCCATGTCTCGGTTCGCGATGAGGTTGCCCATGGTGGCGCGGCGGTCCCCCGCCATCACCACGCCACGGTCGAACGTCGCCGTGACGATGGTGGTGCCGTGCGGTGCCTCCAGGCTGCTGCCCGCGGGAAGGCGCCGCCCGGACGGAAGCAGCTCGGGCGCCTGGGCGCCCACGAACTCGGTGAACGACGACGACCCCGTCGTCAGGTATGCCGCGGGGAGCCTCCCCGCCCCGGCTCCAGTGGTCACTGGCCGCCCTTCTGGACGAATCCGCGGACGAACTCCTCGGCATTGGACTCCAGGACGCCGTCGATCTCGTCGAGCACGCTGTCGATGTCGGAGTCGAGGTTCTCCTTGCGCGCGCTCGCCTCGGGCGAGGCGGGCGTGGGCTCCGGGGCCTCGTCGGGGGCGTCCTCGCGGCGCTGCGGTCGGCTCTGCTCTTGGCTCGGCATCGGTCGTGACCTCTCACTCAGGTGGCTTGTCTGACCCTAACTCGGACCCTAGTGCGACCCTAGCCCGAGGCGGCGGCCAACTCGCGTAACAACGTCGCTGCGTCCGGACTGCGGTCCAGGAGCCTGCCCACGCTGGCCTTGGTGCCACGCAAGGGCTCGAGCATCGGGACGCGCTGCAAGGAGGTCTGCCCCGGGATGTCGAAGATCACCGAGTCCCACGAGGCCGCCGCGATCTGGTCGGGATACTTCTCAAGGCACTTGCCGCGGAAGTACGCGCGGGTGTCGGTGGGCGGCTCGTGGACGGCGTCCAGGACCTCGGCGTGGGTGACCAGCTCCTCGAACCGTCCAGCGGCGCGCAGCTTGTGGAAGATGCCCTTGTCGGGACGGACATCCGACCACTGGATGTCGACCGCACGCAGCCGCGGGTCCGACCACGGCAGGTCGTCGCGGTCGACGTAGCCCTGCATCACCTGGCGCTTGGCCACCCAGTCCACCTCACGGGCTGCCTCGTCCGGGTCGCGCTCGAGCCGGTCGAGCACCACCGCCCACCACCGCATGACCTCGGCGGTGTCCTCGTCGGGCTCACCGGCATACCGGTCCTTGAGGTACTTCTGGGCCAGGTCGTGGTACCTCCAGAGCAGCTGGACGGCAGTGAGCTTGCTGCCGTCGCGCAGCTCGATCAGCTCTTGGAGCGTCGGGTCGTGGCTGACGGCGTGCAATGACGCCACCGGACGGGCCACCGTGAGGTCGGCATCGATCGCGCGGTCCTCCACCATGGCCAGGACGAGTGAGGTGGTACCGAGCTTCAACAGGTTGGCGACATCACAGTGGTTGGCGTCCCCGATGATGACGTGCAGCCGGCGGTAGAGGTCCGCCACGGCGTGCGGCTCGTCGCGGGTGTTGATGATGGGCCGCTTGAGAGTGGTCTCCAGCCCCACCTCGACCTCGAAGAAGTCGCTGCGTTGGCTGATCTGGAAGCCGTGCGTCCGGGAGTCCTGGCCGATGCCGACACGCCCCGACCCGCACATGACCTGTCGCGCGACGAAGAAGGGCACGAGGTGTCGCACGATGTCGGTGAAGGGAGTCTCCCGGCGCATGAGGTAGTTCTCGTGCGTGCCGTAGGACGCGCCCTTGCCGTCGGTGTTGTTCTTGTACAGGTTCACCCCGGGCGGGAGCTGGGACAGCCGTCGCACCGACTCGGCCATGATCGCTTCTCCGGCGCGATCCCAGGCCACCGCGGCGCGGGGCGAGGTCACCTCGGGCGAGGAGTACTCCGGGTGGGCGTGGTCGACATACAGCCGGGCGCCGTTGGTCAGGACCACGTTGGCGAGGGTCGGGTCCTCTTCGTCGGTGAGCTGGCTCGCATCGGCGATGCTCCGGTTCATCTCGAAGCCGCGGGCGTCGCGCAATGGTGCCTCGTCGGCGTAGTCCCAGGACGCATGTGCCGCACGGATGCCCTGCGCCGAGGCGTAGGCGTTGACGACCTGGCCGGACAGGATCATCGGGTTGGCGGCCGGGTCACCGGGAACCGAGATGCCGTACTCCGTCTCGACGCCCATCACCCTGCGAACACTCATGCAGCCACCCTAGGTGAGAGACTCGGCCCCCATGCGGCACTCCCCCATCGCGATGTACCCCCGCACTGCTCTGCTGGCTGCTCTGCTCGACTTCGGACCACCAGGACCGATCGAACGTCTGACGCTCGCGCAGATCCAAGCCCACCGCGGCGACGTGTACCCCGACCGTGCCCCGGTCTCGTGGATCACCGGTGGCGGAAACCGACGAGTCGGGGTGACCTTCGGGACCGCACCGGCCCGAGACGGGTACGAGATTCCGCTGCGTATCTACCGGCCGCGCGCCGTGCGAGACACCGAAACGGATGTTCCGGTCGTGATCTTCTTCCATGGCGGCGGGTGGGTCCAGGGAAACGTGGTCTCGTACGACCCACTGTGCATGCATCTGGCCGAGCGAGTGCGCGCCGTGGTGGTCAGCGTGGACTACCGGCTGGCCCCGGAGTTCCAGGCGCCCACGGCCGCCCACGACTCCGTGGACGCCACCAGGTGGGTCGCGGAGCAGGGGGCGGCCCTGCGGGCCGACTGCTCGCGGCTGGCCGTGTGCGGTGACAGCGCTGGCGGGAACCTGGCTGCGGTGGTCGCTCAAACCGTCAGGGACACGATCGGGCCGCGGCTGCGGCACCAGGCACTGATCTATCCGGCCACCGACCTGACGATGTCCTCGCCCTCGATCGACGAGCTTGCGCAGGCGCCCCTGCTCACCAAGACCAGCATGGTCGCGTTCCGCGCCCACTACGCACCGCAGGGCACGGACCTGACGGATCCCACGCTCTCGCCCCTCTTCGGCAGGTTGACCGGACTGCCGCCAACCCTGGTCCAGACCGCCGACCTCGACCCGCTGCGTGACGACGGCATCCGGTATGCCGACGCGTTGCGCGCTGCTGGAGTGCACGTCCGCCTGACCAACTACCTCCGGGTGCCGCATGGGTTCGCCTCCTTCCCGGGCGCGGTGCCCACGGGCGCCCAACAGCGGGCCGAGCTGGTCCAGGAGCTGCGCACCCATCTGTGCAACGACCCGGCCGCCTGCGCCCCCACGGACGACTAGGCTCAGACCAAGCCCCCCAGCCCGACTCACCGTCCGGAACCGGACTTCCAGTTTCGGCCGAGCCAGAGGAGCCCTTGTGCGGGACATCGTGGTGTTCTCCGGAAGCGCGCATCGTGCACTCGCCATGCGCATCTGTGACGCGCTCGGGGTCCAGCTCGCCCCGGCCGAGATCAAACGCTTCAGCAACGACTGCCTGCAGGCCCAGCTCTTGGCGAACTGTCGTCAGCGGGACGTGTACATCGTGCAGCCGCTGGTCCCACCGACGCAGGAGCACCTCATGGAGCTGCTGCTGATGATCGACGCCGCGCGGGGCGCCTCCGCGGCGCAGATCACTGCGGTGATCCCCCACTACGCCTATGCGCGGTCGGACAAGAAGGACGCTTCCCGGATCTCCCTGGGCGGCAGGCTGGTCGCGGACATGCTCGTGTCCGCGGGCGCACATCGGGTCCTCACCATGACCTTGCACGCCCCTCAGGTACATGGCTTCTTCTCCGTACCCGTCGACCACCTGACTGCCATCGGCATCCTGGCCGACCACTTCCGCGACCGCGACCTCACCGACGCCGTGGTCGTCTCCCCCGACCTGGGGAACGCCAAGACGGCCACGCAGTTCGCCCGGCTGCTCGGGCTGCCGGTCGCGGCCGGCTCCAAGCAACGGCTTGCCGACGACCGCGTCATCATCGACTCCATCGTCGGCGAGGTGTCGGGCCGTCACGCCATCGTGCTGGACGACGAGATCGCCACGGGCGGTTCGATCGTCGAGCTCCTCGACAGGCTCTCTGACCTCGGGTGTACCAGCGCCGATGTCGCCTGCACCCACGGGCTGTTCGCCGGCAAGGCCGTGGAGCGCCTGCGTGACCACCCGATGATCGGCGAGGTCGTCACCACCGACACCGTTCCCTCCCCGGCTCGGTGGCCCGAGCTGAGAGTGCGCTCGGTGGCCCAGCTTTTCGCCGAGGCGATCCAGCGCATTCACGCGGGCGAGTCCGTGAGCAGCCTCTTCGACGGCGTCGACCCGACCCACGCTCCGCCCCAGGGCACGCTCTTCGACAAGGTGCACGGGTGAGGCGAGCCCTACCTTCGTTCCTGGTGGACGCCGGCTTTGTGCTGCTCTTCGCCCTCATCGGGCGGATCAGTCACGTCAAGGGGGTGACGGTGCTCGGCGTGGTCGACACGGCGTGGCCTTTCCTCGTGGGACTCACCCTGGGCTGGGTAGCAGCACGTCTCCTCTGGCGGGACTGGCCACACGGGATCGCCCAGGCAGTGCCGGTCTGGCTGGTCACTGTGGCGGTCGGCCTGCTGCTGCGGGTCGCCTCGGGCGGCGGCGGAGCGCCCCTCTCCTTCGTGATCGTCGCGACCGTGGTCCTGGGGACCTTCATGCTGGGCTGGCGCGTCAGACCTCCGGGGACCATCCGGGTGGCGCGAAGACGTACCCCAGGCGGTCGCGCCACCGAGGGGCCGTCCTGATGTCGCGGAACATCTGGCTCAGCTCGCCGTACTGCAGCCGAAACGGGTTGTACGTCGTCACCGGATGCGTCAGGCCGTAGGTCGGGCGCGTCTGCTCCTCCCGGAACGTGCCGAACAGTCGATCCCAGATGATGAGGATGCCGGCGTAGTTGCGGTCGAGGTACTCCTCGTCGCAGGCGTGGTGCACCCGGTGGTGGGACGGGGTGTTGAAGACCAGCTCGATAGGACGCCAGAGCTTGGGGATGGTCTCGGTGTGCACCCAGAACTGGTAGATCAGGTTGAGGGAGAACGCGAAGAAGATCATCCACGGCGGCATTCCGAGCAAGGGCAGCGGCACCCAGAACAGCAGCTCCCCCCAGGGGTTCCACTTCTGCCGCAGCGCGGTCGTGTAGTTGAAGTGCACGCTGCTGTGATGGGCCTGATGCATCGCCCACAGCACCCGGACCCGGTGGCTCGAACGGTGGTAGGAGTACCACAACACGTCGACGAGCAGGAGGCCGACGACCCATGTCCACCACCGGTGCGGGTCGAGGCGTAGTGGGCTCACGGCATACAGGGCGGTGTAGCCCACCAGGGCCGCCGCGCGGGCGAAGACGTTGACCACCACCGAGCCGAGCCCCATGGACAGGCTCGCCGTGGAGTCCTTGCGTTCGTACCCCACGGACGCGCCGGATGGTTCCTCACCGTCGTCGAGGACCTTCAGCGAGACCAGCTCGAGGCCGATGAAGAGCAGGAAGAACGGCACGGCAAGCAGCGTCGGTTCGCGCAGCAAGGCATCCATGCTGGCGATATTACCCCGAGTAAGTTAGGTCGGGGCGTCGTGGAGCGACCTACCTCACAGGTACTGGCCGGTGTTCGCCACGTTGTCGATCGAGCGGCCCGGCTCGGTGCCGCTCTTGCCGGTGATGAGCGTGCGGATGTAGACGATCCGCTCGCCCTTCTTGCCCGAGATCCGCGCCCAGTCGTCGGGGTTGGTGGTGTTCGGGAGGTCCTCGTTCTCCTTGAACTCGTCGACGCAGCTGGCCAGCAGGTGGTCCACCCGGATGCCGCGTTGGCCGACCGTGAGGAAGTCCTTGATCGCCATCTTCTTGGCGCGGTCGACGATGTTCTGGATCATGGCGCCGGAGTTGAAGTCCTTGAAGTACAGAACTTCCTTGTCACCATTGGCATAGGTCACCTCGAGGAACCGGTTCTCCTCGATCTCGGAGTACATCCGCTCGACCGCGGCGGTGATCATCGCGTCGACCGTGGCCTGCGGAGATCCGCCGTGCTCGGCGAGGTCGTGCTCGTGCAGCGGCAGGTCGGCGATCAGGTACTTGCTGAAGATGTCCCGAGCACTCTCGGCGTCCGGGCGCTCGATCTTGATCTTCACGTCGAGACGACCGGGGCGAAGGATCGCGGGGTCGATCATGTCCTCGCGGTTGGAGGCCCCGATGACGATGACGTTCTCGAGGCGCTCGACCCCGTCGATCTCGGACAGGAGCTGAGGCACGATCGTCGTCTCGACGTCCGAGGAGACTCCGGATCCGCGAGTGCGGAACAGGCTGTCCATCTCGTCGAAGAACACCACCACCGGCGTTCCGTCCGAGGCCTTCTCTCGGGCCCGCTGGAAGATCAGCCGGATGTGCCGCTCGGTCTCACCGACGTACTTGTTGAGCAGCTCAGGCCCCTTGATGTTGAGGAAGAACGACTTCCCGACCGGCTTGCCCTCCTTCTCGGCGACCTTCTTGGCCAGCGAGGAGGCCACCGCCTTGGCGATGAGGGTCTTGCCGCACCCGGGCGGGCCGTAGAGCAGCACGCCCTTGGGTGGCTTCAGCTTGTGCTCGAGGTACAGGTCGGGGTGCAGGTACGGCAGCTCGACGGCATCGCGGATCGCCTCGATCTGACCAGCGAGCCCACCGATGTCCTCGTAGTCGATGTCCGGGACCTCTTCGAGGACCAGCTCGGCCACCTCGGCCTTGGGGATGCGCTCGTACACGAAGCCGGACCGGGGCTCGAGCATCAGCGCGTCGCCCACCCGGATCGGCTCGCCCTCGAGCGACTCTGCCATCCGGACGACCCGCTCCTCGTCGGCGTGGGCCACGATCAGGATGCGGTCGTCGCCGAGCATCTCCTTGATCATCACGACCTCACCGACCCGCTCGAAACCACAAGCCGCCACGACGTTCATGGCTTCGTTGAGCCGGACCTCGCGGCCACTGGACAGCTCGGACGGATCGACGGCTGGACTCACCGCGACGTGCATCTTGCGCCCACCGGTGAGGATGTCGACCGTGGCGTCGTCGTAGGACTCGAGGATGATGCCGTATGCCGCGGGCGGCTGGGCGAGCCGGTCGACCTCTGACTTGAGGGTGACGATCTGCTCGCGCGCCTCCTTGAGCGTGCGCACCAGCCGCTCGTTCTGCGACGAGATCGTGGCCAGGTTCGACTGCAGCTGCAGCACGCGGGTCTCAAGCTCACGCGAGCGGGTGGGCGCGTCGGCCAGGCGCTGACGCAGGGCCGCCACCTCCTCGGCGAGCAGCTCGACCTGGCGGCGCTCCTCGGCGCGATCTGCTGGGGTGCGATGGTCGGTCATTGTCGGCTCCCTGGGTGGCGAACGACGGGCAACCGACCGCTCACGGCGGCCGATAACCCAACCTAACGCCGAACTACTCCGAGGTCATGGAGGTTTGGGTCACAGAACGACGAACGCGTCGGATCTTCTTGTCCGAAGGGACGAGCTCGCCGATGTCCTCGGGCGAGAACTCCGCGTCCTGGCCGAACTGTCGTGCGTCGGGCGACACCTCGCCGTCCTCGCTGAAGGCACCCTTGGCCGGTCGCCGCTTGCGCAGTGGGGGTGTCACGCCCGGCGCCAGGCGGCGGGTCGTGATGAGGAACCCGGTATGGCCGTGCATGCGGTGCTGAGGGCGGACCGCCAGACCCTCGAGGTGCCAGCCGCGAACCAGCGACTCCCACGCCTCCGGCTCGGTGTAGCCACCGTGGTCCCGCATCGCCTCGGCAACCCGTGACAGCTGGGTCGCGGTGGCGACGTAACAGATGAGCACGCCGCCGGGGAGCAGTGCCGCGGCGACCGCCTCGAGGCACTCCCACGGGGCCAGCATGTCGAGCACGACCCGGTCGACCGAGGCCGGGGCCACGGTCAGCGGGAGCTGCTCGACGAGGTCACCCACGGTGACCTGCCAGGCCGGGTGGTCCTGGCCGAAGAACGCCCTGGCGTTGCCTCGCGCGATCTCGGCGAAGTCCTCGCGCCGCTCGAAGGAGTGCACCTTCCCCTGCTCGCCCACGGCGCGCAGCAGGCTCATCGACAGCGCCCCGGACCCCACTCCCGCCTCGACGACCCGCGCCCCGGGGAAGATGTCCGCCATCGTGACGATCTGACCGGCGTCCTTGGGGTAGACCACGGCCGCGCCCCGAGGCATCGACATCACATAGTCGGACAGCAGGGGCCGCAGTGCGAGGTACTCCACGCCGGCGGTGTTGCGGACCACCGAGCCGTCCGGGGAACCGATGAGGTCGTCGTGCGCCAGCCGCCCACGGTGGGTGTGGAACTCCCGGCCGGGCTCGAGGGTGATGGTGTGCAGGCGGCCTTTGGGGTCGGTCAGCTGGACGCGCTCCCCCGCGGCGAAGGCTCCCCTTCGGAGGTCCGCGCCGACCGCTCCGGTCGTCGGGAGGTCGGCCGGTTCAGGGGTGCTGCTCATGAGCCGCGAGTCTAGTTGCGCGACAGCGCTCGACCGACGTCGCCCGCATGGACCACCCCGATCACCCGGCCGTGCTGCGTCACGGCGAGCACCTGCAGGTCGAACCGCTGCATCGTGGACACCGCGGCGAGGACATCGTCGCCAGGGTTCGCCTCGATCACCCAGCCAGGCTGCTGGTACGTCGCCACTGCGGACAGCGGGGTGGCGCTGCGGACGTGGGCCGGCACCTGCGCCAGCTCCGCTGCCCCGACGTATGCCGTGGGCCGCCCGGTGTCGTCGGTGACCACCAGCTGCCGGTTGCCGACCACGGCCGCCTGCTCGACGGTCGCCGTTGCGGGCAACGCGACGGCGGGACGCAGCACCTGCTCGAGCCGCAGTGCCGCGATCGAGCCGAGCATCTGTCCGCGCCGGATGGACTGGGTGGCCCCGGACCACAGCACCGAACCGATGACCAGGACCCAGATGCTGCCCAGACCCGGAGACGCGCCGTCGAGTAGCGGCCGGCCGAAGAACCACACCACCACCAGGACGGCGACGACCCGCCCGCACCAGCCCGCCACCACCGCACCCGTGTTGCGGTTACCGGTTCCCTTCCAGACCAGACACTCGACGACCTGGCCGCCGTCGAGCGGCATCCCAGGGAGGAGGTTGAGCACGGCCAGACTGCCGTTGATGATCGCCAGCCCTTGGATGAGGTCACCAAGGAGCCCGTCGCCGAACAACGGAAGCGCGGCAAACGACAGGGCGGCTAGCAGGCCGTTCGCGGCTGGCCCTGCCACAGCCACTCCAGCCATCCGACCGGGGGTCGAGCGCCCGGCCTCGAGGGAGGTGTGGCCACCCCACAGCGTTGCCACGATGCGGATGACGGGCATCCCGAACGCGAGGGCGGTGACGCCATGGGCAGCCTCGTGGACCAGGACGCTCACGAGCAACAGCAGCGCCTGGGCGACGCCCAGGCCGATGCCGTACGCCGGCCGGGTCGACAGGACCGGCTCGCTGACGATGACCACGATGACGATGGCGATGACGAACCAGCTCGGCGAGAGGTACACCGGGATCCCTTTGATCCGCCCGATGCGCACGCCCAGGCCGCGTTCGTCCGCCGGGGTCGCTGTCGTCATGGAGCGACCCTACGTGAACCGGCGAGGCGACCATGGAGTGCCCGCGTCATACTTGACCGGTGCCTGACTCCCCGATCCACCAGCCAGACGCCACCACGACCCTGCGCGCTGCCCTGACCCAGCGCGTGCTCGTCATGGACGGCGCGATGGGCACGATGATCCAGCGGGAGGGTCTCGGCGAGCAGGACTACCGGGGGGCACGCTTCGCGGACTGGTCCAGCGACCTCAAGGGCAACAACGACCTGCTGTCGCTGACCCAGCCCGAGGTCATCCGAGGGATCCACACGGCATACCTCGAAGCTGGCGCGGACCTGGTCGAGACGAACACCTTCAACGCCCAGCGGATCTCACTGGCCGACTACGGCATGGAGGACCTCGCCTACGAGCTGAACGTGGCGGCCGCGAGACTTGCGCGGGAGGCCGCGGACGCGATGTCCGCACGAACGCCGGACCGCCCTCGGTGGGTGCTGGGCGCGCTCGGGCCGACGAACCGCACGGCGTCGATATCCCCCGATGTCAACGACCCGGGGATGCGCAACGTGACCTTCGACGAGCTCGTCGAGGCGTATCTCGAGCAGGCGCGCGGGCTCGTGGACGGCGGCGCGGACGTACTCATCATCGAGACCATCTTCGACACCCTGAACGCCAAGGCCGCGATCTTCGCGGTCGAGACGCTGTTCGAGGAGCACGACCGGCGCTGGCCGGTCATCATCTCCGGCACCATCACGGACGCCTCGGGACGCACGCTGTCGGGCCAGGTCACGGAGGCGTTCTGGAACTCGGTCCGCCACGCGAGGCCGATCGCGGTCGGTCTCAACTGCGCGTTGGGCGCCGCCGAGATGAGGCAGTACGTCGCCGAGCTGGCGCGGGTGGCCGACACCTTCGTGTCGTGCTACCCCAACGCCGGGCTGCCGAACGCCTTCGGAGAGTACGACGAGCTGCCCGACCAGATGGCCGAGGTGGTCGGCGAGTTCGCTCAGGCGGGGCTGGTGAACCTGCTCGGTGGCTGCTGCGGAACCACGCCCGACCACATCGCCGCCATCGCGAAGGCCGCAGACGGACAGACCCCTCGGGTGCCGGTCGAGGTGGCACCGGCGCTGCGACTGGCCGGCCTCGAGCCGCTGACGGTCACCGAGGAGTCGCTGTTCGTCAACGTCGGCGAACGCACCAACATCACCGGGTCCGCGCGGTTCCGCAAGCTGATCCAGGCCGAGGACTACCCGACGGCCCTCAACGTCGCGCGCCAGCAGGTCGACGCCGGGGCACAGGTCATCGACATCAACATGGACGAGGGGATGATCGACGGTGTCGCGGCCATGGACCGCTTCGTCAAGCTCATCGCCAGCGAGCCCGACATCTCCCGAGTCCCCCTGATGGTCGACTCCTCGAAGTGGGAGGTCATCGAGGCGGGGCTCAAGTGCGTCCAGGGCAAGCCGATCGTCAAC
The DNA here is from genome assembly GCA_035999925.1 of Pedococcus sp. Taxonomy (GTDB): domain Bacteria; phylum Actinomycetota; class Actinomycetes; order Actinomycetales; family Dermatophilaceae; genus Pedococcus. The sequence goes on from DASYGI010000021.1 coordinate 16,676, forward strand.
TCGATCTCCATGAAGGAAGGCGTCGAGGCATTCGTCGAGCACGCCCGCCTCTGCCGTAAGTACGGCGCGGCCATCGTCGTCATGGCGTTCGACGAGGACGGCCAGGCCGACTCGCTCGAGCGCCGTAAGGTCATCTGCCAGCGGGCCTACGACATCCTCACCGACGAGGTCGGCTTCCCCGCCGAGGACATCATCTTCGACCCCAACATCTTCGCGGTGGCCACGGGCATCGAGGAGCACGCGGCCTACGGCACAGACTTCATCGAGGCGACCCGCTGGATCAAGGAGAACCTCCCCGGCGCGCTGGTCTCAGGTGGGGTCTCCAACGTGTCCTTCTCGTTCCGCGGCAACAACCCGGTGCGCGAGGCCATCCACGCCGTGTTCCTGTTCCACGCCATCAAAGCCGGCATGGACATGGGCATCGTCAACGCCGGCGCCCTGGTCGTCTACGACCAGGTCGACGGCGAGCTGCGCGAGCGGATCGAGGACGTCATCCTCAACCGTCGGGACGACTCGACCGAGCGGCTGCTGGAGATCGCGGACTCGTTCAACACCGGTGACACCAAGCAGGAGGCGATCGCCGAGGAGTGGCGCTCGCTCCCGGTGGGCGAGCGCATCACCTACGCCCTGGTCAAGGGCATCGACGAGCACGCCGAGTCCGACACCGAGGAGCTGCGTCAGGAGATCTCGGCCCGGGGCGGCCGTCCCATCGAGGTCATCGAGGGCCCGCTCATGGACGGCATGAACGTCGTGGGCGACCTGTTCGGCAGCGGCAAGATGTTCCTCCCGCAGGTCGTGAAGTCGGCCCGGGTGATGAAGAAGGCCGTGGCCTATCTCATCCCGTTCATCGAGGCCGAGAAGACCGAGGCCGAGGTCGCCGCCAACAGGGCCAAGGGCAAGATCGTCATGGCCACCGTCAAGGGAGACGTCCACGACATCGGCAAGAACATCGTCGGTGTCGTGTTGCAGTGCAACAACTACGACGTCGTCGACCTGGGCGTGATGGTGCCCGCCCAGAAGATCATCGATGCCGCGATCGCCGAGAAGGCGGACGTCATCGGGCTGTCCGGCCTGATCACCCCCAGCCTTGACGAGATGGTCAGCTTCGCCACCGAGATGGAGCGCCAGGGGCTCGAGATCCCGTTGCTCATCGGCGGCGCCACGACCAGCCGCGCCCACACGGCCGTCAAGGTCGACCAGAAGTACCACGGTCCTGTCGTGTGGGTGAAGGACGCCTCACGCTCGGTGCCCGTCGTCTCGCAGCTGTTGTCCGACGAGCAGCGGCCGGCCCTGCTCGAAGCCGTCACCAAGGACTACGACGCCCTGCGGACCCGCCACGCCGCGAAGTCGACCGAGCGGCCGCTGGTCTCGATCGAGAAGGCGCGCGAGCGTCGAACCCCCATCGACTGGTCCGGGTACCGGCCGCCCGTGCCGCACCTGGTCGCCCAGCAGGAGAAGGAGCTGCTGCGCCGCCAGTCAGGGGCCCCCTCGCGCTCGGTCACCCAGTTCGTCAGGAACTTCTCGGACTACTCGATCGAGGAGCTGCGCCAGTACATCGACTGGGGGCCGTTCTTCCTCGCCTGGGAGATGAAGGGGCGCTTCCCCGACATCCTGCACAACCCGGCAACGGGTGAGACGGCGACCAAGCTGTTCGAGGACGCCAACCGGATGCTCGACCGCATCATCGAGGAGAAGTGGCTGCGCGCCAACGGCGTGATCGGCCTGTTCCCCGCGAACGCCGTGGGCGACGACATCGAGGTCTACACGGACGAGTCCCGCCAGAGCGTGGCCATGACGCTGCACACGTTGCGGCAGCAGGGGCAGCACCGCGAGGGGGTGCCCAACCGGGCCATGGCCGACTTCGTGGCACCACGTGAGAGCGGGCTGTCCGACCACATCGGTGCGTTCGCCGTGACGGCCGGGCTGGGTGCGCAGGACAAGATCATGGAGTTCAAGGCAGCCATGGACGACTACAGCGCGATCCTCCTGGAGGCGCTGGCCGACCGGCTCGCAGAGGCGTTCGCCGAGCGGATGCACGAGCGGGTGCGCCATGAGTTCTGGGGCTATGCGCCCGACGAGCATCTGCGGAGCGACGACCTCATCGCCGAGCGCTACGTCGGGATCCGTCCCGCGCCCGGTTACCCGGCGTGTCCGGACCACACCGAGAAGGAGCTGCTCTGGGACCTGCTCAAGGTCCGGGAGCAGACGGGGATCGAGCTCACCGAGTCCATGGCCATGTGGCCCGGGGCGGCCGTCTCCGGCTGGTACTTCTCGCACCCCCAGTCCCAGTACTTCGTGGTGGGGCGCATCGGGCGCGACCAGGTCGAGGAGTACGCCGAGCGCAAGGGCTGGACGCTCACCGAGGCCGAGCGCTGGCTCGCGCCGAACCTGGGCTACAACCCCGAGGACTGACCGGTATGCCGCGGCCGCGCTGTCGGTGCCGCGGCATACGGTGTGCTCATGGTTCCCGCCCTGTCGCCGAGCCGCGCGTCCGACTTCAAGCAGTGCCCGCTGCTCTACCGCTTCCGCGCGGTCGACAAGCTCGCCGCGCCGCCGAGTGCCGCCGCCGCTCGCGGGACGCTCGTGCACTCGGTGCTGGAGCGGCTGTTCGACCTGCCTGCCGACGAGCGCACCCCGGCGGCGGCCGAGGCTCTGCTCGGGCCGCAGTGGGAGGCGCTCGTCGAGCACGAGCCTCAGCTCGCGGAGCTCATCACCGGCGACGAGCAGGTCAGCCACGAGTCCTGGTTCGGTGACGCGCAGGCCCTGATCGAGACCTGGTTCAGCCTCGAGGACCCGACCCGCCTCGAGCCCGCCGAGCGCGAGCTCTACGTCGAGACTGAGGTGGACGGCCTGGTCCTGCGGGGCTACGTCGACCGTCTCGACGTGGCCGCCGACGGCGCCATGCGTGTCGTCGACTACAAGACGGGCCGCTCTCCCAGCGAGCTCTTCGAGGGCAAGGCGCTGTTCCAGATGAAGTTCTACGCCCTCGTGCTGTGGCGGCTGCGCGGTGAGATCCCCCGCCTGCTGCAGCTGGTCTACCTCGGCAACGGCGAGGTGGTGCGCTACAGCCCCGACGAGCACGACCTGCTCAGCCTGGAGCGCAACCTCAAGGCGGTGTGGACCGCCATCGAGCGCGCCGCGCTGACGGGCGACTGGCGTCCCAAGACCTCGCGGCTGTGCGACTGGTGTGACTTCCGTCATCTGTGCCCGGCGTGGGGCGGCACCCCTCCGCCGCTGCCCGAGGGCGCTGCCCAGCTGGCACTCGACCCGGTGCGCTCCGGTCAGGTCACCCCGGCGGACGACTGACGGGCCCCGTCGAACAACGCGAGCAGGTCGCGCGGCTCGAGGCCCTGCAGGTTCGGCACCTGGACCGCCCCGACGGTGACGGGCACCGGGACGATGTGCGGGACGGCGAGCGTGGGCACTCCTGCCGCCACTGCCGAACGCACACCGGTGGGTGAGTCCTCGATGGCGACGCAGTCCTCAACCGCCACCCCGAGGGCTGTGGCGGCAGCCAGGTAGGGCTCGGGGTGGGGCTTGCCGTGCTCGACCTCGTCGCCGGTGACGACGGCCGCGAAAGTGCCCTCGGGGAGCGCCCCGACCACCGCCTCCGCGAGAGACCGCCAAGACATCGTCACCAGGGCGCTGGGCACCCCTTGCTCACCCAGCGCAGTGAGCAGCTCCACCGCGCCCGGCCGCCAGGGAACGTGCTCGCGGACCTGCACGATGACGCGCTCGAGCAGGTTCTCGATGATCTGCACCGGCTCGAGGTCGACCGGCGAGTGGTCGCGGATGAACTGGGCGGAGACCAAGAGGTCGTTGCCGACGAGCTGGTGGGCGTACTCGTCGCTCCAGACCCCGCCGGCCTCCTCGACGATCGCATGCTCGGCGCTGATCCAGTACGGCTCGGTGTCGACCAGGGTGCCGTCCATGTCCCAGAGAACGGCTGCGGGCAGGGCGGCTGAGGCAGTCACGGGGACCACCCTACGCAGCCCGTGTCCCCCTGCTGGCAGCGCCTGTGACCATCCGCCGGCAGCGCTGCGTAGGCTGGACAGGGACGGG
>DASYGI010000022.1:0-2938 GCA_035999925.1 Pedococcus sp.
CGTCTGGGTGCACAGCACCGGGGTGAACTGGTGCCTGGCCAGGGTCGTCTCGATGATCTGGGCAAAAGCGGGAAAGATCGGGTTGGTCAGCTCGGGGACGATGAGGCCGATCAGGTCGGCGCTGCGACGCCGCAGTCGTGAGGGCCGGTCGTAGCCCAGGACGTCCAGGGACGTCAGCACCGCCTCACGGGTCGAGTCCGCGACCCCGGGCTTGTCGTTGAGCACCCGGCTCACCGTGGCCTCGCTGACGTCGGCGTGCGCCGCGATGTCAGCCAGTCTCGCTTTCATGGGCCGAAGGTAGCAAGAACTTGCAGCGCGTTCGGACCAGACATGCAAAAAATTTCACACTCTCGCGCGGACTTCCGCGGGGTCTGCGGGTGCCCTGTGGCATGGGACGACTCTGGCGCAAACGGTTGCGCTAGGCCAGACTGAGCCCACCGTGGACACCGACGTCCCGGGAGCACCACCTTTACAACGGATCGTCCGGCACGTTCCTGCCGGTGAAGGAAAGGCAAAGACGCCATGGCAACAGTCAAGTTCGACGAGGCAACCCGGCTCTACCCGGGTAACGACAAGCCCTCGGTAGACCGGCTCAACATCGACATCGAGGATGGCGAGTTCCTCGTCCTCGTCGGTCCGTCCGGATGTGGCAAGTCCACCTCCCTGCGCATGCTCGCGGGGCTCGAAGAGGTCAATGCCGGCAAGATCTGGATCGGCGACCGCGACGTCACCAACCTGTCCCCCAAGGACCGCGACGTGGCGATGGTGTTCCAGAACTACGCCCTGTACCCGCACATGACCGTCGCCGACAACATGGGGTTCGCGCTCAAGATCGCCGGCGTGGACAAGGCCGAGATCCGCAAGCGGGTCGAAGAGGCCGCCAAGATCCTCGACCTCGAGCCCTACCTCGACCGCAAGCCCAAGGCCCTCTCCGGTGGCCAGCGCCAGCGCGTCGCGATGGGCCGCGCGATCGTGCGCTCGCCGCAGGTGTTCCTCATGGACGAGCCGCTGTCGAACCTCGACGCCAAGCTTCGGGTCCAGACGCGCACCCAGATCGCCTCCCTCCAGCGTCGTCTCGGGGTCACCACCGTGTACGTGACCCACGACCAGGTCGAGGCCATGACGATGGGCGACCGCGTGGCGGTGCTCAAGGACGGCCTGCTCATGCAGTGCGACACCCCCCGGCGTATGTACGACCACCCCGACAACGTCTTCGTGGCCGGCTTCATCGGCTCTCCCGCGATGAACCTGCTGGATGTCGAGGTCGCCGACGGTGGTGTCAAGGTGAGCGGCAGCGTGATGCCCGTCGACCGTGACGTGCTGGCGCGGGCGCACGGCAAGTCCATCACCATGGGCGTGCGACCCGAGGACCTCGAGCTGACTACCGAAGGCGGCGCCGGGATCGCGGTGAACGTCGACGTGGTCGAGGAGCTTGGCGCCGACGCCTACATCTACGGCTCGGCCAAGGTTCACCAGCACGTCGAGGCCGACGATGACGCTGACGCCCCCGAGCGTCCGTTCATCGCCCGCGTCGACGGCCGTCGCCCCCCACGCAAGGGTGACACCGTCTACCTCGCCCCGAAGCAGGGTCACCTTCACCTGTTCGACGCGGAGACCGGTCTGCGCCTCGCGGACTGACTGCTCCACCCCTGTATGCCGTGGCCGGCGCACCCTCGTGGGCGCCGGCCGCTGGCATCCGTACGCCGAACCTGAGGCAAACCTGATGAGCCAGTGTCCTAGCACCACCAGTCTGGGAGCATGAGCGCGTGGCTCTCGAGATCATGGCGGCACGGCCCGACCCCGCCCTGCTGGACCTGCCCTGGGAGCTCCCGCTGGAGTCCTGGCCGGAGGACGTCCTGGCCGCCCTCCCACGGGGCATCTCGCGGCACGTGGTGCGGTTCGTCAAGCTCTCCGGCCGGGTCCTGGCGGTCAAGGAGATCAAAGCCGACATCGCCGCCCGCGAGTACCAGCTGCTGCGCAGCCTCAACCGGCTCGAGATCCCCTGCGTGGAACCGTTCGGGATCGTCAACGGTCGGGTCGACCGCGAGGGCGAACCCCTGGACGCCTGTCTGGTCACCCGCCATCTGCAGTTCGCGCTCCCCTATCGCGCGCTGTTCAGCCAGTCCTTGCGCCCGGACACCTCTACGCGGCTCATCGACGCCCTCGCCGTGTTGCTGGTACGCCTGCACCTCGTCGGCTTCTGGTGGGGCGACGTGTCCCTGTCCAACACCCTGTTCCGCCGCGATGCCGGCGCGTTCGCGGCATACCTCGTCGATGCTGAGACCGGCGAGCTCCACCAGAACCTCACCTCGGGTCAGCGCGAGCACGACCTCGAGATCGCCAGGGTCAACATCGCCGGCGAGCTGATGGACCTGGAGGCAGGGGGGTTCCTCGAGGCCGGCACGGACGCGGTCGACACCTCCAACCAGCTGCTCACGCGTTACCGGGCGCTGTGGGACGAGCTCACCGGGCTGGAGCGGTTCGAACGAGGCGACCGCTGGCGCGTCGACGAGCGCATCCGGCGGCTCAACGAGCTGGGCTTCGACGTCGACGAGCTGGCCATCAGCACCGACCTGGACGGCGCGCACATCCAGATTCAACCCAAGGTCGTCGACGCCGGTCACCACTCACGACGCCTGCTTCGACTGACCGGGCTCGACGTCGAAGAGAACCAAGCCCGGCGCCTGCTCAACGACCTCGACTCGTACCGGGCGGGCACTGACCGCCAGAACGACGACGAGGAGATCGTCGCTCACCACTGGCTGTCCCGAATATACGAGCCGATCACCAAGACCGTGCCCCGAGACCTGGCCAGCAAGCTGGAGCCCGCCGAGCTGTTCCACGAGGTGCTCGAACACCGTTGGTACCTCTCGGAACGCGCTGGTCATGACGTGCCCATCGAGGACGCCATCCAGGACTACGTCGCGACCGTCCTGCC
>DASYGI010000023.1:0-15673 GCA_035999925.1 Pedococcus sp.
GCGGGACCGAACCGGTCGATCGCTCCCGCCTCCCCGTAGTTGCTGGTGACGACGACCGCGTCCCGGCGCTCGTCCGCGGACAGCGTCCGGTATGCCTGCGCAACCTGTCCCACGTACGCGGGCCAGCCCACCTGGTCACCCACCGTGCTGTTGAGCCCGGGCACGCCGCTGCGCCCGAGGTCGGACAACGGGACCAGCGGCAGCGAGATCACGGCAGCAAAACCCGCGTCGACCACCAGGGCGAGCGTGACCAGCGTCCGCCGGACGACCTGGCCTGCGGCCCACTCGGCCACCGGCACGCACCCCACCGCGTAGGTCGCGGCGACCAGCCCCAGCGGGTAGTAGACCTGGCCGGCCGAGGCAAACGAGAGCAGCAGAACCGCCACGAGGGCGACGGCGAGGAACCGCAGCGGCCGCCAGGCCGGCCGGCGTAGCAGGGACCACCAGCCGGCCACCCAGATCGGCACGAGGAACGGGCCGAGGAGCACCAGGAGCAGCGGCCACATCAGAACCCGGTTCTCGGCGCCGTTCTTCGCGTTCAAGGCCCGACCCATCGCCCACTGAGGCCAACCATTGGTCGCCTGGTACAGCAGCGCCGGAAGGGCGACCACCACGGCGGCGGCCGCGCCGAGAGCGACCCAGCGCCACGGCAGCCGCCACGGTCCGGCCACCGCGAACCCGACGACGAGGCTCACCACGAGCAGCGCGATCAGCAGCTTGTTGTAGGTGGCCAAGCCCACCGTCGCGCCAAACGCCACCCACCAGCGCGGCTGATCGCGCCAGACCGCGCGGATCACGAAGAGGACCGCGGCCAGCCAGGCCACCTGGTCATAGCTTGCGGTCGACAGCAGGTGCCCGGCCAGCAGCGGGAACACGCCGAACGCGTAGCCCCACGCCGCGAGACCCTGGGCGAACCGCCCGCCACCCACCTCCTTCGCGATCAGGACCGCCAGGAGGGTCGCAAGGACCGCCGCGACGGTGGCCGGGACCCGGACCGCCCAGGGTTCGTCGACGATCGACGACATCGCCCGCACCAGCAGGGGCGCGAGGGGTGGCTGGTCGACATACCCCCACTGCGGCGGCAGCATCCGGAAGTACAGCTCATCCCGGTGCCAGCCGTACCCGTTGCTGGTCACCGTCAGCAGCACCGCAAGCGTCGCCATCGCGGACCCCACCGGCACCCAGAAGATCCGCACCGACATCCGTTCTCCGGTCACGCTCGCTCACGCTAGCCGCACCACCAGCCTGCACCACCAGCCTGCACCACCAGGGAATCCGGGTGCCAAACGTCGTCGACGGCCGTGGTGGCGGCCTTGCCACGTCGAATGCGTCGCCTGACGACCTGCCGCGCACGTAGTGGTGCTCGTGCGCGGCCACTCACACGACCCCCTACGCCGAACCGACGACAGGAGACGGCCTGACCAACGCGGTAATACCAGGCGGTCCGCCGTGCTGCCCTTTTAGGGCGCCGGTACTGGGGCGAGCGGAGTCGACAACCGGTTGGCTGTTGACGGCGATCTTGGGCGGTTGGATCGCAACGCTGGGTGGCAGGATCGGTCGTATGGTGCCGATGGGGTCGCGGACCCGGTCGGGCACCGCGGTCTACGCGCGGGCGATGCTGTGGAACTCGACGGTCGCCTACATCGTGGCCCAGATGGTGGTGGTGGTCCTGCATGAGGCCGCGCACACGGTGGCCGGACTGCTGCAGGGGTATGACGCCACCCAGTTCACGGGCGAGGTGAGGTTCACGCCGGAGCAGACCACGACAGCCCACGTGATCACGGCCTTGGCCGGCCCGTTGTTCAGTCTGGTCAGCGGGCTGATCGCGATGCGGTTCCGGCCGTTCCGGGGGCATGGGTTCGCTCAGCTGCTGTGGGTGTGGGCCGCGTTCCTGAGCGCGGAGGAGGGGTTCGGCTACCTGACCATCGCCCCCCTCATCACCGGCGGAGACACCGGCGCAGCGCTGGCGGCCCTGAACGCGCCGGGATGGGTCGGCTGGTTGTGTCTGGCCGTGGGGATCGGCGGACTGTTCTTCCTGGGCCGGCAGTTCGCCGTCCCCGGCGTGCGGTACACCAACGGCTTGTACGAGATGCGCGCCTTCTGCGTCTACCCGTGGCTGATCGGCACCGGGGTCTCCGTCGCCCTGAGCGCCGCGTTCCTGGCCTTCACTCCGGGGGCGTCCGCGGAGGCGGTGGTCGTGATCATGATCGGATCAGCGTCGCTCGGTGTCTTCGCGCCGATGGCGATGATGTATTGGCAGAAGCTGAACCCCCGCAAGGAGCCACTCGTCTTGGGGGTGCCCTGGACCGGGATGGCAGCTGGGGTTTTCCTCGCCCTGGGCAACCTGCTGGTCCTAGCCCCCGGACTCCACCTCGGCTGAGCCATCCCGCCTACCCATCCCTTGCCCTCGTGGACGAAGTCTGGGCTCGGGGCTCCCGGACGATGTGGCTCATCCTCACCGAAGCCGGTCCGTCACCCTCGGCGAGGGTCGACTCGAAGCGGGGATGACCACCAGCAGGAGGGCCGCAATCTCGTAGCTGAGGCGGCGATCAGCGGAGGCCCCCCTTCGGCGGTCGGACGTCGTGTTCATAGGTGGCCAGGGGCGCGTCGGCGAACAGGGCTTGAGTCGGAATGGCGAACCGGTCCGCGTCGTCGGGGAGGGCCCTCACGCGTAGCTTTCCCAGCCAGTCGTGGATACGGACGTTGTCCGGATCGACGGAGACGAGCATCGTCTGCACGCCGGCACGCCACGCCTGCACCGCCGCGAAGGCGGCCAACGCCCGCCCCACACCGGCGCCCTGTTCGGCGTCCACGACTTCAAGGGCCAGCTCGGCCGCGCCCGGGGAGTCCGGCGTGCGGATCCACCGGACGATCCCGATCGGACCTCCGCGGCGCCACGCCACATACGCCTCGTGGTGTCCAGGACGCAGGTCGGTCAGCACCCGGACCATGCGCGGGGTGAGCCGTCGTGTCCCTGCGGAGTAGCGCAGTCGACGGGAGGACGAGGACAAGCCCTCGTGCACGGCGATGACCGGCCAGGCTTCTCGCGGACGTAGCGCAGCGATGACGACACCGTAAGTGACGGCGTGCAGGGAGGCCCGTCGCTCAGCCGTGCCGCGATGCCCGTCCACAGGGACATGGTCTTCTTGGACGTTGAAGACCCCGAGGTCGCACCGGCGTTCGGCGTGACCGGGTCCGGACTGGGTCGTGGCTAGGCAGCTCATACCGTCCAGTGCATCGGAGGGCCGACAACCGGCGCATCGCCAGGATGAGCCATCCCCACGGATGGCCCGGCTGGGCCACCCAACGCCCGAACCGACCGGCCACCGAACAAACCGCAGCCAACCGCTTCACCCGTTTCGCCTGGACGCAGTCGATCACATACGGGCCGGAGCCTGGTAGCCAGGCGCATCTTTCGCGGACCCGACTCCTCGGACCCCTCTGGGACTCGGCCCCGCGTCGCACGAGCACTCACGTCGCTGTCGTGACAGCCTGCGGCGTGCAACCTCGCCACTCGGGAAAATGTTCAGACGCGGTCAAAGCAGCGCGCTCGAGCCTCCGTGATACCTGTGTCGCAAATGGACAATTCGGGAGGGGACTTGCCCATTCGATCGAAGGTCAGCGACGCCCGGCGACCCAGTAGAGAAGACTGTTTCCAGGGTTAACCAACATCAACCCTTGCCACAGCCGCCGAGGCCCCCGGACCTCGTCGTCCGAGCGATGGGACAGGTCGCGCCAGGCGAACACGGCGCTGACCACCTCCACCGCGACAAGGGGGATGAGGATGCGGCGGTCGCGAAGACGGGACATGCCACCGGTCTACCACCCCACCTGACTGCCCACCCGGCGGTGGTAGCCGATCCACGGCGGCTCAGCCGGAGCCGCCGGCGCACTTGTTGGATCGAAGGCGCGCGAATGTCAGGTCATCCCCGAAGCCGTCAGGCAAGCGAGGACCCGTCCCGTGACCCGCCGCATGTGCCGGCGGTCGCGATGGAAGCGTTAGGCGTACGGTCCAGCCGGTTTGAGAATGAAAGGTCACCTCGGGGTAGCGGTCTGAGGGCTGGCTGAACAGGGGCCGTGTCTTGCCCTTGAGGTGCTGGTCGAAGAAGGCTCTGAAGTGGGTGCGCAGGATGTCGGTGGACCGGAGTCCCGACGGGCCGGCGCCTATGTCCTTCCCCCATTTCATCGGCGAAGACGCCGAGGTCCGTGAAGGAAGCGTGTACGGGCAGGCCACCACCAGCCACCGCTTCCATCCGGTCAGGAGGGCCCAGTCACGCTCCCAGTTGGTCACGGAGCCAGCGGCATCTTCGCAGAGTCAGCGGCTTGCTTGCCGAGGAACAGGAAGGGCCTTGGCATGCCGTGGCTGGTCATCTCGGTGAACGTGGCGCCATCCATGTTGATGCCGGCGCGGATACGCGAGTCGGCCAGCATCACGCAGATCGCCGCGGCGCCGCCGACCGAATGGCCGGCGATGCCCATGTGGGCCGGGTCGATGAGGGCGGCGGCCGACGTAGCCGGTTGATTGCCCTGTTAGTTCGTCTAGCACGAAGGACACGTCCGATGCCCGGCCGGTCACCACTTTGCTCCAGAACTCGCCGCCCCGGTCGGGTGCGGCACTGGCGAGGCAGGTGGTGACCCGACCATCCGGGAAGGACGTGGCGAGGCTCGCGTAGGTGTGATCGATTCCCGCGACGACCTAGCCGTGACTGGCCAGGTCTTCAGCCAGGGCGGTAAGTGTGCCGCGGGGGTTGGTGAAGCCGGGTGACAGCGCGACCAAGGTCAAGCTGCGCCGGGAGCCTGCCGGTGCGGCGTCCACATTCGAGGTGGTGCGGACCGTACTGAGCACGTCCGGTCTCAGGCCGACCATGCCCCGGCTATGCGGTGGAAGCCCGCGCTCAACGCGTTCGCCGTCACCTTCGCCGACCGCATGCCGGCGGCGGAGAACCTCTAACAATGAACGCCAGAAACACCTTTCGTCGGACAGACCCGACCCCGTTCCCCGTCCGAGCCATGAAGCTCTTCGAGTGGGCCCAGCGGCATTGTTGGGCATCACAGTCCTCGACGCGGACCTGTCGGCCCCGGACGGTCTGCGCGAGCCTGTCTGTGTCTCAGGCGGGTGCCGTCGGGGGGTAGTGAACGTCGGCGAGGATGTCGAGGACGAGCGGTTGGACGTGGTCGGCGAGCTGGTCGCGCGATTGGGGGGTGCGCCAGATTTTGGCTAGCGTCTCGCGGAAGTCCTCGGCGCGAGTTGCGCTGTCGAAGTCCAGGTCGATGAACACGCGAAGCGGGTCGTCGGCGGGGCGGCTGACCCGGTAGGCACGCACCCCCTTCTCGCGCCGCAGGGCGTCGAACTTGTCGAAGGCCTGCCGCCAGCTGTCGTAGTCGTGGACGCGGTTCTCGATGCGCAAGGTATTCATAGCGAGCAGCCTGCTGCTGCGCCCCTGCGTTGAGATATCCCCGATGCTGGGGATCTTCCGCTTGGTGGGCGCCATAGTCTCGGTGGGTGCCGAACTGGGCCGCCGTGCACGGTCGCCTCGAGCGAGCGTGCCTCGAGCCGGGCACCAGCAAGCAGCTGAGGGTCTCGGTCCTGGACCTGTTGCGCCCGGTGGTCCCCTACGACGCCTACGTCTGGTTGCTGACGGATCCGGTGACCCGGGTGGGCACAGTCCCGCTGGCCGATATCCCGGGACTGCCGTGGGTGGAGCTGCCGGCGCTGATCAGACAGCGATATCTCGGCCAGGACTGGTTCAACTTCCGACCGGACGGCGCCATCGACGTCTTTACGTCGTTGTATGTCGACAAGTTCGGCTGCTGGGGGTGGCTCGACCTGTGGCGCACCGGCGTGTGCTTCACTCCCGACGAGCGGGCCTTCCTCACGTCCTTACAACCGGCGCTCACCACCGCGCAGCGGACCGCCCAGGCGCGCACCTTCACCGACCCGCCAGTCGACGCGCAACCACCGGGGGCAGCCGTGCTCGTCCTCGGCGCCGACCTGACTCTCAAAGGCCACACCAGTGCTGCGGTGAGCACACTGCTGCGGCTCAACCCGCCGGACCGCGATATCCCGCTTGTTCCGGCCGCCGCCTACAACGTCGGTGCTGCCCTGCTCGCGGGCGAGGCGGGCCGCCGGGTCGGCGCGGCCTGGAGCCGAGTCCATCTTGCGGGCGGACACTGGGTCACCTTGAGCGCCGCCCGAATGGACAGCGGAGACATCGCCGTCGCCGTCGAACCATGCACCTCCGCACAGCGACGGGAGGTTTTCGCGCTCGCCCACGCCCTGTCCCCGCGGGAACGGCAGGTCCTCGACGAGCTGGCCACCGGCGCCGACTCCTCAGCCATCGCCGAAAGGCTCGTCATCTCGGAACACACCGTGAATGACCACGTCAAAGCGATCCTCGCCAAAACCAGTGCGCCGACCCGCGCGCGGCTCCTCGCCCGCCTCACCGGATGACACCCGCCACGGGGTCGCCCGGACCGAGCAGGAGGTCGCGGGACGAAGTCTGCTGTTGCGGCGCCCGCGCCCTTCCATGCTGCCCACCGCCCCCGGGGGCTGCAGGCTTGAGCGCTGTCCTCACCCGGTGGTGCGTCTGCCAGCGGCGGTGGCGGCTCGCGCGGCTGACGGACACGATGCCCCGAAGGCAACCAGCCGTGGATGTCCAGCCTAAAAGGGACAACTACCGAGCGCTCCACCCGACTGGGGGGCTCGCATCACCCAACGGCCCCGACCTGACCGCGCTGTTCCCGGACCTCACCCCGGTCCTGGCGGCCCCGCTGGCGCCGGACCTGGCCCTGCACGGGCCGAGAACCTGGGTCCTTTCCGGCAAGGAGTCAACTCAGCCCCGGGCAGAACCCCGCGGCTCACGCCTCGGCCAGCAATGACGCACGACCCGCCGCGCGACTGAGTGCCCACGACTGCCAAGACAGATGGATTGGTCGACTGGCGGCGATGTGACCCAAGTCGGGGCGATGGCGGGTGCCGTCAGCGCGACCATAGTCGGGCGACCCGCTCCGTGCTAGTTCGACAACTGCTGCCGGCCAGTGGACAACAGCTGCTTGGTGAGGACGAGTCGCCGTGTGAAGCACCGAGTTGACACGAGGTTGATCTCCACGGTGCAGCCCCCGAAGGGAAGCGTCGGGGCGCGCTGGCGGTCGAGGGGCGTGGGTACATCTCTCGTCGGTGTGCGGGCGGCGTTGAGGCTGCGGTCGTAGCGTTCATTCACCACACGGATTCGGGCTCGAACGAGGTGATCATCAACGACGCCGAACCTGTCGGTCGGGGTCGTCCTCCTCGGATACGGCTTCTCACTGTGTGGTGGGTCTACACCGACGCGGTCAAGCACTCGGCGGCCGGCGAGCCGGTGGTGTTCTTGTCGGGGGCGTTCCGTCTTGAAACGCCGTCGGCGTGGGCGACGGTATGCCTAGTGCTTCGGGTGCTCTTCTTTCCCGTGTACCTCCGGGCTCGGCAGCGCTCTATCTAGCTCGGGCAAGGCGCACGTTGGTGATAGATCCCTCCGTCGCCACCGATCGACGGGCGAGTGGCATGCAGACCCTTCAACGCGGATTGCTGCTCGCGGCGGCAGAAGATGTTGCAGGAGAGGATGTTCCCGACTGCGGCAGCGAGCCGGGTCGGTGTGGGCGTGGATTGGTTGTGCTTGGGGGACGTAGGGCCGATGGGCTCGGCGAAGCCGTCCACAGGCACTCAGGCGCTGTCGAGCCCAACAGGAGGACTCCCGGTGGGGCTCGAGTCGGTGTGCTTGGTCAGCCGAAGTTGACCTTGGCGCCGCCGGAGTGGAACGACCAGCGCGACGTGTCGGACTCGGGGCCGGGGCGTCGAGCCTTACTCAGGTTCCACTGCCTAGACTGCGTAGATGCCTTCGGCAGCGTCGTATCGGTCGCTGTTGCTGGCTGGGTCATCCGCGGCTCCGGTCTTTATGGCTTCCTTTGTGATCCAGCAGTCGCTTCGGGAGGACTACGACCCGAGGCGATATCCGGTTAGTTCTTTGGCTCTGGGACCGGGCGGCGGGCAGCAGGCCGCAACCTTCGCGGTCACCGGCGGCTTGCTCGCCCTCGGCGCCGCCGGGCTTGGCGACGTTCCCGTCGGCGCGGAAGAACCGCGCGCGGTCGTCGTCATGCTGGCCGGTGCTGCCGTTGGGCTGCTGGCATCGGCGGTTTTCACGACCGACCCGATCGGGGGCTATCCACCGGGCACCGCGGTCATCACTGAGTCGCGGACGCGTGAGGGTCTCGCGCATGACATGTCGGCTGTCCCGGTCTTCTTGGGTCTACCGGTTGCCGCCGTCGTCAGCGGCGTGGCTGCGGCACGCTCAGGCCGGTGGGGTTGGGCGGTCTACAGCGGTGTCGCCGCAGCCGGCACCGTGGTCGGACTGGTGCGTTCGAGCGGCGGCTTCGGACACCAGCGGACCCAGTGGGTCGCGCAGGCCGGGACGTGGCAGCGGGTGGCGATCGTGGCGGGTCTCGGTTGGGCCAGCGCCGTATGCGGCCGCGCGGCGATCCGCTCGTCAAGGCGCTGAGAGGACGGCCGTGGCCGGGCGCCGCGTTAAGGGGCTCTTCACCGATGAGTGTGGGTGAGCGGGGTGCCGTCCGCGTCGACGACCTCGTGGTGCGTCGGCCCCATCCCCCGTCCCGGCCAGTACCGGGGTAGTTCGGCGGCCAGTACCGGGCCAGTCCGGCGAAGGCGCGGCCGGCGCCAGGTTCGAGGCGTTTTCGCCTCATCGGCCGACGGCTCATCCGCGCCGGTGGGACCGAGGGAACGCATCGTGACAACTCCGGGTGAGCTGGGGTTGCGATCCATGCTGCACCGGTCCAGCGCATCCACCGCCGGCGCCAGGGCGGCCGATGAAGGAGGGTCCCTCTACCGGCTTCCTCGACTCGGGGACCCGGCCACCTCCCGCTTAGGCCTTATCAGGGCCGGAGCGTGTGGTTGACGGTGGCGTGGACGACGTCGTCGGCGACGTCTCGGTGTTCCTTTTGCGCCGCTTCCTGCTGTGGCCGCACCTCAACGCGGGCCGCCTGCCAGGCTGACCAGTGCCCGGACATCAGCGCCCATAGTGACAGGGCTGAGACGTAGACCACCGAGGTCAGCCACCCACGCCACATCGAGATGGGGATCATGACGATCCAGAAGATGGCGAGCCATCCGTTGACCCGCCGCATGAACACTGGAGTCTCCCTGAGTCGAGGCCCATAGGGACTTCGGGACACTCATCTTCGCCACTCCTTCGTTGACCGCGCCCCCGCAGCGATCCGTGTTCTAGCGGTCCGGTCTCCACGCTGACCGGGACCGGGCTCGTAAGACCTGGACCTACTTCACCACCCGCAGGGAGGTTGCGGCGCACCCCTAGGGCGGTTAGTTTGGCGCGGTGCCCAACGCCGCGCCGGAGCCCGTGACGGTGGCGCTGGTCGACGACTACGACGTCGTCCTGTCCGGTCTGGCGAACATGCTCAGGCCGTACCGGGACCGGGTCGCCATCATCGAGCTCGACGCCAACGAGCCGGTCACCCACGACGTCGACGTCGTCCTGTACGACAGCTTCGCGCAGCCCGAGGCAGACCACCCCCGCATCCGCGTGCTGATCGACAACCCCCGAGCCCGACGGGTGGTGATCTACACGTGGAACTTCCAACCCGAACTCATCGAGGCCGCCCGAGGTGTTGGCATCGACGGCTACCTGTCCAAGACGCTGCCGGCTCGCGACCTGGTTGCCGCCCTCGAGGACGTCCACGCCGGCCGCACCGTGATCAGCCCGGCGCCCACCCAAGCCCGCCCACCCAACGTCCTGAACTGGCCGGGGCGCGGGGAAGGACTCACCGACCGGGAGTCCGAGATCCTTTCCCTGATCACCCAGGGCAAGAGCAACGCCGAGGTCGCCGCGCTGACCTACCTCGCCCCCAACACCGTCAAGTCCTACATCCGCAACACCTACCGCAAAATCGGCGCCCACAGCCGAACCCAGGCCGTCCTCTGGGGAGTCCGCCACGGCTTCGTCCCCGACCTCGACCGACTCGGCGACTGGGACAACCGCTGAGATGTATCGGCAGACCCAGACATAGGCACGCATATCGCCCGGCCCGTGGGCAGCCCGGTAGCGGTGCATCCGCGGCGGAATGGGCAAGTGGTCAAGTCCTGAGTGCGCCGATCGGGCGAACGGCCGACCGGGAGCGATGATGATGCGGCCGCCTGGGATGGAGGTACTGGTGGCTCGACCCATACTGTTTCTGACCGTAGGCCTGCCGGTAGGGGCAAGACCAGAGAGGCACGGCGGATAGAGATCGAACAGGATGCCCTTCGCCTCACGAAGGACGAGTGGATGAAAGCCCCCTACGGTCTTAGGAACCCGTCATCCGCCTCCGATGTCATCGAAGGACGGCTCGTCGAGATCGCGCTGCGCGCTCGCGAACTGGGCATCAACGTGGTCGTCGACTATGGCCTCTGGGGCAGGGACGAGCGCTCCGCCTTTCGGCAAGCTGCGGCCGATCTCGGGTGCCGAGGTGCAGCTGCGCTACTTCGACGTCACGCCAGCCGAGCAGCGGAAACGACTTGACCAGCGGCACGCCAAAGAGCCGCACACGACCTGGCGCATGTCTGATGTTGAGCTTGCCGAGTGGGCCGCGATCATCACTATCCCGACGCGCGGGGAGCTTGACGGCAGTGAGCCAATCGACGACCCGCCGGCGGGTTCGCGACTTGGGACGAGCGCGCAGGCATCGCTGGCCGCCATCGATCTCCTGAGACCTCCCTGCCAGCCCTCATCTAGATCCGCTCGGCCACCTGCGCCTGACTGGCGGCCGGGCTGACGCAGCCGTGGCGCCCGGTCGCGGCGAAGAGACGCGGCGAACCGCTCGCCGGGAATGGCTCGATCGACACAACTTCGTGAGGGGCCCTCAAGTGGGCCATCCCGGGCATGGTGCCTGGTGGGACCTGTTGGCATCTCAAGACGTACGGGCCGGGTCACCGGGCGTCTGGCGACGAGAGGCGAGTGCGACAATGGCGCTGATCAGGACGAGGCCAACCACCCATCCGATCGTCGTCAACTCCAGGACAGAACGTGACCTCGCTTCGGTGGGCAGCAGACTCATGCCCGACACGACTACGCCTGTTGAGGCCCCACTTCGCCACGGCTGGGCCACGACAGCCTCGCGTACGCCGTCCATCGGCTGCCAAGTGACGCGGTTCTCCCCGTTTGCTACGGCAACATCCAGCACCCCGGTAGGCACGTTGGGGACCGTACCGGCCACCGTCGCGTTGGTGGCCAAAACATGATGGGCCGAGTCGAAAACGATCGTGAAAGGTGAGGAATCGGCGGCCAAATCCACTACAGCCGAACCGACGACGACTGCCGGGACAGCACCCTGTCCCAACGACTGCGACGCTTGGCGCCCTACCGCTCGAGGTACGTCGTTAGCGCCAATGCGACCGGCCTGCTGCGCCGTCACGTAGATCGCGGCAGCCGCCATCGACAACAGCACGAACGCGACCCCCCACAGCGCTGCCAGTCGCGAACGGCTCAAACCCCAGCCCACATCCACAGATTACGCGCGACGACCTGTGTGCACCCTGACGTCTTGGCCGCCGCAACTAGGGCGCCTCGCGCGCGCTACGGCGGAGTTGGGGGAACCGGCCTTCCTCGGGCCGCCAGATCGACGGTTGGCCCGTGGTGTCCCGGCGTGGTCGGGGTCCGACGCCTGACGGCTACCCCGTGAGGGTGGACGGGCTGCTCGACGAGCACTGGGCGCGCTGGCTCCGTGGCCTCGTGTTGACGTACGAGTGCGAGGCACGAGGAGCCTGAGCTGTCGCTCCCGACCAGGCGCAGCTGCACGGGCTGCTCATGGGGATCCGAGACCTCGGCCTCCTGATCTCGGCGGAGAATCGCGTCGACCCACGATGACCGCGCTCACTACGGGCCCGCTCAGGGCGCGCGGAGGAGCAGCCGGGGCCAGGCGTCGGTGAGCCAGTCGCGGAACTGTTCCGGGGTCCAGCCGCGTTCGCGGACCAGCAGGTCCCAGTACTCGGCGGCGTTCATGCTCCAGATGATGTCGGCGACCTGGTCGTCGGTCAGGTCGTCGCGCAGCTCTCCGGTGGCTCGCAGGCCCGCGGCCATGGCGCGCATGTTGGTGGCCCGTCGTTCGGCGATCTCTGTCCAGAGGGAGGCACAGTCCTGGTCGGTGCTGGCGGCGTCGCGTAACGCCAGGAACACCGGTGCCATCCGCTGCTGGATCCCGGTGATGGCGTGGGCGTAGATGGTGAGCGCCTCGCGGGCCGTGGTGGCGGCTTGAATGCGAGTGACGTAGTCGCGCTGTTCGGCCGGCACGGCTTGCTCGGTACCGGAGATCGCGGTCTCGACCAGCTCGCGGAGCAGGGCGGGTTTGCGCCCGACGGTGGCGTAGACGGTGTCCAGGGAGACCCGGGCGCGGGCCGCGATGTCGGCGATGGTGGTGGCGTTGTAGCCGTTGGCGACGAACAGGTCGCGGGCGGCGGCCAGCACGTCCCGTCGGGTGGCCGCGGCCTGCTCGACCCGGCGCGGCGAGTGGTAGGCGCGGGTGCCGGCCGGGCGGGCGTTGACGTCCTCAACCATTAGGCGTACGGTCCCCTTATTCATCCGAAGTAGTATCGGATAACTATAGCAGGAGGCACGGCATGGTCTACGCCTACACCCAGGACGTCCCCATCGACGAGGAGCTGTACCGCAAGATCATGGACAAGATCGGCCCGGAACCGTTCGCCGGTGGCTTGCTGCACCTGTGCGTCCGGGAACCCGACGGTCGACTGCGCTACATCGACGTCTGGGAGTCCGAGGCCGCCTGCGCTCGGGCCTTCGAGGAGCGGATCCATCCCGCCGTCGACGCCGCCTTCGGCGGGAACCGGCCATCGACCGAACCCGAGGTCCACCGCCTCGACGTCCTGCACACCAGCGGGAGCATGCTCGAGCCGACCTGGTCATGAGGAGGGCCGGCAGCACGCCACCCCGGGAGGCGACACCGAGGCGCGCCGGCGCCGCGCCGGCGTCCGTCGCGGCCTCCGTGCTGCGGCGCATCTTCGAGGAGGGCTTCGCCACCGGCCAGACCGCCGTGGTCGACGACGTGTGCTCTCCCGACCTGGTCGAGCACCAGTTCGGCGTCGCCGGCACCGGGGCGGAGGCGATCCGGCAGCTCAAGGACGCCATCCGCCAGGCGCACGCGACCATTCCCGACTTCTCTTTCACGATCGAGGACGCGGTCGAAGACGGTGACACGATCTGGGCGCGGGTACAGGTCCGCGGAACCGCGACCGGCCCCTACTTCGGGCCGCCCAGCGGCCAGCAGGTCGAGATCACCGTCATCGACATCGCCCGGGTCGTGGACGGCCGCATGATCGAGCACTGGGGGGTGCCGGACCGGTTCGCACTTCTAGCCCAAACCGGCGCCCTCGCCCGCCTCGGCGACCGCCGCCACGCGGTCCGCTCAGGCGTTTAGACATCCCGAGCGGGACGACGGAGATCACCCGCACCGCCCGATCCGAACTCCACGAACCACACGGTCCAACCGATCCCACGGCATCGCGATCCGCCGAGAGGCAGCGCCAGGACCCAACCACACCGACCGCCACCGAGGATGACCCGGCTGATCCTGGCAACGGCCGAGTCTCAGCTGATCACCGCCTGCGGCACACCTCCGCAGCCACGACGCCGGCGAATCCACCACCGGGCAGCTCCGACGCGTCCACGAGTGCCCCCGCTCAGACCGCGCCACCGGCGCAAACCGCCCCGCCAGCCGCCGCCGGCGCAACGCAAGCATGTTCGTTGATCACCGAGCAGGAGGCCGCCGTCGCCATTGATTCGGATCCCGGCCCCGGGCAGGCCACCGCACTCGTCGGGACTGCTTTGCGTGCAGCTTCCTTACCGGGCACTCCCTACTCCAGCTCTCGCTGACACCGTCCGGAGGCAAGGCCACCTACGATCAACACCACGCCCACATGCCCAGTGCCCATCGGCAGCTCTGTTCGACATCAGCGGGGTCGGTGACAACGCGTTCGGACAAGCCGAGGGCACGCGGGCCGCCATCAACTTCGGCAAGGGCGATGCGCTAGTCGTCATCGGTCTCGACCTCGCCGGCGCCACCGAACCACCACGTGACCAGATCAAGGCCCTTGCCGTCAGCGCCGCCGCCCGTACCTGACGGGTCCGGTTGTGAGCCTCCGCTCAAGCGCCACGCTGACTTCCCACTGCTGAGTCAGGCGCTCGCTGCGACACAGTGGCCGAAATGCAGCACCCTGGGGGTCGGGCGCTGCGGTGTGCCCGCGAACCTCGCTGGCGGCGCCTGTTGGTGGTTCACTCTCCTCATGTGCTCGGAGGACCGAAGCCGGGATGGTCCAGCCGACGCGCGCGAAGCCCACTTCGAATCACACGAGGCCGATCTGGAACGCCGCGAGACCGCCGTGGCGGAACGCGAGGCCGCCGTGGCGAAACGCGAGGCCGCCCTGGCCGAGCGAATGAACGTCGCCGAGACAACCCTGGCCGCCGCCGACGAGCGTGACGCCGTCTCCGATACCCGCGACGCAGCGGCCGAGAAGCGTGGCAACGACGCCGACCTCGCCGAAATGCTGGACCCGAAAAGCGAATACGGCGAGCACTGGCCCGAACGGCGAGCCGCCGCCGGTGACCGAAGGCACGCGAAGGACGACCGCACGGCATCCCGAGACGACCGGCTCACTATGACCGAAGGCGACGAGGAACACGACCCCGACATGACATGACCCCGCGGGCGTCCACGGGGGTGAGTCCGAGGTGTCTCACGCAAGCCCGTGCTCAGAAGGGGTCTCGCGTTCCCGGTAACCGCTGCGCCGCTGCTCACGGGGCCGGTGGGGGCATCGGTGAAGCCACGGCTATGCGATGACCCCAAGCCGTGGCCTGTCCCAGTCCGCCTTGTCCAAGATGTCGGACGTGTTCCGAACCGGCGATCGCTGGCCATGCCTGCGCCGGTGGACCGGTCGGCCGACGAACGCGAGTCGTGGAACCCCGCCGAGTCCGTCACGCCGGCCTAGGCCCTCGCGGCGAGCACCACCGCCAACCGACCTCGGCGTCGGAAGTCGGGCTGACCTTTTCCCGCTCGACGCGGATCCCCCCGGCGCGGGGCCAGTCTCGGTCGAGGCCGATCGCACGCTCCCGGGTCTGCCGGCCACCCGCGACCCTGGTCGGCGGCCGCGTCACCCAACCGTGGGCTCAGGGCGTCGCGAGACGACGCCCGACCGGCACCATGGGCTCTGGCGTCCCCCCTCCCCGTGGCGTGAACTCGCCACTATCGACCCGTTCACCGCCCTTGTCCCATCGAACAGTCCAGGCGGATCCTGGAACCGGGTCACGGCAAGGAGGTGCCCCCATGATGCCGCAGGACTTCCCCTCATCCGGGTTCGAGCAGGCGGCCGGTCTCACCACCGTCCAGGCCTTCGACACGCGGACGGCGACGGCGCTCGTCCGCCTGGAGCGGGAGGTTCGCGAGCTGCGGCAACAGTGGGCCGGTCCCGAGGCCGGACGGGACGACCCGACGCCGCCGGTCGTCCCGTTGCTCACCGCGCTGACCCACCGTGTCGAGGCACTGACCCTCGAGCTGCGGGCCTCCGGCCACCACGACACCCGGCCGCTGCTCGCCTCCGCACGCCATCGCCGCCCGCACACCTGAG
>DASYGI010000024.1:0-1956 GCA_035999925.1 Pedococcus sp.
CCGCGGGTCGATCGGAGCGTCCGCGCTGACCCGCAGGTCTCGGGCCAGCACGACCTTGTCGAGATCGCCGGCCGTGATGCGCTCAACCGCCTGCGCTACGGCCCCGGCCCACCGGGCGGGGGACAGGGCGCCGTCGGCGAACGCGACTCCCTCGGGCTCGCGCGGGGCG
The DNA here is from genome assembly GCA_035999925.1 of Pedococcus sp. Taxonomy (GTDB): domain Bacteria; phylum Actinomycetota; class Actinomycetes; order Actinomycetales; family Dermatophilaceae; genus Pedococcus. The sequence goes on from DASYGI010000024.1 coordinate 170, forward strand.
GACTGTCGGGGGACCACGGGGGCGGGCAGCTCGGACTCGGTGCCGATCGTGGTCACCCAGCAGCGGCCGTCGCGGGCGCCCACGACGACCTCGGGCACGACGAGCTTGGCTCCGGCAGGCGACGCCGCGGCATACGACACGGAGCCGAAGGCGACCGGTCCGGTGCCGGGCAGGCGCACCTCGTCACGCACGACCGCGGCGTCGACGAGGTCGCGCCACCAGGCCTGTGCCCGCGAAAACCGTTCGGGCCCATGGGTGGTCAGCTCCAGCGCGCGGCCCCAGCCCACCAGCCCTTCACCACGGCGGACCCAGCTGCAGATCTCGGTGGGGTCCGCGGCATCGGGCAACAGCGACAACAGCGATCGTGGTCCGTCCAGCACGTCCAGCTCCACGGTGCGGGCCACGATGCGGTGCCCCACGGGTATGCCGTGGGGCTGGGTCGCGGGGTGTGGCGAAGGCAGGCTGCTCATGTCGGGGGAAAGCCTACGGCGAGGCGTATCCGGGACGGGTGCGAGGATGGCGCCATGACCCGCGCAAGCCTGGCCAAGGAGCCCCGGGACGTCGCCGCCATGTTCGACGACGTGGCCGGCCGGTACGACCTGACCAACGACGTGCTGTCCCTCGGTCAAGACCGGCGCTGGCGGCGAGCCGTGCTCAAAGCCGTCGCCGCGCGACCGGGGGAGACGGTGCTGGACATCGCCGCCGGGACCGGCACGAGCAGCGAGCCCTTCGCCGACGGCGGGGTCAAGGTCGTGCCTGCCGACTTCTCGCTGGGCATGCTTGCGGTGGGGAACCGGCGCCGCGCTGACCTGGGGTTCACGGCGGCGGATGCGATGCGACTGCCCTTCGCGGACAACAGCTTCGACGCCGTCACGATGTCGTTCGGGCTGCGCAACGTGGCCGACGTCCAGGTCGCGCTGCGTGAGTTCCTGCGCGTGACCAGGCCGGGCGGGCGGCTGGTCGTCTGCGAGTTCAGCCAGCCGGTCAGCGCGGCGTTCCGCACGGTGTACACCGAGTACCTCATGCGTTCGCTGCCCAGCATCGCCCGCAAGGTCAGTAGCAACCCGGAGTCGTACGTGTACCTGGCCGAGTCGATCCAGGCCTGGCCCGCGCAACGCGAGCTGGCCAGCACGATCGCCGCTGCTGGCTGGACGGACGTGGCCTGGCGAAATCTCACGGGCGGCATCGTCGCGCTGCACCGAGCGGTGAAGCCGGAGGGAGGACACGAGTGAGGTACGAGCGAGGCCCGCGGCGATGGCTGAGCGCGAATGTCAGGCACCGAGCGGTGAAGCCCGACCGCTCGCAGTGACGAGCGTCCCAGGGTTAGGACTGCCTCACTAGGAGGTCTCGCCACCCCGGGAATAGACTCCCGTTTTGAAGTTCGTGAAGTCGTTCACAAGCGTGTGAGGCAGGCGTGACAGAGACCATCAGCGAGGCCGGTTCCGCCGCCTCGACGACGGAGAAGGCCGACGTGATCATCGTCGGCGCCGGTCCGGCCGGCTCCGCGACGGCGGCGTACCTGGCCATGACCGGGCTTGACGTCCTGCTGCTGGAGAAGACGACCTTCCCCCGCGAGAAGGTCTGCGGCGACGGACTCACCCCGCGGGCCGTCAAGGAGCTCATCACCCTCGGCATCCCCACCCCCGAGGACGACGGCTGGATCAAGAACCACGGCCTGCGCATCATCGGCGGCGGCATGCGGCTGTCCTTGCCCTGGCCCGACCTGGCGAGCTTCCCGCCGTACGGCCTGGTCCGCACCCGCCAGGACTTCGACGACATCCTGGCCA
>DASYGI010000025.1:0-10678 GCA_035999925.1 Pedococcus sp.
CCGAGCTCCGCGGCATACCACCTGGTCAGCTGCGCGCGGGCTTGGACGAGCACGGGATGGGGCAGCGGCTCGCCGTCGTCGTAGAACCTCAGCAGGCGCGGCACGTCGACGATCCGCTCGTACATCTCGCGGCGCTCGGCCTGCCAGGGCACGGTCTGGTGGAGCACGTCGAAGAGGTCGTCGGCCCCGGCCAGCCAGCCGGGGCGGTAGTCCACCCAGGCGCCATGACTCAGCTCGGTGCGCCGCAAGCCGGCTCCGAGCTCCCGCAGCTCGATCTCGTCGCCGAGGTCTAACAGGGAGCCCTGAAGTGCCATCACCATGCGAGCATCCTAACCGCTGTTCGAACAGATGTTCTAGAGGTGACGCAGTCTGAGGCCGTGCGGCATACGAGGATTTGAGCCGCGCCGGGGGACAATGGCCCCATGCCCCTGTACCGCGACGAAGGCATCGTCCTGCGCACCCAGAAGCTGGGCGAGGCCGACCGCATCGTCACCCTGCTGACCCGTGGGCTCGGCAAGGTGAGGGTCGTCGGCAAGGGGGTCCGGCGCACCAAGAGCCGCTTCGGGGCTCGGCTCGAGCCGGGGATGATGGTCGACGTCCAGTGCTACGAGGGACGGTCGCTCGACACCGTCACCCAGGCCGAGTGTCTCGCCGCCTGGGGTGATGTGCTGGCCCGCGACTACACCACATACACCTCCGCGGCGGCGATGCTCGAGACCGCCGACCGGCTGACCGAGGAGCGGGAGCCCAACCTGCAGCAGTACCTGCTCCTGCAAGGCGCGTTGCGTTCGATGGCCGAGGGTCTACACGACCCTGGTCTGGTGCTCGACGCCTATCTGCTGCGCGCGCTGGCCGTCGCCGGGTGGGCCCCGAGCTTCCACGACTGCGCGCGGTGTGGGGCCGTCGGCCCGCATCGGGCGTTCAACCTCGCCGCCGGCGGGACGGTGTGTCCGGTATGCCGCCCGCCCGGCTCCGCCGCCCCGGCGCCGCAGACGCTGGCGTTGCTGGCGGCCTTGCTCGCCGGTGACTGGGTGGTGGCTGACGCCTCGCAGCAGCGCCACCGCCGTGAGGGCAGCTCGTTGGCCAGCGCCTACCTGCAATGGCATCTGGAACGTGGTGTGCGATCCTTGCGCCTCGTGGACCGACGCGACCAGAGCCCCACGGCAGCCCCGGCGTGAGCGCGGCATACGCCCCGCCCTTCTCCCACCCGAGCGGGGCACAGCCCCCGGCGCTGCCCCCTGAGCTGGTGCCGCGCCATGTCGCCGTCGTCATGGATGGCAACGGACGCTGGGCCAACCAGCGCGGTCTGCCACGGACCAAGGGCCACGAGGCCGGCGAGGCTGCCCTGCTGGATGTCGTTGCCGGATCCATCGAGGTCGGGGTGACGCACCTGTCGGCCTACGCGTTCTCGACGGAGAACTGGAAGCGCAGCCCGGACGAGGTGCGGTTCCTCATGGGGTTCAACCGGGACGTCATCCGCCGCCGACGCGACCAGCTGCACGAGTGGGGGGTGCGGATGCGCTGGGTCGGCCGGCGACCACGGCTGTGGGGCTCGGTCATCAAGGAGCTCGAGGTCGCCCAGGAGCTCACCCAGGACAACACCGGTCTGACGCTCTACTTCTGTGTCAACTACGGCGGCCGCGCCGAGATCGCCGATGCGGTGAGCCGGCTGGCCGAGCAGGTGCAGCGCGGGAAGCTGAAGCCGTCCTCGATCGACGAGAAGGTCCTGGCGCGGTACCTGCCCGAGCCGGACATGCCGGACGTCGACCTGTTCGTCCGCAGCTCGGGGGAGCAGCGCACCAGCAACTTCCTGCTGTGGCAGAGCGCCTACGCGGAGCTGGTCTTCCAGGACACGTTGTGGCCCGACTACGACCGGCGCCACCTGTGGCAGGCCATCCAGACGTATGCCGAGCGCGACCGCCGGTACGGGGGAGCGCTCGACCGCTCCGCCCCACCGTCCTAACTTCTGCTTGCATAGGTTAAGACGCGCAGCCCGGGTGCACCGTGTGGCGCGGGCAGGAACCTCTGCTAGCAGAGGTTACGACAGGGGGACGCTGCAGTCGGCGCAGAGCCCGACGATCTCGATCGTGTGGTCGACGTCGGTGAAGCCGTGGTGGGCACTGACCGACTTGGCCCAGGTCTCGACGGCGGCGCCCTCGACCTCGACCGTCCGGCCGCAGCGGCGGCAGACGAGGTGATGGTGGTGGCCGGTGGAGCAGGCGCGGTACACCGCCTCTCCCTCAGCGGTCCGCAGCATGTCGATCTCGCCCTCGGCGGCCATCGCCTGCAGGTTGCGATAGACGGTCGCCAGCCCCACCTTGTCTCCGGTCGACCGCAGCCGCGCGTGCAGCTCCTGGGCAGAGCAGAACTCGCGGGTCTGCGAGAGCGCGGCCGCCACGGCGGCCCGCTGCCGGGTGGGCCGGCGGTCGGTCGGGGTGCCGGTCATCGGTGGCCCGCCGGTCGTGGCGCCTCGTGGCGAGCGGGGTCGTGCTCGTCGTAGTGGCCCTGATGGGCGGCGTGGCGATGGCCGTCGTGGACGTAGTCGAGGTGGTCGCCATGCTCCACGATCGGATGCCCGCAGTCGGCCCCGTGCTCGTGGTCGTGACGCTCCGCGCGACGGTGCCGGTGGGCGGCGAGCCGTTGGCGCACGGCGACTGCCGCGGCAGCTACGACGAACACGGCGATGGCAAGGAGCACGATGGTCCCGCCCGAGGGGGTGCCGGCATAGAACGACGCCACGACGCCGGAGACGCTGCACACCACGCCGACCAGCACGGCCCAGCGGACCGAGGTGGCGAAGCTGCGTCCGAGCAGCTGGGCGGTGGCGTTGGGCAGGATCATCAGGGCGCTGATCAGCAGCAGCCCGACCACGCGCATGGAGACCACGACGGTCACTGCGGTCAGTACGGCCAGTGCCACGTTGAGCGCGGTGACGGGCAGGCCGGTGGCCCGTGCGTACTCCTCGTCGTTGGCCACCGCAAACAGCCAGGGCCGCAGCAGGAAGGTCACGGCCAGCACCAGCACCGCCAAGGTCGCGAAGACCCAGAGGTCACTGGAGCTTGTCGTGAGGATGGCGCCGAAGAGGTATGCCGTGAGGTTGGCGGGCGTGCTGCTGCTCGACCGCGAGATGAGCACCACACCGGCCGCGATCCCGCCATAGAACATGACGGCGAGCGCGACATCGGCGTTGGTGCGGCCGCGGGCTCGGATGACCTCGATGGCCACGGCCGCGCCGATCGCCGCGACCAGCGCCGTCAGCACCGGCGCCGTGCCGGTGAGGACTCCGACGGCCACCCCCGCGAGGGCGACGTGGCCCATCCCGTCACCGATGAGGGAGAGGCGGCGCTGTACGAGGAAGACCCCTACGAGTGGCGCCGCGACGCCGACCATCAGGGCGGCGAGCAGGGCCTGGCGCATGAAGTCGAGCGCGAGCAGGTCAGTCATTGCCGCCTCCCGAACGAACGCTGTCCAGAGGTCCGGCCGGTGCCCCAGTCAGGCTCGGCGCAGGCGGCGCGGTGAGCTCGTCGGCATGGTGGTGGACCACCGGCTCGGCCGCGCAGGCGTGACCCCCGATGTAATCCGCCAGGCTGCCGTCGTAGTCGATGCGCCCGCTGTTCGTGCACAGCACGCGTGTCACGGTGCCCGTGAGGGCATCCAGCTCGTGGGTCACGATCAGCATCGTCGTGCCCCGGGCGGCCAGCCGCGACAGCACGTCGGCCAGGACCGCCTGACTGGCCGTGTCGACCCCCGCAGTGGGCTCGTCCATGACCAGCACCTCGGGCTGGGCCGCCAGTGCTCTGGCGATCAGCACACGTCGCTGCTGGCCGCCAGAGAGGGTGCTGACGTCCTCGTGGGCCCGGTCGGCCAACCCGACCAGCTCGAGCGACTCCTGGACGATCGCTGCGTCGCCCCGCTGCCACGGAGCCCACCAGCGGCGGTGGGGGAGCCGACCGATCTCGACCACCTCGCGCACGGTCGCGCGCACCGAGGTCGACAGCGAATGCCGTTGCGGGACATAGCCGATGCGGTGCTTGTCGGTGAACGCCGCGCGGTCGACGCCGAACAGCGTCACCTGACCGCCGAGCTGGTCGCTGAGGCCGAGCAGGCCCTTGACCAGCGTGGACTTGCCGGAGCCGTTGGGACCCAGCAGCGCGACCACCTCACCGCGGTCGATCCGCAGGCTCAGCTGAGCGATGACGGCTCGCTCGGCATACCCGAACGCCGCCGAGCGCAGCTCGATGATGGCTGGTGCGCCGCTCACGAGCACCCCTGGCCGATCTTGAGAGTGGCGAGGTTGCTGCGCATGACCTCAAAGTAGTCCTTGCCTTTGGAGGCGCTCGTGATTCCCTCGATGGGGTCGAGCACGGCTACCTTCGCGCTCGTCTCGCGGGCAATCGTCTCGGCGAGGGCGGGACTGACCAGGGTCTCGGCGTACACGGTGGTGATGCCGTCCTTGCGGATCCGGTCGACGATCGAGCTCATCGTCGAGGCGTTGGGCTCGGCGTCGGGAGTGACCCCCGCGATGCCCTCCTGGGTGAGCCCATAGCGTCGCGCCAGGTAGCCGAAGGCGGAGTGGCCCGTGACGATCTCGTGGTGGGCGCACGATGCCAGTCCGGTGCGGTACTCGTGGTCGATCTGGGTCAGCTCAGCGGTGAAGCGGGCGGCGCCCGTGCGGTAGTCCGCGGCATGGGCCGGGTCGACCGCGGCGAGGCGGCCGGCCACTGCCTGGGCCACGCTGGCGTAGCGCTCGGGGTCCAGCCAGAAGTGTGGGTCGCGAGCGCCCCCAGCGGTAGGCCTGACGGGCGTCGCGGAGGAGCCGCCCTCGGCCGGCGCCGGCAGGTCGAGCCGCGCCGCCGACGTGACGTCGAGGACGTGGGTGTGGTCCTGCGGCACCGCGTCGTCCATGGCGGGCTGGAAGCCCTTCTCGTAGACGACGAGATCTGCCTGGCGCACGGCGACCACGTCGCGCGGCGTCAGCTCCAGGTCGTGCGGTTCAGCCCCCGGCTTGGTGACCGAGGTGACGACGACATGGGACCCGCCGACCTGGCTCACGACGAACGCGAGCGGGTAGAAGGCGGCCGAGACGGCGATGGTGCCTGGTGGCCGGTTGGCGGCGGAGGCGCTGCACCCGGACATCCCGGCGACGGAGCCGAGGAGGGCGAGCAGGCTCAGAGCCGAGCTGACCACGCGGAGGTTCATGACAATCATTCTCAACTGTTTTGAGAATGATTGTCAATCTGACCGGTGCGCCGGTCGGCGGGGTCAGTGGCGGGGGAAGGCGCGAACCAGCGTGATGGCGGCGGCGAACAGGATGATCGAACCCCGCATGATGCGGTTCGTGGTGTCCAGCCGGGGCCAGGTCAGGTAGGCGATCCACCCCAGGAACAGCACCACCACCAGCAGCAGCACCCAGCCCCAGCCGGGGACGAGGACGCCGGAAACCATCAGCGCGAGCAGCGCGAGGAAGGGAATCGCCCGCGGCAGGGTGCTCAGTCGGGTCAGCAGGGGCAGGCTGGCGCTCTCGATGCGCTCACGGGGGGTCGACACGGTCGCCCATGGTACGTCCGAGGTGCCCAGGTACGGGGCACACCCCGTCGAGGTGGGAGCCGCCGCACAGTACCCTTCTGCGCATGGCTGCACCCTCCACCGTCGACACCGTCGTCTCCCTCTGCAAGCGCCGGGGGTTCGTCTTCCCGTGCGGCGAGATCTACGGCGGGACGCGGTCGGCCTGGGACTACGGCCCGCTCGGGGTGGAGCTGAAGGAGAACATCAAGCGGCAGTGGTGGAAGACGATGGTGACCGGGCGCGACGACGTCGTGGGCCTGGACTCCTCGATCATCCTGCCGCGCCAGACGTGGGTCGCCTCCGGCCACGTGGGCGAGTTCACCGACCCGCTCACCGAGTGCCAGTCGTGCCACAAGCGCTTTCGGCTCGACCACATGCAGGAAGCCATCGCCGAGAAGAAGAACGCCAAGAAGGGCGGCGAAGACGCGCCCCTCGACCCGGACAGCATCCCGCTGAGTGAGATCGCCTGCCCGAACTGTGGCACCCGGGGCTCCTGGACCGAGCCGCGCGAGTTCAACATGATGCTCAAGACCTACCTGGGCGTCATCGAGGACGAGTCCGGTCTGCACTACCTGCGACCCGAGACGGCCCAGGGCATCTTCATCAACTTCCTCAACGTCATGAACGCCTCGCGCAAGAAGCCGCCGTTCGGCATCGGCCAGACCGGCAAGAGCTTCCGTAACGAGATCACCCCAGGCAACTTCATCTTCCGCACCCGCGAGTTCGAGCAGATGGAGATGGAGTTCTTCGTCAAGCCGGGCGAGGACGAGCAGTGGCACCAGTATTGGATCGACGAGCGCACGCGCTGGTACACCAACCTCGGCATCAACCCCGACAACCTGCGCCACTACGAGCACCCGGCGGACAAGCTGAGCCACTACTCCAAGCGCACCGTCGACATCGAGTACCGCTTCAACTTCGCCGGCAGCGAGTGGGGCGAGCTCGAGGGCATCGCCAACCGCACCGACTTCGACCTCACGACCCACTCGACGCACTCGGGCACGGACCTCGTCTACTTCGACCAGGCCACCGGTGAGCGCTACACGCCGTACGTCATCGAGCCGGCCGCCGGGTTGTCCCGTTCGCTGATGACGTTTCTCGTCGACGCCTACACCGAGGACGAGGCGCCCAACACCAAGGGCGGCGTCGACAAGCGGGTCGTGCTGCGGCTGGACAAGCGGCTCGCGCCCGTCAAGGCCGCCGTGCTCCCGCTGTCGCGCAATGCCGACCTGTCCCCGAAGGCGCGCGACCTGGCTGCGACCCTGCGACAGCACTGGAACATCGACTTCGACGACGCAGGCGCCATCGGTCGCCGCTATCGCCGTCAGGACGAGATCGGGACGCCGTTCTGCCTCACCGTGGACTTCGACACCCTCGACGACCACGCCGTGACGATCCGCGAGCGCGACAGCATGGCCCAGGAGCGCGTCTCGCTCGACAAGGTCGAGGAGTACCTGGGGAGCCGGCTCCTGGGCTGCTGAGCCCTCGCACCCATCTCCCCGGGACGTTCGTGCGTTACTAGGGGTATGCGGCTGGAGGTGGACGAGGAGTTCGCCCAGTACGTGCGTGCCCGCCAGCACCGACTCCTGCGAGGTGCCTGGCTGGTCTGCGGTGACTCCCAGGTTGCCGAGGGTGTGGTCCACGCTGCCCTGGTCAAGCTGGCCTTGCGCTGGGACAAGCTGCGCGGCGACGAGCCCCACAGCTTTGTCCGGCGGGTCCTCTACCGGGATGCCGTGTCTGCCTGGCGCAGGGCCAGACGCGAGTCGCTCTCGCCGTTTCCGGAGCCTGACCACAGTGCCAAGCAGCGGGCCGTGCTGGTGCTGCGCTACTTCGAGGATCTCGGCGAGGTCGAGACCGCCGAGCTGCTCGGCGTGTCCACGGGGACGGTGCGGAGCCAGACCAGTCCGTCGCCCGACGGGGAGCTCGCAGCCCGGCTCGAACGGTCCAGCGAACATCTCCCGGAGCTCGACTTCGCTGGCGACGCGTGGGCGGGTGCGATCGCCGCGCTACGCCACCAGCGCCGGGTGTGGCTGGGTTCGCTGGGCGCCGTGGCGGCCGCCGCGCTCGCGGTGGTCGCCGTCCAGCTGAATGGCTCGACGACCCACCCGCCGATCCCGGCCCCCACCTCTGCGACCACACCGGTGGTGCGGACCTTTGCCGACGGGGCGGCATACGCGCTGATGCCCATGGAGGGGCAGGAGGCGCAGCTGCGGCACTTCGACGCGGGCATCCCTTCGGTCCTCGACCTGCAAGCCAAGGCGGACGCGATGTCATCGCTGACCCGACCGTTCTCGCCCGTCGTCGCGGTGTACCTCACTGATGCCGGAGCCGGGCGGTTCCACCCGGTCCTGGTCACCAACCAGGGACAGCAGGTGGTCGTCGACCGGCTCACCCTGCACCCCACCGCGGACGCGTCGGGAAACCCGGGCTCGGTGCTCGGCCCACGAGCCGTGGGCGGGGGTGGGCGGTACGTCGTCTTCGCCCAACCCGGTCAGGTCGTGCGGCTGGATACCCACACCGGAGCAGTGACCAACTATCCCGTGCCCTCGCAGACCCTCACCTCAGCAGGCTGGAACGCCGCCGGGAGCGTGGTGATCGCTCGTGACGAGCACTCCGCCTGGGCTATCGACGCGTCCATGCCAGGGGCGAGCGCCGTTGCCACCAGCGGCGCCTACGAGGGGACCTTCCGGCTGGCTGCTGCCTCGGACTCGGTGGGCGTCACCCGGTTCGGCACCGACGGCAAGCCTGTGGCGACGAGCACTGTGAAGGCCCCGGTCACTGGCACCTGGGGCGAGACGATCAACAGCGACACCTGGGCGGCGGCAGGCGCCCTGTTCGACCAGAACGTCACGCATCCGGTCATCCGACTGGACAACGGGCCCATCTACCAGGGACTCGTGGCGGTGAACATGGAGGCCGGGGCGGCACGGCTGCTGTTGGCGCCGGAGTCGCCCGACGGACAGACCGGGCGCTTCAACGGGTGCTGCACCGCGCTGGGCTGGGCCGACGGCCAGAACCTGCTCTTCGAGTCCGTCGGGAGCCACGGTCGCTGGGTCCTGGACTGGAACATCACCACCGGCGAGGTGTTCGAGGTCTCACAGCTCTTTGCCGCGGTGGATGCGCGGCCTGTCGTGCCGCTGGCGCTCAACGTGGGCTGGCGCTACTAGGTCGTGCCCCTGCGCCGAGGAGGTCGTGCCCTGACAAACACCTGACAAACGTCAGTGGTCCTTCGTGACACCTGTGTGATCCCTGGCGGTCCGACCGGTGCCACTCTGTTCCCATGACACAGACGCAGACCGTTGCCCGGGGCCCCGCCAGCGCGGTGATGGCAATCGAGCTCGCCGGGCTGACCAAGAGCTTCGGCACCGTTCACGCCGTCCGGGGGATCGACCTGACCGTGCGCCCCGGCGAGATCGTCGCGTTCCTCGGGCCCAACGGTGCGGGCAAGACCACGACGATCGACATGATGCTCGGGCTGTCTCGGCCCGATGGGGGCACCGCCCTCGTGTATGGCATGGAGCCGCAGGCTGCGGTTCGGCATGGCCTCGTGTCGGCCGTCATGCAGACGGGAGGCCTGTTGCGCGACCTCACCGTCGAGGAGACCCTGCGACTGACCGCCAGCCTGTTCAGCGACACTCGCCCTGTGGCCGAGGTGCTCGAGCGGGCCGGGATCGCCGACATCGCCGGACGGCGGGTGGTCAAGTGCTCAGGCGGTCAACAACAGCGGTTGCGGTTCGCCATGGCGTTGTTGCCCGACCCCGAGCTCCTCGTCCTCGACGAGCCCACCACCGGCATGGACGTCGGCGGCCGACGCGACTTCTGGGCCGCCATCCGAGCCGATGCGGAGCTCGGTCGGACGGTGGTGTTCGCGACGCACTACCTCGAGGAGGCCGACGCGTACGCCGACCGGATCGTGCTGGTGCGTCAAGGGCAGATCGTGGCCGACGGCACGGCTTCAGAGGTCAAGGCCCTGGTGTCGGGCCGGACCGTTCGCGCCACCCTGCCGGACGCGGATCTCACTGTCCTGCAAGGACTTCCGGGCGTCGAGTCGGTCGAGGTTCGAGGCGACACCGTGCTGATCGCCTCCACCGACAGTGACGCGGTGGCCCGGCACCTGCTGGCCAGCACCGATGCGCGCGACCTCGAGATCACCTCGCGGGGCCTCGAGGACGCCTTCCTGTCACTGACTTCCGAAGGAGAGACCCGATGACCGTCTCCACGGCCCCCAGTCCGAGCGTTCCGCAGCGTGCGGTTCCCCCCATGGGCGGTTTCAACCTCACCCTGCTGTCGCTGGAACTGCGGCGGATGTTGCGTAACCGTCGCACCGTGATCTTCTCGCTGGTCATGCCCGTGCTCTTCTACTTCATGTTCGGGACGGGCCAGAAGTACTCCAACCTCAGCGCGGGTCACGGCAACGTCGCCGGCTTCATCATGATCAGCATGGCCCTCTACGGCGCCATGTTGTCGACCACCGGCGGCGGCGCGATGGTGGCGGTCGAGCGCAGCCAGGGCTGGAGCCGCCAGCTGCGGCTCACTCCGCTGACGGCCACGGCATACATCGCGGTGAAGGTGCTGGTCGCGATGGCGCTCGGCGCCATCGCGGTGGTCGTCACGTATGCCGCAGGCGGCGCCTCTTCGAGCGCCAAGCTGGATGGGTTCGTGTGGGTGTCGACCGCCCTGCTGGCGTGGGTGGGTTCGCTCGTCTTCGCGGCGTTCGGCGTCTTCATGGGCTACCTGCTGCCGAGCGAGAACGTCATGCAGATCCTCGGCCCGGTCCTGGCGCTGTTCGCCTTCCTCGGCGGGCTGTTCGTCCCGCTGAACCAGCTGGGGTCGACCTTCCAGACCATCGCCACCTACACGCCGATGTACGGTCTCAACGAGATCGTGCATGCACCGCTGACGGGTGATGCCCCGGGTGCGGCCGCGGTGATCAACGTCCTGGTCTGGCTGACGGTCTTCGCAGGAGGGGCAGCATGGCGATTCCGCAGGGACACCGCTCGGGTCTGAGCACCTTCTCCGCCGGTCTGCCCGTCTGGTCCGACGAGCAGGGCTGGCGCGGGTGGCGCGGCTGGATGCTGGGCTTCTTCATGGCCGGAATCTGGCTGATCTTCCT
>DASYGI010000026.1:0-21339 GCA_035999925.1 Pedococcus sp.
TCTCGCTGACCATGCTGCTCGCCGGACGCCTGCGCGACCTCCAGGAGGCGCGCGACTCCGAGCGCATCCTGCGACTGCGCATGGTCAGGCCCGGTCGGGCCGCACGGGAGTCGGGCTAGGCGGCCTATCGCGCCGCAGCCGTTTGCTGGCGAGGGCTTAGGCGGCCTGCTTCTCCGTCGGCGCCTTGGCCCGTCGCCACAGCGGCCGCATGTCGATGGAGGCCTCTCGCCGGCTGGCGACGGCGTAGGCGGCCAAGAGGACCAGCCATACCGGAAGGAGCAATAGCGCGCCCGCGAACACGGCGAGGAACACCGTGGTTAGGCCACTGAGGATGACGCTGAACACCATGATGGTCTGGCGCGCCGTCCCGCCTTCCGACAACCTCCAGAGAGCCTGGAGCTGGACGTCGTGGCTCCTGGTCGAGTGGTTCAGCAGCGCGAACTCGACCCTTTCCGATCTCTTGCGAGCCACGCAGACCGTGACGATGTCGCCCTCGGTCGGGTATGCCTTGAAGTTGACCAGGGACTCATCTTTGCGGTGACCGTCGACTAGCAGATGAACGACCTTAGTCTCGGTCACTACTGTCGACCCGGGCGGCAGGGATCCTCCCGGGCCGAGAGGTCCGCCATAGGTGGTGAGCACGTCGGCGCTCCGGTCGACACCCAGCACCTCGCCGGTGATGGTGTCGATCTTCCACCGACGCCGGCTCCCCTTGAACCTTGACCCGTCCGCAGTCACAGCGGGACGACGGAGGTGCCTCCACACCCCTCGAAGCAGTGGGTAATAAAGCAGAAGTAGGACGAGAAGCCCCACCCATGCGAGGCCTTGGGCGGCGCTTGACACCGCGGGAGCCGGCCCGGCTTGGTCGGCCGTGGCGGCCGCGGCGTCAACTCGGGCAGGGCACGCCGCCGCCTTGACGTCACGCTGCACGCCCGCAGCCACCTTTTCGACGGGTCTCATCTCCTGTCTTGACTGCGCGGCGGTGGCCGGAGCGGGCTCCTTCGCCAGGGTCTGGACGTCGACTGCCAGGGTGTGTAGGCCACTTCGCAGGGTGGGGGACGCCTGCGCAGCCAGACCCTCCAAGCCCGACCCGAGGCTAGGGAGTTTCGCGCGCCCAACCTGCAGGAGGTCGGCAATCCCGTCGTTGTTGCCGTCGCTGAAGAAGGGCTGGCCCGGGTAGTCGAGGTTGACCTGAGGCCACGCCGCGTCGAACTTGAGGACAGCGGTGCAAAAGGCCACCGGCGCGCTGTTGTTCGGCGTTCGGGCGCGTGTGGCGTTGGCCGGGCCGGCGGCAGCGACCGCCGACACCAGCGCACTGATGGCCAGAACCGCGAACCCAGGACGCAACATGGGCCCTCCTCCTCAGCAGGCGCTCGGGCGACGCCACTGACCCATGGCCGTCCCAGCGTGCCTCACGGACGCCGGGTCCTCCCGGTACGTGGCCCCGCGCACGCCCGCACGTCTTGGCCCAAGAGGGTAACCGTGCACGGAGGACTGGTCGTCGGGCAAAAGGACTAGCCAGGGTGGGTCCGGCCCGTCAGTTCTCGACCTCCAGGAAGGGCCGAAGTCGGTCAACCTCGCGGTCGCTGCTCGCGTCTGTGGTGGCCAGCGCGCCCGTGCTGCGTCGCGCCCCCAGGGAAGCGAGCCCTTCACCTGAACGGGACAGGGTGGCCATACCCGGCAAACCCCTTGTGCCGCACTGGCCTTCCTGCACCGCCACTGGGTCTCGCGTACACCGACGACGGTAAGTAGTCAGCGGTGCTGGTCGATCCCAGAACAGCCGTCAACGCTTAAAGACTTTGCTGGGTTCCTTGACAGGGTCCAACACCGGACGAGAGGTTTACATCCGCCATGCGCACACGACCATGATGCGCAGTTGAGCGCCAACGACACTCAAAGCTTGGCGCCGGCGGGGGAGATCGGGGATCTCGATGAGTCAACGTATGCGCAACAGGCGAAGGCTGGTGGCCGCAGTCGCCGCCTCGGCGACGGCACTGGTGACCGGGATGGTCATGAGCGCAGCAAGCGCCGCACCACGGAACGCCGGCAGTTCTGCCACGACAGGGTCCATCAGCACGTGCTCAACGCAGGGCAACGCCTCCCGCGGCTCCAGGCTGCGGGGTGTCACTCCCGCGGTCTCAGAGACCACCGGCTGCGCGACCGCTGCGAAGACCGCCGCGACGTCGTTGCCGCCGCCGAGCACGACCAGCGACCCTTCCATCGGCACGCCCCCGCTGATCTTCCACGGTGGCCCGGTCATGGGGACCAAGCAAACGGGGCCGCTGACCATCACGCCGATCTTCTGGAGCCCTGACGGGCACCCGATGGACGCCTCCTACAAGTCCATCATCAGCCAGTATCTGCGTGACGTCGCCGCGGACAGCGGGGGCCACAGGAACGTGTTCTCGACGCTGAACGAGTACTACGGCAACAACGGAAGCAACCGCTACAAGGTCAAGGTGACCAAGCCGATGACCGACAACGGCCCACTGCCTGCCGACGGCTGCGAGGTCGCGAATAACGACGCGACGAACATCTACGCCGACCTCAGCGGCTACGACGCCTGCCTGGATGACAGCCAGGTCATCGCCGAGACCAACCGGATCGTGGCAAGCAAGAACCTTCCGGTGGACTACGCCCACATCTATGTACTGTTCCTCCCCAAGCATGTCGAGTCGTGCTTCTTCTCTGGCTCGACCCTCACGAACGCCAACGCCTGCACCATCAACCACCAGCCGAGCGCCGCGTACTGCGCGTACCACAACCAGGACACCAACAGCGGGACGATCTATGCGAGCATGCCGTTCCCGGTGTACCTGTCACCTGTCGGCTTCACCTGCGGCAGCAACGCCCACGGCCACAAGATCATCGAGACGCCGAACGGAAACCCCGACGCCGACACCGAGATCAGCCCGACGAGTCACGAGATCATGGAGGCCGCCACAGACCCCGACACCGTGACCGGCTGGTACGACAGCAATGGTTTCGAGAACGGTGACGAGTGCGCCTATGTCTACGGGGTGATGAAGGGCCGGCCAGGCCAGGCATATAACCAGGTCATCAACGGAAACCGTTACCTGACGCAGGAGGAGTTCAGCAACAAGGACTTCGCCGTCACCGGTAAGGGCTGCCTGCCGTACGAGTGACGAAGGACCGGTAGCTGGCGGCACCACCCGCCCGCCGCATATTGCAGCGTGGGTCCCGGACATGTCCGGGACCCACGCTGCGACCGTCCCGGCCTGCCACACCGCTGCCCGACCGGCTGGGTCACGGCACGTCTGGGATCTACCTGGCGCCAAAGGTTCTATCGCAGGAACTTTCAGGTGTCGACGCCCTTAGAAGAACAGGCGCCTGATCTCCCGCGTCCGCACCTGGCCGTACCCGGTGGAGTCGCACACGGCATCCGCCGTACCAGCCCACGCTTAGAAGATCACTCGAAGAACCACGCCGTGACCGCACCCGCGTCTATGCCCTGGCGTCACCTCGCCGTATACCACTGTGCTGGACTGAACTGCACCCTGACCTTCACGTTTGTGGGCCCCGTCGGATTCGAACCGACAACCTACGGACTCGGGGAGCGCCCAGCATGGATCCATATCAGGACATCGGGCCAGGCGTGGTTGCCGTCCAGCCGTCATTCAGGGGTCTCCGTGGGTATGCGTCCATGTGTGAGCGCACGTGTGAGCGGCGAGCAGGTCCCCCGGGGTCGTCTCGGCCGCCGGAGATCCGCGGCCTCAAGCAGGGCGCCCTACTGGGATGTGACGGCGGTCGTACCTCCCGCGGGCAAGGCCATCGCCGGCCGCTGAATGAGCGAGGTCCCTAGCCGCTGCGGCGACCCTGCATCCAGGACGCCTGCCTCCCGGCCCGGCGGCGTCAGGCATCCGCCCAGCCGGACGACGCCGCACTGAGGTCGGCCAGCGACGCTGCTGCCGAGGGGCTGTCCGCCAGGGCGCCCACAATGTCATGGAGTCCTTCGACGGTCGGGGGATCTAGCAGACTCAACAGCTTGGTGTGCACGTCCTCGGCGGACAGAGGGAAGTGGTTGGCATCGCCGATCGGGTTCGGTTGGCACAGGCCGATACTCGCCCCGTCACTGAAGTGGACGGTCACCTCTGTGCACCGACGGTCGGGGAGCTCGGCGTCGAATTCAGGGCTCAGCGTCACGTCGACCTTTGCGCTGAACTCTTCGGCGGCGAGGAAGGCGTCGCTGCCCGGTTCCATCGTGCCGGGGTCGACCCGGCCGTTCACCACTGCGTTGCTGACCACGAACGGCATCGAGAACATCGCGGCAAGACGGTTCTGTGGGTGACGGCCCAACAGGGGCCCCGCCAGCGAGTGGCTGAGTACCTGGACGCGTTCGACCTCCTCGGCCTGCCAGGGGCGCGAGTGGTGCAGCGCCTGCACGATGTCGACCGCGGCGTGGGTGTAGGAGCAGGAGGCGTGACGTTTGAGGTAGCCCTCTGTGGTCAACCAGCTCTCGCCCAGGCCGTCGACGAGAGCCGTGGGGTCCAGGCTGCCCATGATCTCCCCCAGTGAGTAGTGCGCCTGACCCGTGTTCGTGACCAGGCGCGCCCGGGCCAGGCGGGCCGCTCGGAGGCCGGCCTGGTTGGCTCCCGCGAGCCACAGGTTCCGGGTGAAGCTGCCGGTCAGGACGGTGGCCCAGGGGGTGACGTGCATGAGCCCGGTCGAGGCGTCGATGGCGGCCGCGACCGTCGCCGCGTCGCCGCCGGTGAGCAGGGCTGCTGCTGTCGCCGCCCCCGTGGCGCCCCAATGGCCGTGCGTATGCCACGCGGACTTGCGGTGCGTCGCCCGCCCGAACCTCGCGGCCACCTCATAGCCGGCAGCCACCGCGGTGAGGAACTGCCGCCCGGTGACGTTGACGTCCGGCGCAGACCCCAGCACCGCGGCGACCGCCGCGAAGACGACGTGTGCGGCGGGGTGCCCGCTGGCGTACTTGTTGCCTTCGTCGAGCTCAAGGGCGCAGGCCGCAATGGCCGCGAGATAGGCACCCTCCTCAGCGGTGGTCCGCACGTCCGTCCCGATGACGGTGCGCTCACCCGGCGGTGAGTCCCAGGCGCCGACCAGAGCCTGCAGCTCCGGCGTGCGCATGCCCGCGACCACCACACCGAACAGGTCTACGAGCATCAGGGGGAGGCGACGGCGCAGCGCCTCGGGGAGCCCGTCATACGTCAGCTGCGCGGCGAAGGTGCCGAGCTGGTCGATCGCGGTCCGCGTCTGTTCCGATGAGGGGAACGAGTCTGTTGCGCCCATGACGGAACGGTATGGCGCGGGCTGCGGCTGGTCAAGGTGCATTAGAGCGGGATTGCGCACGGTCTGGCGGCGTCGCTTCCCTTCGACGCGGAGAGGCGTTATCGTTGTGCGCACATCTCATGTTTCTCCTAGCGGAACGGACGACACGCCGTGACAGATGCGTTGCCTCTCGAGGGCCTGCGCGTGCTCGACGTCTCCACGATCCTGGCCGGCCCCCTCTGTTGTCAGATCCTCGGTGACTACGGCGCCGACGTGATCAAGGTCGAGCATCCCCAGCGCGGCGACAACATGCGCGGGCACGGCTACAGCAAGAACGGCATACCGCTGTGGTGGAAGGAGGTGTCCCGCAACAAGCGCACCGTGGCGCTGGACCTCAAAGCGCAGGAGGGGGCAGCCATCTTCCGCCGTCTGGCGAAGGAGGCCGACGTGGTCGTCGAGAACTTCCGGCCCGGCACGCTGGAGCGGTGGGGAGTCGGTCCCGATGTCCTGCAGGCCGAGAACCCTGGCCTGGTGATGGTGCGCCTCACCGGGTTCGGCCAGACCGGCCCCTACTCCAGCCGGCCCGGCTTCGGCACGTTGGCCGAGGCGATGAGCGGCTTCGCCGATGCCACCGGACAGCCGGACGGACCACCCACGCTGCCGGCGTTCGGGCTGGCCGACTCCATCTGCGGGATCGCCGCCTCGTCGGCGGTCCTCATGGCTCTGCGCCACCGGGACAGAACCGGCCGCGGCCAGGTGGTCGACCTCAACATCCTGCAACCGATCATGACCGCAGTCGGCCCTGCGCCCACCGTCTACCAGCAGCTCGGCATCCTCGAGCCTCGCCACGGCAACCGGTCCACCAACAACGCGCCGCGCAACATTTACCAGACCTCCGACGGCGGGTGGGTGGCCGTGTCGACCAGCGCCCAGCGCATCGCCGAGCGTGTCCTCGAGCTGGTCGGGCACCCCGAGGTCATCAGCGAGGACTGGTTCCAGTCCGGACACGGACGCGTCCAGAATGCCGATCTGCTCGACGCCTACGTGGGCGACTGGATCGCAGAGCGCACTCGCGACGAGGTTCTGGAGGCGTTCACCACGGCCGGTGCCGCGATTGCCCCCGTCTACAACGCGCAGGATGTGGTCGAGGACCCACACATCCGAGAGACCGAGATGCTCGTCGAGGTGGAGGACGAGGATCTCGGCCCGCTGTTGCAGCACAACGTGATGTTCCGGCTCAGCGAGAGCCCCGGCCGGATCCGGTTCACCGGTCGGGCGCTTGGCCAGGACACCGACGCCATCCTGACCGACCTCGGCTACACGGAGTCGGACATTGCCCAGCTGAAGAAGAGCGAGGTCATCCGGTGAGCAGGTCCCAGACGAGCGACGCGTTGCTCGACGTCGTCCGCGGTGGCGTGGAGGTGACCGACCTCGGGCGGCAGCTCCGAGTCGGTATGCCGCAGTCGCCCAACCATCCCGCCTTCTGGCACACCCTGCCGCGCCGCCACGGTGACATGACGCGATCGGACGGGGGCAGCGCCGCCAACGACCTGATCACAACGGGCACCCACGTGGGAACGCACATCGACGCCCTGGCCCATGTCTCACACCATGGCAGCATGTACGGCGGCGTGGACGCCGAGGCCGCCGGCCGCGGGGGCAAGTACGACGAGCTCGGCGTTCACACGATCGCGCCCATGCTCCGACGAGGCGTCCTGGCCGACGTCCCACGCCACCTGGGAGTCGACCGGTGCGAGGGCGGCTACGAGATCACGGTCGACGACCTCGAGGGGACCCTCAAGGACCAGGAGCTCGACGTGGCGGCCGGGGACGTGGTGCTGGTGCGCAGCGGCTGGGGCCAGCTCTTCGAGCAGGGCCAGCCCTATCTGGGGACCCAGACCGGCGTTCCCGGCATCAGTGAAGCCGGCGCGCAGTGGCTGGCCGACCGCTCGGTGCACGCAGTCGGCGCCGACACCATCGCCTTCGAAAGGCTCGCGCCCGGCGGTGGGCATGCGGTGCTGCCCGCGCACCGGGTTCTGCTGGTGGAGTCAGGCATCTACATCGTCGAGGCGCTCGACCTCGAGGCGCTGGCTGCTCAACAGCGATACGAGTTCACCTTCGTCCTCATCCCACTCAACATCTATGGGGCAACCGGGTCGCCCGTCCGTCCGCTCGCGGTGGTCGCCCGATGAGCCAGGCGACGTTGGGACAGCAGCTGGCCGCCTTCGCCGCCGGCACCTCGTACGACGACCTGCCGCCAGCTGTCATCGACAGCGTCAAGATGCGGGTGCTCGACACGCTCGGCATCGCTGTCGCTGCCGCGCCGCTGGAGACGAGCCGTGCCGCCCGACGATGGGCGGCCGCCCAGGGCGGTGTCCACGGAGCCTCGGCTGTCGGCGTGCAGGGGCGCCTGCCGGCGAACCTGGCCGCCTTCGTCAACGGCGTCCTAGCCCACTCCCTCGACTTCGACGACACCCACCTGCCCTCGGTGCTGCACCCCAGTGCCACCGTCGTCCCGGCTGCCCTCGCCGCCGCGGAGCGTCACGGAGCCGATGGACGCCGGCTGATCCACGCCATTGCCGTCGGGCTCGAGACGACGGTGCGACTCGGCATGGCCGGCTATGACGAGCAGGCCAAGAACTCCACGTTCTTCCAGCATGGCCAGCATGCGACCTCGATATGCGGCGCCATGGGCGGGGCCGTGGCGGCGACGGTGCTCGTCGGCGCTGAGGCCGACGTGCTGAATGCGTTGGGTCTTGCGGCCTCAATGGCATCGGGCATCATCGAGGCCAACCGGACCGGCGGCACGGTCAAGCGGATGCACTGCGGGTGGGCAGCCCACTCGGCTGTCTCCGCCGCCGAGCTGGTGGCTGCGGGGCTCACCGGTCCGCCGACCGTTCTGGAGGGCCGGTTCGGGTTCTTCGAGGCGTGGCTGCACGGCAGGTTCGACCCGTCAGCGGTCACCGACGGCCTGGGGGAGCAGTGGTCGGTTCCGGACATCTTCTTCAAGCCGTACCCCGCGAACCACTTCACGCATGCAGCGGTGGACGCGGCCGCCGCCCTCCGGCGACGCGGGGTCACCCCCGACAAGATCGAGCGGCTGACGCTCGGTGTCCCTGCACCCAACTTCCCCACGATCGGAGACCCCATCGAGGTCAAGCGGGCGCCCGAGACCGGCTACATGGCACAGTTCAGCGGCCCGTATGCCGTGGCCGTGGGGCTGCTGGGTGGCGGTGGCCTGGGGGCGTCCCTGGAGGACTACACCGACGAGCTCGCTCGCGACCCGCAGCGCCGTGCGCTCATGGGCAAGATCGACGTGGTGGTCGACGACCGATGCACTGCCATCTTCCCCCGGCAGTTCCCCGCGGTGCTGAGTGCTCGGCTGACTGACGGCAGCGAGGTCGTCGAAGAGGTCCTGACGACGCGCGGAGGCCCGGACCGGCCGCTGTCCTTCGAGGAGCTGGCGGCCAAGTTCAGGGATAACGTCGACCGCCTGCTTGCGAACGAGGAAGCCGCCGCGCTCGCCAAGGCCTGTGACGGGCTGGAGGGCTGCCCGGACCTCGCTGCGATGCTCCGACCGCTCACGTCAGTTGACCCTGACGCAGGCGTCCACGCCGGGAACGTATCCGGCCCCATCTCGACCCCATCCACCGGCGGGACCGCCGACGGTGCGATTTCGAACCCATCGTAAGGAGAGGCATGTCCAACTACGACCTGGTGGTCAAGAACGCACTGGTGGTGCGCCCGGGAGCAGAGGCGCCGGAGCGGCTCGACGTCGCCGTCGAGAACGGCACCTTCGCCGCGTTCGAGGAGACGATCGACGCGTCGAAGGCCGCCAGGGTGATCGACGCGGCAGGCAAGTACCTGTTCCCCGGAGTGGTTGATGTCCACCAGCACTGGGGCATCTACAACGAGCTCGGTGAGGATGCCGACTCCGAGAGCCGTGCCTCGGCTCAAGGTGGAGTCACCTCGGGCATCACCTACATCCGGACGGGCGCGTACTACCTGAACCGCACGGGTCCCTACAAGGAGATCTTTCCTGACGTCCTCGCAGCGACCGAGGGCAAGGCGTACGTCGACTACGCCTTCCACGTCGCGCCCATCCTGAGCGAGCACATCGACGAGATCCCGATGCTCATCGAAGAGTTCGGCGTGCCGTCATTCAAGATCTTCATGTTCTACGGGAGCCACGGCCTGCACGGCCGGTCGACGGACCAGAGCTCGTTCCTGATGATCCCCGAGGACGAGTCCTACGACTACGCCCACTTCGAGTTCGTCATGCGCGGCATACAGAAGGCGCGTGAGGATGCACGCTTCGCCGCGGACCGGGACCGGATCTCGCTGTCCTTGCACTGCGAGACCGCCGAGATCATGAGGGCCTATACCAAGCTCGTCGAGCGTGAGGGCAAGCTCAGCGGGCTGGAGGCCTACAGCGCGTCGCGCCCGCCGCACTCCGAAGGGCTGGCGATCACGATCGCCTCGTACCTCGCCCACGAGACCGAGCTGCCCAACATCAACCTGCTGCACCTCACCTCACGCAAGGCCATCGAGGCCGCGATGTTGATGCAACAGACCTTTCCGCACATCGACTTCCGCCGCGAGGTCACGGTGGGCCACCTGCTGGCCGACTTCACCACCGCCAACCTCGGTGGCAAGGTCAACCCACCTCTGCGCTCGCGTGAGGACGTCGAGGCGCTGTGGGAGCACCTGCTTGCCGGGGACTTCTCGTGGGTGACCTCGGACCACGCCTGCTGCAAGGACGAGACCAAGTTCGGGGAGCCTCGCGACGACGTCTTCGTGGCCAAGAGCGGGTTCGGTGGGACCGAGTATCTCTTGCCAGGCATGGTGTCCGAGGGGCGCAAGCGCGGCCTGTCGTACAACCGGATCGCCGAGCTGGTGTCCAAGAACCCGGCGGAGCGGTTCGGTCTGACGCGCAAGGGAGACCTGGCTGTCGGCCTGGATGCCGACTTCTGTCTCGTCGACGACGAAGTGCAGTACGTCGTGCACGCCGAAGACTCGTTCTCGACGCAGGAGTACACCCCCTTCGAGGGTTTCGAGCTCACCGCGAAGGTCACCGACACCTTCCTGCGCGGCGAGGCGGTGTTGGCCGACGGCCAGATCGTGGGTGAGCCGCGCGGCGCCTTCGTCCGTCGCTCGGGACCCGACGCCTGACCCCCGGGACTGACCTCGAGAGGCCCCCCGCCTTGCGGTGGGGCCTCTCGGTCTGTCGGTCTCGGTGCGTTGTGGGGGCGGTGGCACCTGTCAGCGGCGGCGCTGGAGTGTCTCGTATGCGCTCCGTACGACCGCAGCATCGACCAGGTGCCCGGCAGCGTCGGTCGTCACCCCGCCTCGGGCGGCCTCGAAGCGGTCCACCACGTCCTGCGCCTCGGCAGTTGCCTCTGCGGTCGGGCTGAAGACCTCGTTGATGACGAGGACCTGCGCCGGATGGACCGCGGTGCGCGACCGAAAGCCGAGGTCGAGCAACTGCCGGCTGGTGGCAGCGAAGCGCTCGAGGTCGCGGAAGGCGGTCGAGGTCGGTGCCACGGGGGCCTGCAGACCTGCCGCAGCACAGTGCACCACGACCTGGGCTCGCAACCCATCCACGGCGGCGGAGGAGTGGTGAGAGCGGGAGATCCTCAGGTCGGCGAGCAGGTCGGCCTCGCCGATCCCGAAGGTGGCAACTCGCGGCATGCGGGCCATGGCGGCGAGGTCGAGCAGCGACGCGGCGCTCTCCACGAGACCCACCACCCGCACCGAGCCGGGCGCCATGCCGCGTTCCGGCTCGAGCCGGTCGAGCAGAGCCGCCACGGCGCTCAGGGACTCCCGCGTGCACTTGGCCACGAAGAGCCCTGACAGAGACGGCCACACTGCGGCGTCGAGGTCGTCGAGCAGCGCCTGAGCATCGACGCGCACCCATTGTTCGGCGGTCGAGCGGGGGTCAGGGGAACGGTCGTCGGAGCCCGGCTTTGTCAGCCACGAAAGCACCTGCTCGCGGGCCTCCCCCCTCGCAGCCAAGGGCACGGCGTCCTCTAGGTCGAGCACCACACCGTCCGCCGCGCCGGTAGTGGCCTTGGCGAAGAGCTCGGGCCTGGTTGCCGGGACGTAGAGGAAGGACCGGGGAAGGACCTGGGCCGCACCCGACTCGGCGACGCCCACCGGACTCACGCCTTGCCGGCGAGGGCTGCCGTGATGGCCTGCGCAGCGGCGGTCACTGGGCGGATCTGGTCGGTGTGGTCGCCGCTTCCGAACCTGAACACCGGCCCCGACGAGCTGATCGAGCCCATGACGTTGCCTGCGGCGTCGAAGAACGGCGCGGCGATGGATGCCGCACCGGTCTTGCGCTCGTTGAGGGAGAAGGCGTAGCCCTGCTCGCGCACCTGCTGGAGGGTGCGCCGGTAGGCGCCCTCGTCGAACTCTGGGTCGCTGGCTGCCAGCTGACGCACCGCCTCCTCGGTGAAGGTCTCGGGGAGGAAGGCCAGGATCGCGCGGCTCGACGCCCCGGAGTGCAGGGGGTAACGCGGCCCCAGCTCGACGATCATCTTGACCTCTTGGGGGCTCTCGTACTGGTCGAGGTAGATGCGCTGGTGACCTACCAGGACGGACAGTGTCGTGGTCTCTCGCGTATCGTCGCGCAGCCGCTTGAGGATGGTCGAGGCGATGGCCCGGACGTCCATCTGACTCCAGGCCTTGTTGGCGAGCGTCGTGGCCGAGGGCCCGAGGATGTACGTGGAGTTTCCCGGCAGCACCTGCAGCAGCGAGCGTGACGCCAGCGACTGCAGGATCCGGTGCACCACCGCCTTGCTCAGCGACAGGGACCGCGCGATCTGGGATACCCCGAGCGGCTGGTCGGACTGGGCGAACAGGAGCAGCACGTCGGCCACTCGGTCCGCCGACTCTGTGCCGCGTCCACTGTCGTTCCGCACTATGGTCGTTCCGTTAGCCACTATGGGCTCCCATCTGGTCGTTCCGTTGAGAGGAACGATATCAGGTAGTGACAATTCGCGCTTTCCCTCTAGCCAGTCGGGTTTTTTGCGTGCCATACTCCAGGAACTCGCCATCGTGGTCGAGCACAGGATGACCGCCAAGCGGAACGACGGTCATCCAGCATCGTTTCTCTATGGGGAACATTACCCGGATACCGATAGCTCCAGAGGAAAGGCCCACGTCAATGAAGAGAAGGCCACTGTCGATGAAGAAGTCCTCGGGGATCGCAGCCATCGTGCTTGCCTCCGCGACGGTGGCCGCCTGTGGCGCCTCTGCCTCATCCGGCTCCGGGGGCGCAGCCGGCGCGGGTGGTTCCGGCGGGACGATCCTGATCGGGTCGGTGCACCCGCTCACTGGCGCACTGGCCGGCGCGGGCGGCCTCATGAACGACGGCGCGAAGCTCGCCGTGGCGGACATCAACGCCGCTGGTGGCATCAAGTCCCTGGGTGGCGCCAAGCTCAAGCTCGACGAGGGCGACAGCCAAGGCGTCGCCGCCACCGGCCAGAGCGAGGCGCAGCGTCTGATCCAGGACGGCGCGGTCGCGCTGGTGGGCACCTACCAGAGTGACGTGACCCAGAACGTCGCTGCGGTCTCCGAGCGTTCCAAGGTGCCGCTGGTCATCGATGTCGCCGTCGACAACCAGATCCTGCAGCAGGGCTACAAGTACACCTTCCGTATCCAGCCCAACGCCACCGAGATGGGGACGGCGGGCGCCGACTCGCTCGCCGCGATGGGCCAGCAGAACGGCACCCCGATCAAGTCGGTGTCCTACATCCACATCGAGGGCTCGTTCGGGCAGAGCGTGTTCGACGCGTTCAAGAAGGAGGCCCAGGCCAAGGGCATCTCCGTGGTCAAGGAGATCACCTACGCCGGCACGAGCTTCACCGATGCGACCACTCAGGTCAAGGAAGCGGCCTCGGCCAACCCCGACGTCATCGTCGACACCGGCTACTACCCCGACAGCCTGTTGGTCGCCAAGTCTGTGCAGGCGCTGAAGCCCAACATCAAGGCGCTTTTCGGCATCGCCAACGGCGCGTTCGACGACGGCTCGTTCCCGGGGGACGCCGGGCCGGCGGGCAAGAACGTCCTGAGCGCCAACTACCACTACAGCGCCACGAGCAAGCGGGTCACCGACATCCGGCAGCGGTTCGAGAAGCAGTTCGGCAAGCCGATGGAGACCGCCTCGGTGTTGTCGTACCAGGCCGTCGAGGTGGTGGCCCAGGCGCTCGAGCAGGCCAAGAGCAAGGACCCCGCCAAGCTCCGTGACGCCATCGCCGGCCTCTCGCTGAGCGACCCGTTGCTCGCCTTCAGCGGCCCGATCAAGTTCGACCAGACCGGTCAGAACGAGAACGCGACCGTCATCGTGATGCAGGTCCAGAATGGCAAGGTGGAGCAGGTCTTCCCCAAGCAGTTCCAGACCGCCCCGCTGGTGTTCCCCGCCTTCACCAAGTGACGTTGGGCTGATCTCATGTCCTCTTCCACGTCGCAGGTGTCGAGCGACACCGCGCACGCGGAGCCTCGGCGGTTCAGTGTGGCCGCGGCCCGGCTCCCGCTCGTCGTTGTCCTGGCGGTCGTCGTCGCGATCGTCCTGGTCTACACGGTCGGGGGCCGGGACTCCGGTCTGGTGACGCAGTCGATCGTCACCGGCCTGCTTCTGGGCGGTGTCTACGCCCTGGTGTCCATTGGCCTGACGCTGATCTTCGGGGTCCTGGGGATCGTCAACTTCGCCCAGGGCTCGATGCTCACTCTGGCGATGTTCCTGGTCTACCTGATGTCCCGGTCCTGGGGCCTTCCCGTGTACGTCGCGACGGTGGTCGCCGTCCCCGTGATGTTCCTGTTCGGCTGGGGCGTTCAGATGCTGCTGCTCAACAAGCTGACCATGTCCGGCAACGAGAACGGACCCCTGCTGATCACCCTCGGCCTCTCGCTCCTGATCGTCAACGTCCTGCTGATGGTCTTCGGTGGCCGCCCGCTGGCGGTGCCCGGAACGCTCGATGGTTCCTGGCACGTCTTCGGCGCCCTGGCGTCGTATGAACGCCTGGTCGCCTTCGGTGGGGCGCTGCTGGTGGCGCTGGTGCTCACCTTGGCGCTCAAGAAGACGTCCTTCGGGCTGGCGATCCGCGCGGTGTCGTCCAACAGCCAGGGCGCCGCTCTGGTGGGGGTCAAGGTGGCCCGCGTCTACGCCATGACCTTCGGGATCGGCTCGGCGTGCGTCGCGGTCGCGGGCGGCCTGATGTCGCCCTTCATCAGCCTCACCCCGTCTGTCGGTGAGCAGTTCACCATTCTGGCGTTCGTCATCGTCGTGCTCGGCGGTCTCGGCAGCGTGGTGGGCGCCACCGTCGGTGGGCTCGTGATCGGGTTGGTGCAAACCGTCGGAGCGTTGTACCTGCCGGGTACCGGGTCCCTGATCCTCGTCTTCGCTGTCTTCGTGCTGGTCCTCTTCTTCCGGCCCCAGGGAATGTTCGGAGCGGCGCAATGACCGAGCTCATCGAACGGCAGGTCCAGCCCGCCGCCCCCGCGGAGGACTCCCGTCTGCGGGACCGCACCCGTGCGCGGTCGTTCCTGGCCTTGGCCATCCTGACCGTGGTGCTGGCAGTGCTGCCCTTCGGCATGTCGGACCGTGTCGAGGCCATCGCCGTCCGGACGCTGATCTTCGCGATCATGGCGGTCGGGTGGAACCTCATGAGCGGCTACGGCGGCATGTTCAGCTTCGGTCACTCCGCGTTCTTCGGCATCGGGGCGTATGCCGATGCCTACCTCATGGTGGACCACGGCATCCCGCCGTGGGTCGCGATGGTGTTGGGTGCGGTCCTGTCCGCCGCTGTCGGTGTAGGCATCGCCTTCCTCTGCTTGCGGTACCGACTCGCGGGTGCCTACTTCGCGCTGGCCACCTTCGCGTTCGCGCAGATGTTCCTGCTCGTGGTCGAGAACCTCGGGTTCCTGCACAAGACGGAAGGCTTCAACCTGCCCATCCTGCCGCAGGAGTCCTGGACCAAGATGCAGTTCGCCCAAGGCAGTCCCAACTACTACTGGATCCCGCTGGCCATCCTGGTGCTCGCGCTCGCCGGGATCATCGCGTTCGTGAACTCCCGGGCCGGCCAGTATGCGCAGGCAGTGCGCGACGACGAGGTGGCCGCCGCATCCCTGGGGGTGAACGTCCTTCGGTACCGGCTGATCACCGTGGCCATGAGCTGTGGCCTCACGGCCATAGCGGGTGCCTACTACACGCAGTACTTCTTCTTCGTCGGCCCGGACCAGGCGTTCGGCTCGTCGGTCTCGATCGAGGCAATCATCCCCGCGGTCATCGGTGGCATCGGCACGATCTGGGGGCCGCTCATCGGTGCCCTCGTCGTCGGGCCCTTGTCCGAGGGGATTACCAGCGTGCTGCGGAACCCTCCTGCCTTCCTCTCCTTCCTTCAGGGAGTCACCGGCCTGGACGTCGCGGTGTACGCGGTGCTGCTCATCCTCATCGTGCTGTTCATGCCCAAGGGCATCTACGGCGCCATCCGGGAGCGTGTTCGCCGATGACCCTGCTCACTGTCGAAGGGCTGACCAAATCCTTCGCCGGCCTCACGGCTGTCGACGACATCTCTCTCGAGCTTGGCGAGCACGAGTTCCTCGGGATCGTCGGTCCGAACGGCGCAGGCAAGACCACCCTGTTCTCCTTGCTGTCTGGCCAGATCCCGCCGACTAACGGCCGGATCGTCTTCGAGGGCATGGACATCACGGGCTGGAGTGCGGACAAGATCGCCGCAGCCGGGCTGGTTCGCACTTTCCAGCTGATGCGTCCGTTCGAGAGCATGTCCGTCCTGGACAACGTCGCGATCGCCTCTCACGCGCGTTACCGCTCGCGGCGTGAGGCACGGCGCCACGCCCTGGGCGTCATCGAGCGGGTGCAGCTCGAGCGCTACGTCAACGCCCCGTCGGGAAGCCTGCCCACTGCTGGCCTGAAGCGACTCGAGCTCGCGCGTGCGCTCGCGCTGGAACCGCGCCTCATCCTGCTGGACGAGGTTCTCGCCGGCCTTGTGCCGGCTGAGCGGGCGCCGATGATCGAGCTGCTCCGCGCTCTGCACGGCGAGGGTCTCACCGTGATGTTCGTGGAGCACATCATGGCTGCCGTGCTCGCCTTGTCGCAGCGTCTACTCGTGATGCACGAGGGCGCCCAGCTGGCCGTCGGCGAACCGCGCGCAGTGATCGACGACCCCGTCGTGATCGAGGCCTATCTCGGTGAGGACTACGCATGATCCTCGACCTCCAGCAGGTGCGCGCCGGGTACCGCAAGCTCGAGATCCTGCACGAGCTGTCCCTCCAGGTCGACCGGGGCGAGATCGTCTCGCTGATCGGCGCCAACGGTGCGGGCAAGACGACGACCCTTCGCGCGATCGCCGGCCTCATCGGCACCACCGGCGGCAGGATCCTGTTCGAAGGCGAGGAGGTGCAGAACCGCCGGCCGGAGGCCATCGTCCAGGCGGGGTTGGTGCACGTCGCCCAGGACCGGGCGCTGTTCGCCAATCTGGAGGTGGGCGAGAACCTCGAGATGGGTGCCTACACCCAGCCGCGTTCCTCGATCAGGCCCTCGTTGGACCAGGTGTTCGACCTGTTCCCCATCTTGGCCGAACGCCGACGGCAGCGTGCGGGCACCATGAGCGGCGGCCAACAGCAGATGCTCGCCATCGGACGGGCGCTGATGGCCCGGCCTCGCTGTCTGACCTTGGACGAGCCCTCGGTGGGCCTCGCGCCCAACCTGGTCGCTCAGGTGCTAAAGGCCATCACGGCGATTCGTGACACCGGTGTCACGGTCCTGATCGTGGAGCAGAACGCCAAGCAGGCACTCGCGATCTCCGATCGTGCGTATGTGGTCGAGAACGGCAGTGTCGTCCTCGACGGGGTGGGGACTGAGCTCATCGACGACCCGAGGGTGCGCGAGGCGTACCTCGGCACCTAGGCCGATCCGACATCCGAAAGGGAGCGCCCATGCGCCTGCTTGCCATCACCCCGATCCACGTCAGCGACGACGAGCTGCGCAGGCGTCAGGGCCGCTACGACCGGCTTGCCCCGCAAGGCGTCAGCGTGCGGCTCGAGGATGTGGGGTCAGGTTCACACGTACCGCGCTCCCTCGAGACCGCCGAGGACATCGTCGCCTCCGAAGAGGCCCTGCTCGCCCGTTTCGGGCAGGCAGACCTCACGGATGTGGATGGGCTACTGCCCGACTGCGTGCTGGACCCCGTCGTCGAGCATGAACAGTCGATACCGTTGCCGGTGTTCGGCATCTGCCGGTTGAGCGCGCACTTCTTGGCAGGGTTCGGTGGCCGCCTGGGGGCTGTGGCGCGCAACCAGGCGATCGCGTCCGAGCTGGACCGCAAGCTGAAGTCCTACGGCATGACCCCCGAGCGCAGCACCGTGGTACTCGACCTGTCCGTCGAGGACATCGCCGACGACGCACTCTGGGCGGCGGCGGTGGACCGGACGGTGGCCTCCTTGCCGTGCGACTACGTCATCAATGCCTGCTCTGCCGTGGACATCGCACGATCCGTTGCGGGGCCGACCCTGGTCGACCCCACCTGGACCGCGCTGCGGCTGGTAGCCATGGCCGGGACGGTCGGGGGACCGGCATGACCGGCGAGGGCCCCGATCTGGTCGTCGCCGGTGCGGGCGGTGGTCTCGTCGGCGCTCTGCGGGCGGCATCGCTCGGCCTGTCGGTCCTCGTGGTCGAGCGCAACGAGCACTTCGCCGTCGGCAACAACACGGCGATGTCGACGGCGATGATCCCGGGTGCCGGGAGCCGGTGGCAGCGCGAGGGGGGGGTCGAGGACTCCGCCGAGCGCTTCTTCGCTGACATCATGGCCAAGACTCACGGTGAGGCGGATGCCACGATCGCCGAAGCGCTCAGCGAGGTCAGCGCCCGCCTCGTGGAGTGGATGGCCGACGAGCTGAATCTGCCGCTCTCGCTCGTCACCGACTTCCCGTACCCCGGACATTCGAGCTTCCGCTGCCACACCGTCCCCGACCGTGCGGGCCGGAACCTGCTGCGCGACCTCGTTCGCGCCGTGCGGCGCTCGGACCTGGTGGACCTCATGGTGCCGGCGACTCTCACCGACGTGGTCGAGGGTGCTGACGGTGTCGAAGCGGTCGTGATCCAGGGTGCCGCGGGCGAGGAGCGCATCCCGACGCGATCGGTTCTCTTGGCCACGAACGGCTTCGGCGCCGACCGCGCGCTCGTCTCCACCCACATCCCTGAGATCGCCGGTGCTGTCTACCACGGCAGCGAAGGGTCGAGAGGCGATGCGCTGCGTATCGGCGAGCGTCTCGGCGCGGGAACGGGGTTCCTCGACGCATACCAAGGACATGCGGCTCTTGCCATGCCTGCGGCGACCCTGGCCGGGTGGGCGACCGTCATGCACGGCGCCTTCCTGGTCGACCGTTCGGGCCGCCGGTTCGGCGACGAGTCGACCGGCTACTCGGAGTATGCCGCGCAGATCCTTGAGCATGCTGGGGGTGAGGCGTGGATCGTCCTCGATGAGCGGGTGCACGAGGCATGCCAGGGCTTCCAGGACTATCGAGACACTGTGGAGTCCGGCGCCCTGCGCTGGGGCGAGACCGCCGCTGACCTCGCGGCCCAGGCCGGCCTCGATGCCGCCACGCTGGAGGCGACGATCGAGCGCACGCAGGCGAGTGCTGCCGGCACTCCAGACGAGTTCGGGCGGACCTACTGGGAGGCGCCGCTGCAGCCCCGGTATGCCGCCATCGCCGTTCGCCCGGCCCTGTTCCACACGCAGGGTGGCCTCCTGGTCGACGGGCATGCCCGGGTGCTGAGGTCCGATGGTGGCGCCATCCCCGGGTTGTACGCCTCCGGCGGTGCGGCTGCGGGCATCTCTGGTCACGGCGCGGGTGGCTACCTCGCAGGCAACGGGCTGCTCCCCGCTTTCGGCCTTGCCTTCCTTGCCGCCGAGCACGTCGCGCGCCGTGATGGCTGACCTCGTGTCCGAACCCGGGACGGGGGTGGCCCGCGACCTCGAGTCGGCTCGGCGCGCTGCCATGCGCTTCGTCCTGGCCGAGGCCGGGTTCGCCCAGGTGACGACCCTCGATGCTCGAGGCTTTCCCGTAGGGCGATCCATGACGGCCTTTCTCGAGCCGGACTGGTCCGTGGCGATGGTGCAGCGCAGTGCCCATGTTCGACTGGCTCAGATACGACGCGACCCCCGCGTCCTGGCCACGTGGGTGGGGGCACCTGCCCCGGGGGCGACCAACAGCCGTCCCCATGTCTTCGACCTCGGTCGGCTGCCTCCACGGGCCGTCTTCGTGCGCGGGCGTGCCGAGCTCATGGGGGCGCAGTGGACGGAGGGATGTTACCGCCGCGAGGTCGACCGACAGCGCGCGCAGGGCCATACCGCCGCGCCCCTGCGAAACCCGGAGCAGGTGGCCGCGGACCTCGTCGGCGTGCGGGTTCACCCCTACCGCGTCCGGCTCGAAGGTTTCGGCGAAGAGGCTCGTGCCTTCGAATGGACCATCAGCACAGGAGGGAACGCATGACAGTCAAGGCGATCCTCGGTTACGACATCGTGCCCGGAGTGACACCCGAGGACTACGAGCGGTGGCTGTTCGAGGTGCACGCGCCCGATCTGCTCAGCAACCCCCATCTCGACCGCCTCGTCTTCAACAAGGTGCGGCGACCGGTGCGCCAAGCCTCCGGTGGAACGGCTCCTGTGGCGGAGGGCTACAGCTTCTACCGGATCGCCGAGATGCACTTTGCCGACGAGGCGGCCTACGAGCGGTATCGGGCGTGGTTCGACGACCACCCACTGCCGGTCGAACGCGGACCTGCCGGACGCACCGACTTCAAGTTCTACCTGGTCACCGAGAGCATCGAAGTCAGCCGCGAGGCCTAGCTAACGCGTCGGGACTTTCCTGCCGTCCCCATCCGGGTGCTCCTCGGTGGTGAGGGCAGCGTGGTGGGCTTGCTCGGTCTCTGCCGGGGGGCGAGCATCCCGAGGGTTCCGTGCAGGCGTCGGTTGTTCCACCAGGGGATCCAGCCGGCAGTGGCGTTCTCGATTCGGCCAGGGTCTTGAACGGCCGTTGGTGGAAGACGTCGGTGCCCTCGGTCTGGTGAAGGCCCATGATCGACTCCATCAGGTCGTTGTGGTAGTTCGACATCGGCGGAGGCCAGACTAAATTTCCCGGAAGAAGCGGCTGTGCTTCAGTTAAACGGTCCACGACGAGCCGGTTGAATGGCGGGCTTCCTTGCTGCATGTGTGAACCAGCCGGTAGCCCGACGAGCCAGGAACCCTCTGACCTGCAGTTTTGTGGGCCCCGTCGGATTCGAACCGACAACCTACGGACTCGGCGAGGGTCCAGCTCGCGCCCGCTTAGATGACAGCGACCCAGGCGTGGTGGTCGTCCAGCCGGTTTGAGGGGTCTCAGTGAGTCTGAGCCCATGTGTGAGCGTACGTGTGAGCGGCGGCCGGTCCTCGGCGGTCAGCAAGTCGGCGCTCGGCTCCTTCGAGGCAGAGCCGGTGCATGACGAGCCTCCTAAGCACGCTCGGCTTGGAGTGGGGCCGGCGGGCAAGGTGAACTGCTCAGCCCCGGACCGGGTGAGGATCAAGAATGCCCCTGCCAACGCATCTCGCCCTCAATGAGAAGCCCGGTCGGGGATAGCCCCGCAGCCCGGGCTACCGCGTTCGACGCATGATGTTCGGGGTGAATGTGAGCCCGGGTGGTCTCGACTCCGATGGCCTGTAACCGGGAGAGCATCATCATGACCGCCTCTCGCGCGTAACCTCGGCCCTGGTATTCGACGCCGATCACCCAGGCGACCTCGGCGGTCCGCCGCGGCGACGTGCCGGTCACGGTGGCTTGGACGAAGCCGACGGCTTGGCCCCTCTCTACGAGGCGCACGATCCAGTTCAGCCATAGCTGTTGCCCATCGGGCGAGCGTCCCGGTGCCTGGACGGCATACCGAGCTTCCAACGCTGCCAGGGAAGGCGGACCACCGCCGATGAACGTGTACAACAGGGGATCCCTCAGTACGACACTCATCTCTCGTGCATGGTCGGCCCTCAGCGGCTCAAGGACGAGTCGTGCACCGGCCTTGTGATCCCTTTCGTGGTC
>DASYGI010000027.1:0-3385 GCA_035999925.1 Pedococcus sp.
CTCGTCCGGTTCGACCAGCTCAGCAGCGTCGGGCAGCACGTCGTCCGGGTGGCGTCGGCTGCTGGCCGGCAGGTCTCGCACGTCGTGCTGGCGGGGGTCGCCGGGCTCAGTGACGCCGAGCTCGACGAGGGACTTCGCGACGCCGTTGAGCACCACATCCTGGTCTCGACCGAGTCCGGTGGTTACGCCTTCCGTCACGCGCTGCTGGCCGAGACCGTGTACGACGACCTGCTCCCGGGGGAGCGGGTCAGAACCCATGCCCGGTACGCCGAGGTGCTGACGGCCGATCCCACGCTCGGCGGATGGGCCGACGTCGCCCGGCATGCGTCCGCTGCAGGCGACACCGAGCTCGCGCTGTCCGCGAGCGTGCACGCCGGGGACGATGCGCTCTCGGTGGGAGGCCCTCAGGAGGCCTGGCAGCACTACCAACGGGCGTTGGCTCTCATCAGCGACACCGACCCCAAGGCCGACCAGGTGGTGCTCCGGGCCGCTGCCGCTGCGACCGCCAAGGGGCAGGCCCTCAAGGGCGTGGAGCTCATCGAGGACCGGCTCGCCAGGCGCGATTCTGGCGCCGACATCGGGGGCAGGGCCGAGCTGCTGGCGGCCCTGGCCACGACCGCGCGCCTCACCGAGAAGTACGTCGACACCCTGGAGCTGACCCGATCCGGGCTCGCCTTGCTGGAGGGCAGCCAACGGGACTACCCCCATGCGAGGGCACGGCTGCTGGCGGCCAGGGTTCAAGCGTTCGCCGACCGAGGCCGTGACCCCGAGGCGATGCAGGCCGTCGACGAGGCGGTGACCACGGCGGAGGCTGCGGGTCTTCCCGACGTCGCGGACGAGATCCGGGTGGTCGCGGCCCGCGTCCTGGAACGTGCCGGCGACCCCGACACCAGCCGGGCCACCCTCGAGCGGATCATCGCCCAGACGCGGGCCGTCGGCGACGTCGCTCAGGTCCGGGCCTTCCACCATCTGGGCTCCCTGCATCATCGCTCGGGGCGTCTGGACCATGCGGTCGACGTCTATCTGGCGGGTGCCGAGGCTGGTCGAAGCGCGGGCCGGATGTGGGCGCCCTACGCCTTCGACTGCCGGCTCCTCGCGGCGATCGCCGCCTATGAGAGCGGGCGGTGGGACGACGCGAGACGCATCCTCGACATCGGGGGCCAGACCCCGCCGCAGCCGGCCGCGGCGTTGCTGCTCGCGGCGGGCCTCTATGTGACTGCCGGTCGCGGAGACGTCACGCCCGGTCGCGTCGGCGACGGGTGGCGCGAAGAGCTCGCCCAGATCCGCCCCTGGTGGGACGCCGACGGACTGGCCGCGGTCCTCGCCGGCAGCGCGGCGATCGACCTGCATGGCCACGCGGGCGACCTCGAGGCTGTCATCGCGGCGCATGACGAGGTGGTCACCGAGCTGAGCCGGATCTGGCAGCCGAACTTCCAGGCGCAGCTGCGGATCAGCGCGGTCTTCCTGGGGCAGCTGGCCGCTCATCTTCAGAAGGCGCCATCCGCCTCGCGGGCTGCCCTGCTCGCGCGGGGTCGCGCGGCCACCGAGGCCGGGGAGCAGTCCTGGGAGCTCGCCGCCCCTCGAGGCCATGGCGGTCTGGAGTCGACGGCGTGGGTGGCGCGGCTGAGGGCCGAGGACCTGCGGCTGCGTTGGCTCGGCGGAGAGCCCGTGGACAGCGCCGAGCTGGTGCGGCTCTGGGACGAAGCCGTGGGTGGGTTCGAGGCGTACGGCCACCGTTATGAGGCGGCCCGCTCCCGGGTCCGCCAGGCCGCTGCTCTCCAGGCTGTGGGGGACCCCCGGGTGGGGGCGATCCTCCGGACGGCCCTGGACGTGGCCCGCGAGCTCGGGTCGGAGCCGCTCAAGGCCGAGATCCGCGCCGTCGGGGGCCTGCCGTCGAGTGCTGTGCGTCCGGCGCACCACCGCGGTGAGGCCCTGACCGCGCGGGAGCAGGAGATCCTGGCCCTCGTGGCCCTGGGCCGGAGCAACCGCCAGATCGGAACGCAGCTGTTCATCAGCGCCAAGACCGCCAGCGTCCACGTCTCGAACATCCTTGCCAAGCTGGGTGCGTCGGGCCGCGGTGAGGCCGTGGCGGTGGCACGCGACCAGGGCCTGCTGGACTGAGCCGCCGCGAGGTTAGGCGGGCCTTGCTTTCCGGTTCACCTGCTAATTACGTAACATTGGCGTTGTGAATATCGCTGAGGCGCCCCCGGTCCTCGAGTCGCGGACACGCGACCGGGTGCTGCATGCCATCAGCGAGCGAGGCCCGATCACCGCCGCGACCCTCGCCGACGAGCTCGGGTTCACCCCTACGGCCGTGCGTCGCCACCTGGAGAACCTCGTCGAGGACCACCTGATCGTGGAGCGCGAGCTGGCTCACGGGCACCGCGGCCGCGGTCGCCCGGCGCGTGCCTACGTGCTGAGCGACGCCGGCCACCAGGCCCTCGAGTCCGACTACGACCACCTGGCCACCCAGGCCCTGCGGTTCCTCGCCGAGGAGGCCGGGCCCGCGGCGGTCCGCCGCTTCGCCGAGGCGCGCGTCGGCGAGCTCGAGCAGCGGTATGCCGCAGAGCTGGCTGCCGCGGGCAGCGACACCGCCGCCCGGGTCGACGCCCTCGTGGCCGCCCTGACCCGCGACGGGTTCGCCGCCTCGGCACGTCCGATGGGTGAGGTTGGTGGCTCCGGGCCGCGGACCGGCATACAGCTCTGTCAGGGGCATTGCCCGGTTCAGCACGCGGCGCGGGAATTTCCTGCGTTCTGTGACGCTGAAACTGACGCGTTCTCGCGGCTGCTCGGCGTGCACGTCCAACGTCTGGCCACGCTGGCGCACGGCGACCACGTCTGCACGACGTTCGTCCCCACGTCGAGCGTCGCCCCGAGCCCGGTTGCGCGGGCCACCACTGCCCACCCCACTGTTGTCCCCACCCCATCGAAGGAAGGGTCCACGCGATGAGCACCCACATCGAGGAGCTGAACCCAGGTCTGAAGGACCTTGGGCGCTACGAGTACGGCTGGGCGGACAGCGACACCGCTGGCGCCACGGCCAAGCGTGGCCTCAACGAGGACGTCGTGCGTGACATCTCCTCTCGCAAGAACGAGCCGCAGTGGATGCTCGACCTGCGCCTGAAGTCCCTGCGGCTGTTCGGCAAGAAGCCGATGCCGAACTGGGGCAGCGACCTGACCGGCATCGACTTCCAGAACATCAAGTACTTCGTGAAGTCCACCGAGAAGCAGGCGACCACCTGGGACGAGCTTCCGGCCGATATCAAGAACACGTACGACCGCCTGGGCATCCCCGAGGCGGAGAAGCAGCGCCTGATCGGCGGCGTCGCGGCACAGTACGAGTCGGAGGTCGTCTACCACCAGATCCGCGAGGACCTGGAGGAGA
>DASYGI010000028.1:0-24163 GCA_035999925.1 Pedococcus sp.
CAGACCGCGCCTCGGCGCCCAGGGTGTGGAGATGGCTCCCGGCAGCATCGAGCGCGGCGCATCGACTCCCCGCGGCGGACATCATCAAAGCCTGGTGCAGCAGCAGCTGGAGCAGACCCATGGCAGCGACGATGGAGCGCGATCCGCGCCGTTGCCCGGTGAGGAAGAGGGAGACCCAGAGCGTCGCGCCGCCCAGCACCAGGGAGGCGGTCACCGACGGCGGGGTGCCACCCGCCATCACGTGTGCGGCCACCGACAGCCCGAACGCGGCGATGGCAAAGCCGAAGGCACGGGCGAGCCGAAGCGCGCCGAGCTCCGACGAGAACATGGCCACCACTGTAAACAAGGCGGCCTGAGCCCGTGCGTGGCGTCCGCGCCGCAGGGGTGGCGTGGGGGTGGCGTGGGGGTGACGCGGGGTTGGCGTCGGGGTTGGCGTGGGCACCGAGCGGCATGACCCACCGGATGACGGGCCGGATGACACGCCAGCGCGTCGGCTCCTTTGCCGCGTCTCAGGTGGTCGCCGGTAGGTTCCCCGCGTGGACACGGCGTCGAGCCAGAGGGCTCCTTCCGGTGGCGGCGAGCGGCAGGTCTCTCGCCGCGTCGCCTTGGGTGTGGGCTGTGGCCTCGTCCTGGCCGCGTGCGCCCGCCCCCAGCAGGCTCCGGTGGCGACGCTCGGTCTGGCAGCGAGTCCGACGCCCACTGGACTTGGGTCACCTGCTTCGGGGTCGCCTGGTCCGGGATCGCCTGGTCTGGGTTCGCCTGGTCTGGGTTCGCCCGGTCTCGTTGGTGGCCCGGCCGGGGCGAGCCTCAGCGAGGTCGAGGCCGCCTTCGGCTCGGTCCAGCCCAGCCGATGGGGCCTGGAGGTCCCAGGAGTCGTCACCCGGCTGAACACTGGCGACCAGAAGGTCGTGGCGCTGACCTTCGACGCGTGCGGCGGTCGGGGCGGGAGCGGGTACGACTCTGCCCTGGTCGCACTGCTTCGCAGGCATCGCATCAAGGCGACGCTCTTCCTCAACCATCGTTGGATCCTGGCGAACCGCGAGGTCGCTCGCGAGCTGGCGCAGGACCCGCTGTTCGACCTGGCGAACCACGGCACACGACATCAGCCACTGTCGGTGCGGGGTCGCTGGGCCTATGGCATCTCCGGGACACGCAGCGTCCGCGAGGTCTACGACGAGGTCGAGACGAACGCCGCGTTCATGGCCGACCTGCTGGGCCGTCCGGTTCGCCTGTTCCGTTGCGGGACCGCGTTCTACGACGACGTGGCGGCCAGCGTGGTCCGAGACCTCGGGATGTATCCGGTGGGCTTCACGGTCAACGGGGACGGTGGGGCGACGTTCTCAGCTCGGCAGGTCGCCACGGCGATGCGAGCCGTCCGTCCCGGCGCCATCGTCATCGGGCACATGAACCACCCCCTGCACGCCACTGCAGCGGGGATGAGCCGGGCCTTGCCTGAGCTCAGTGGAGCCGGGTACGAGTTCGTCCATCTCGCCGAGCACATCACCTGATCGGGGCGGGCAGAGGCCCAAGGCAGCGTCGAAGGCATGAGGCGCCGCGAAACCGGCCATCCGGAGAAGAACCGACTTCCGGGTCGCCCGAACGGACGATTGGTTGCATGCTGCAACTGCGGGAACCTTGGCTGCACAAGCGCAGCTGCGCACCAAAGCTTTCAGGGTGAAGGGCCACCGCCATGACACACTTCGTTACCAAGTTCTCTGGACCGTTCCGCACCGCGCTCGCCAAGCGCGAGCACGGCGCCACCGCCGTTGAGTACGGCCTGATGGTCGCGTTGATCGCGATCGTGATCATCGTCGCGGTTGCCTTGCTCGGCACCAACCTGTCCACGTTGTTCAACACGGTCGCCGGCAGCGTCTAGGTCGCTCGAACCCTCGGTCGCCGGGGATGATCGTGGGGTGACCGGCTCTTCTTTCGCCCAGACACCCGAGCCTCCCTACGTCGCGGTCATCTTCACCTCGACCAGGACGGAAGGGGACCGAGGGTACGAGGTGATGTCGCAGTCGATGTGCGAGCTCGCGGCGAGGCAACCGGGCTATCTGGGCATCGAGTCAGCTCGGGAGGACGTCGGCATCACCGTCTCCTACTGGGTCGACCAGGACGCTGCGCGCGCCTGGAAGGGCGTCGCAGCCCATCTGGTCGCCCAGCGCCGGGGCCAAGAGGTCTGGTACCAGGACTACCGCGTGCGGGTCGCGACGGTGGAACGTGAGTACGGTGGTCCGGGCCAGCCTGCACCCGCCGCGGGTGCGGGGACTGACCAGACGGTGCCGTCCCAGTCCGCGTAGTTCATCAGGCGCTCGGCGCCAGGCCACCGGGCGCCGACCACGTACAACGTGGTGCGGTCTGGGCCACCGAGCATGCAGGCAAAGGCCCCTCGGTCGAGGGTGACCGCGTCGAGAACCTTGCCGCCTTCTGCGACACGCACGCAGTGCTGTCCCGGGACGGACGCATACCAGGCAGCGCCCTGCGCATCGAGGCAGATGCCGTCGGGGGAGTCGTCGCCGAGATCGGCCCACACGCGCCGCCCGGACAGGGTGCCGTCCAGTGCGATGTCGAACCCGACAAGCTGGTGACGATAGGAGTCGGCCACCACGAGCGTGCCGTTGTCGGCGGTGACGGCCATGCCGTTGGGGAACGCGAGGTCCTCAGCGACCACCGAGGCCGTGCCGTCTGGGGTCACCAGGGCGACGAATCCTGGTGCGGTGGCGCCAGGTGGGGTCATGGTCCCGAACTGCGCGTTGCCGTTGTTGACGTAGGCGTTGCCGCGCCCATCCACCACGATGTCGTTGTAGCCGAACTGGGACAGGGGAGCGAGATCGGCGTATGCCGTGAGCGCGCCGTCATCGCCCAACCGCAACAGTGCCTGCCTCGGACCGGAGACCAGCAGGGGCGAGCCATCGGGGAGGAGGTCAAAGCACAATGGCAGCGAGGGGTGTTCGACGACGAGCTCCGGCGGCCCGGACGCCCCGATCGCCAGGATCTTGCCGCCGGTCCAGTCCGCGAACCACAGTCGATCGCCGACCCATCGGGGCGACTCGAGCAGGCCGAGGCCCGTCGTGAGTGTCTGCATCGGACTCATCGCAGCTCAGAGCTTCTCATGACCCGTACCGAGCGCGCTGACGTGGCGGTGGATCTCCTCGAGCAGGTCGGTCTGCCGTTTGACCTGCTCGGTGATCGAGGTGTTCTCGGCAAGCAAGGTCTTCAGGTCGTCGGTGTTGCGTTCGGTGTGTAGGGCGATCTCTGCGGCGACCGAGTCGGAACGCTTGGCTGCGATGAGCAGGGCGGCAGCCTGGACGCCGGCGAGCATCGAGAGGAACAAGTTGAGCAGGATGTAGGGGTAGGGGTCGAAGCCGTTCGGGCCGCCCAGGGCAAACACCGAGTTGGCGATGGCCCAGCTGATCATCACCGCGAAGAAGCCGAATACGAAGGGCCAGGACCCCATAACGTTGCGCATCCGGTCGGCGGCGCGCTCGCCAAGTGACAGGGCCTCGCCGGAACGCACGGCGGGGTGGCGGTGCCACGGTGACATCGAGGTCTTGATCGTCATGACCGCAGTGTTGCGGCAACGCGCGCGATCGTGCGATCGGACACTCCGAACGCCACCGCGCCTGTCGGACACCCGGTCAGCGCCCGTGCCGATGCGCGGCGGTCAACCCCACAGGACTCTGTCGAGGAACGTGTTGTTGAAGGTTCCGCCAGGGTCGGCCTTGGCCACGAGGACCTGGAAGTCGGCGAACCTCGGGTAGAGGTCGGCGAGCTGGTGACCGGGGACGGTGAAGCACTTGCCCCAGTGCGGTCGGGCGCCCAGAGGCAGCAGCGCATCTTCGATCGTGGGGAGCAGCGCGAGGACGGCAGGGCTGTCCGGCTGCCAGGTGAAATGGATGGCCGCGACCTTTCGCTCGTAGCTGCCGCTGAGCCAGAGGGAGTCGGCAGCGACAGTCCTGATCTCGCAGACCTGCAGAAGCGGCGCAATGCGAGGGCCGAGCCGGCGTAGTTCGGCGAACGCCGAGGCCGCGTTGGCTCGTGGCAACAAGTACTCGCTTTGAAGCTCCGCACCACTGCTCGGGGTGAACTCCATCCGGAAATGCGGCAGCCGGTCCAGCCACGGCCCGTACTGGCCGCCCTGGGTCGTCACCGACGGGAGCGCTCCGCCGGCGAGCATGTGCATGCGCGAAGTCGCGGGGGTCGCTCCGTGCAGGCTCAGTGGCGCATTCCCCTCGCCCGCGCGGTATTTCAGCCACACCTGGTCCACGTGCGCACCGACCCATCGCGTGAAGAAGCTCGCGCTGTAGGCCTGAGAGGTGATCGCGTCGAAATGCTGGTCGAGCGAATCCCAGGGAAGTCCGGTGAACACGGTCTGTGCGACGTCGAATGAGGGCTCGATATCCAGCGCGACGCGGATGACCACGCCCAGGGCGCCGAGTGCGACGACGCTGCCGTCGAAGTCGGCATCCCCGCGAGTGAGGCGACGAACGTCGCCCTTGGAGCCAACCAGCTCAAGGCCGCGCACAGCGCCCGCGAGCGAGAGGTTCCGGTCACCGGACCCATGCGTTCCGGTGCTCACCGCACCCGCGATGGAGAGGTGCGGCAGGGACGCGAGGTTGGCGAGCGCCCATCCGTGGCGGTGCAGCGCTCGTGACACGTCGCCATAGAGGGCTCCGCCGCTGACCGTCGCCGAGGCGGCCGCGTCGTCAATGACCAGGTGCTGCGGCATACGGTCCAGGCTGACCTGCACGCCATCGGTGTCAGCAATGTCGTTGAACGAATGCCGCGAGCCCAGGACGCGCAGCCTAGGTTCCCGCGCGACGAGCTCCTGAAGGGCCTCGAGCGAGGTCGGTCGGACCAGCTGCGCGGCCCGGTAGGTCAGGTTGCCGGCCCAGTTGGTTCGCATCAGCCCATGGTGCCGCGTCGCGCGCGTGGCACATCGACCAAATCTGCTGAAAGGCGCGCCTGGGCGGCAGCAATTTCCCCGCTTTCCGGCGTCGCATGTCTAGAATTTCGAATAACGCCGTAGACGACGGCGTTCTCCGTGAAATCGGCTCGGCGCGTGGGGCGCAGGAGTGCTTGCTCGCGTGACCGGACCTTGTCCCAGGAGGTTTGTGTCATGTCGACAACAGCGACGGACCGGCCCAGCCGATCCACCCATACCTTGCGCCGAGAGGTCGGTCTGATCGGGCTGCTCTGGGCCTCGATGGGATCCATCATCGGCTCAGGCTGGCTCTTCGGCGCCCAGAAGGGGCTGATGGCCGCAGGACCGGCAGCCATCATCTCGTGGGTGATCGGTGGCGTCGCCATCCTCATCCTTGCTCTGGTGCATGCCGAGCTCGGCGGTATGTACCCCGTCTCGGGCGGCACCGCCCGCTTCCCGCACTACGCCTTCGGTGGCGTTGCCGGGGCCTCGTTCGGCTGGTTCTCCTGGCTGCAGGCAGCCACGGTGGCAC
Source organism: Pedococcus sp. (assembly GCA_035999925.1). Taxonomy (GTDB): domain Bacteria; phylum Actinomycetota; class Actinomycetes; order Actinomycetales; family Dermatophilaceae; genus Pedococcus. The sequence goes on from DASYGI010000028.1 coordinate 5,457, forward strand.
CGATCGAGGTCTCTGCGATGCTCACCTACGCGCAGCACTACAGCTTCGCCAACAGCTGGCTCGACGCCAAGACCGGCGTGCTCACCGGACCAGGAATCGTCGTGGCGGTCATTCTCATGGCCATCCTGACGGCCATCAACTTCCTCGGTGTGAGAAGGCTCGCGGCAACCAACAGCGCCGCGACCTGGTGGAAGGTGGCCATCCCCCTGCTCACGATCTTCGTGCTGGCCTTTGCCAACTTCCGCCCGAGCAACTTCAGCGCGGCGAACGGCTGGTCGCCGGAAGGAATCAAGGGCATTCTCGGCGCCGTATCCACCAGCGGAATCATCTTCTCCTACTTAGGTTTCGAGCAGGCAGACCAGCTCGCCGGTGAGAGCAAGAACCCGCGCCGTGACGTGCCGTTCGCGATCATCGGCTCGATCCTCATCGGCATGGTCATCTACATCGCCCTGCAGCTGGCCTTCCTCTACGCGCTGCCGGCCAGCGCCATCGGCAAGACCTGGACCGACACCAGCAGCAAGGCCTACTACACGGTGTTCACAGGCCCGTTCGCCGAGCTCGCAACTCTGCTCAGCATCGGCTGGCTCGCCGCGGTGCTGTACGCGGACGCCATCATTTCCCCCGCAGGCACCGGCCTGATCTACACCACGGGGAGTTCACGCGTCTCCTACGGGCTGTCGCGCAACGGCTACATCCCGACCGTCTTCGAGCGGCTGACCCCGCGCGGCGTGCCGAGTGTCGGGCTCATCGCTGCATTCATCACCGGATGCATCTGCTTCCTACCGTTCCCGAGCTGGCAGTCACTGGTGGGCCTGATCACGAGCGCCTCAGTGCTCATGTATGCCGGTGCGCCGCTCTCTCTGGGCGTGTTCCGGCGCAGGCTTCCAGATGCCCAGCGGCCGTACCGGCTGCCCGCAGCGGAGTTCCTCTCGCCGTTGGCGTTCGTGATCTCGGGGCTCATCATCCTGTGGTCCGGGTGGACGACTGACTGGAAGCTGGGAGTGGCCATCCTCATCGGATACCTGATTCTCATCATCAGCCGGGTGTTCCACCTCAACGACCGCGAGCCTGTGCTGGACTGGCGGGCCGCGTCCTGGCTGCCGGTGTACCTCGTCGGCATGGGTCTGATCGTCTACTTCAGCGACTTCGGTCCACTCAAGGACCCGATCTTCAAGCTGTGGTGGGACATGCTCGCCGTCGCAGTGTTCAGCCTGGTCATCTACTACTGGGCGATGGCGGTCGCCCTGCCCAGCGAGAAGATCCAGGAGATGGTCTCTGAGGTGGTGCTCCCCGAGGAGGAGGAGCTCGACTACCACACGGTCTGAACCCGCCTGGCTCCCACCAGGCAGGCGCATCAACCTCCTCGCCCTGGCGACGACCAACAGGTCGGCGCCAGGGCGAGCCGGTGTTGGTCCGCTCAACCCCGGTCTGTGACCGTGGCTCGAAGTGCCGACCGGGATGCCGTGGTGGGCCAGGCCCGCGCTGATCCCGCGCCAGTACTGCTCGACCAAGACGGTCATGGGCATCACCAGCGTGCCGCCGGTGCCGAGACGCCCTACTGGCGGACGCCAGGTCGCGCGCGCCGGGACGCTACGCGACGGCGCCGTTGTCATCACCCGAGGCGACCGTGGGGCATGCTGCTTCGAAGTGCCGGCGAGTACGACAATTGGCCGAGGATCGACTGCCGACCGGGACTACCCTCGAAGGGTGAACCGGATCATCCGGCGCCTACCGCACCTGTCCCATGGCGACCGAGAGTCCGAGCGGGCCAACCAGGAAGCCGTGCCCGCCGAGGATCCCGTCGTCCGCCAGTACCGCTTCTTGCTGCGTACGGCGCCGGCCGATGCCCTGGAGGCGGCGCATCTCGAGGCGCTGCGCGCGCTCGAAGCCAGCGACCGGCTCGTGGTGCTCAGCACGGTGCAGACCGTGCTGGTGGCCGGGCTCCGCCTCGGCGCTGACGACGTTCACCCCTTGGCCCATCTGGTCACCAGTGGAGAGCGCCGCGTCCCGGGCGCCCTGTTGGCCAACTGCCCCGAGCGGGTGCTGCGGAGGTTGGCTGGCAAGGTCATCCACAGCGAGGCGGCGTTTGGACTCTTCAGCGGGTATGCCGGGTGGGACGGCGCCGAGCCCGAACCGTCGCCAGACGATGCGGACATGGCGGGCTGGGACGAGCACTGGCACCAGGAGCTGCTGCGGCGGACCCAGATCTCGGACCATGTCGACGGATACGGGTCAGGAGACACTCCCGGTCAGCGGGCAGGCTATTGAGGCGACGGCTCGGTCAGTAGCCGGCGAAGTAGGCCATCGTCACGGCATGCGTGACTGGGGTGCTCGACCTTCCGGTGGTGACGACCGTCCACGTTGCAGTGGTGCGGTCGACGCCGTCGCTGACGCCGGGCGCCCACACGATCTGGTCGTTCGCGGAGTTGCAGAAGTACGTGCCGTACCACTCGGGGTACCCCGGCAGCGACGACCACGACCCGCCGTCGCGGATCAGGCAGTGCGCGCCGTCGTCCAGGACCAGGCCGAGAGGCGTCGCCACGACGGGCGCAGGAGCCCCGGGAAGGGCGGTATCGGTCAGCGCGAGCTGAGCCAGGTTCTTTCCGAAGGGGTTCTGAAGGCAGTACATGGTGGCCCTGGCGGACGCTCGCCAGCACGCGACTCCGTAGTCGGCAGAGCTGCCGCAGTCGTAGACTCCCCGGTTCACGGCACCGCGAGAGGCCCCGTTGCACCAGGCAAGAGTGTGGCCCGGTTGAGGCGTCGCGACGAAGCCGTTCGCCGGCTTTCCGAAGCGAACGGGGCGGACCACGACAAGCCGGGTTGCCGCTCGACGCCGCGGGCTGTTCGACCCCGCCGCGATCGGGGCAGGCGGGGGCCCGGTTGCGGAGGCGTCAGGGACGGGTCCAACGCTCGTGGCCGTCGTCGAGGACGACGTCGAGGAAGGGGGCGAGGGCGGAGTGGGCACCAGGATCGGTCGCGACGCACCACAACCAGCCAGCCCGAGCGAGGCCATTAGGGCGACGATCGCACACACAGGGCGCATGGTGCTCACTCCCACTTAGAGCACGAGTCCGGCGTGCGATGACCGGTCCAATCCAACCGAGGAACGAGCGAGTCACCAGGTCGTCCCCTTGGTAAGAAGCATAATCCGCCGCGCGGCCGCGGGCGAGTGAATCGAGTCTCGGAAGAGCCAATCGCGCCGTGCGGTCCGGGGCGCGTCATCTCGCGAACCTCGGCGAGGTCAACGACTAGTGGCGCCTACGACGACGTGTGCACTCTGTTGGCCGGTGGGGTGATGTGGACGAAGTACCACGCGGCGAACATCGGCCAACCGACTCGGAACGCCCTGCGCCCGAGCGGGGTCGAGGTGCGCAAGGCCCACCGGTTGAAGTCGGAGAACGTCCCATGGTTGACGCTGCGCGCGAGGCTGTAGGTCTCGACCGCCGTGCAGCCGGCGACCAGTCCGAGCCAAACGGCGCGTCCATACGGCATGGGGCGACTGGGGCAGACCGCCGGGGAATGGGCAGCCGCTTCGATGGTACTCATCGGATCCCTTCTCATCTCTTCACTTGCAGCTTGGGCGGCCCAGTCTCGGTGGGTCGTCCGACGTGTTCCCACTGTGCCGCGGCGCCTGGGACGCCACCCGATGCCGCAGTGGCACCCCCGGTAGTGCTTGAGGACCATAAGCGGAGGTGTCGCCGAACCGCGCGGCTCCGAACCAGCCGGGCGGGCCCGACGGCATACCGGCACCCGCCATCATGTGAAGGTGACCATCTCGATCGAACCCGCCGACCTGGGGGACCTTGAGTTCGCGGACTTCCTGCGAGCGCACCTGCGCGATCTCGCGCCCACTGCGCCGCCGGAGAGCCGACATGCGCTCGACCTCGACGGGCTCCGGGCTGCCGGGGTTCGCGTCTGGATTGCGCGGGTTCAAGGACGGATCGTCGGGACCGTCGCCATCGCGCCCGTAGAGACGGGACACGTCGAGCTGAAGAGCATGCGAACCGACCCGGGATGGCGAGGCCGAGGAATCGCCAGTTCGCTCCTCATGCACGCCATGGTGGAGGCGCGCCGAGCTGGTGCCAGTCGGATGTCACTGGAAACCGGGAGCATGGACTTCTTCGAGCCTGCGCGGTTGCTCTACGCCCGGCACGGTTTCGCGGTGACTGCACCGTTCGGCCGGTATCGGCCAGACCCGAACAGCGTGTTCATGAGCCGACGAATCAGCTGAGTCGTCCAGGTCGCGTGCCTTCCTGAGGCACCTCCTTCGGCAGTCCTGTCGGCATCGGCGCGGGTCCTAGGGTCGCAGTGGTCCGGGCTGCTCGGCATCCACCAGTTCGTAGTCGATCGGCTTGCATACGCCACCGTTGGACTTCTCCGCCGAACACGCGGTGAGGCCCACGTGCAGGTCCATCTCCGCGCGTACCGTGAACCGGGACCCGGCGACCGACGTCGGCGGGTCGATGTGGAGCGCGCCGTCGGGCTCGGTCCAGACGTTCATGAAGATATTCAGAGTTGTGGCGATCTGGTCTGGCGTGACCCCAAAGGGAGCGAGTCCGGCAGAGAGGTTCTCGTGACAGCTGGGGTGGTACGCACCCCCGAACTCGGGGTAGAGGAGATCAAACGTCTGCTGGCTGCATGGCGTGAGCAGGAAGTCATGCCGGCCGCAGGTGTCGTCGGTGATCGTCAGCATGGGGCGGCTGCGGTTGCTGTACAGCTGGTGTCCGCGGGTGAGGTAGATCGTGTCGGAGTAGTCGATCGTGCGACCACTGGACAGCCACTCATCGTGGTCCATCGCGTTGAAGCAGAACAGGTCGCTCACCTGGCCACCCGTGGGGTCGACCACGACGAGCTGGGCCCCTTCAGGCAGCAGGAATCCCGTGCCCGTCTGCGGAGCAAGCCGCCTCATGACGTCGTCCCGGGGCGCGCGACGTCCTCGCCCAGGTCGGCCGGAGGGGCCCAGCTCGCGGGCACCTCGCGTCCTGAGTACTGACGGGCCTCGGAGTGGGAGCCGTGGTCGGTAACCATGGGGTTCAGACTGCCCTGCAGCTCGGTGTCGCGACGACGGATCATGTCGCGCATGCGCACGAACCGTTCCGACTCGCGCAGCTCCTCGAACTGTGCGTGCAGGTTGAACACCAAGGTGGGCAACGGGGTTCGTCGTGCGATGCGGGATGCCTGCGGGTGCAAGCCGACCACAAAGTAGGCGGTGCCCGCCACGCTGAAGGCGAAGTGCGGGTCCGCCGGGTCGTCCGAGACAGCCGGGTCCCACGGCTGCTCGTCAGCGGCGTGGAGCAGCTCGAGCTGGCGCCACAGCAGAGTCTCGAACTCCCGCTCGTCGCCCACGTTCGGCCCACGGAAGACCGCGACCAACGACGCGAAGCCGGCGGCCAGGTCAGTGTCTCGAGCGAAGTCGGTGAGCCGTCGAAGCAGCGTCTGCGCTGCAGCCTCGGTGCCCAGCTCGTCCAGCACGAGGACCGTTGCCCTGTCGAGGTTGAAGACCGAGCGGGCACCCAGGCATGGGTACTCCGGGTGCAGGACCATTGAGGTCAGGTGGTCGACAATCTCTTGACGGCTGGCCGGCGCGAGGTCGTCGGAGTCGACGTCATCCTGGAGTCGGAGGAGGCTGACATCGCTTTCGGCATCAGATCGACTCGGCATTCATCACTCTTCCCAGTAGTCGAGGCGCCGCACACGCGGAAGACAGCCTCGGAGGTTCGGCATCAGCAGGACACCCCGACGCCTAGTGGTGGCGCAGGGCGTGGATCAGGTCGGCCTTGTTCATCGTGGATCGACCCTTGATGCCCAGGCCGGCAGCGCGATGCATGAGCTCATCCTTGGTCCATTCCTCGTAGTCGCCGGACTCACCGCCCTTGCGACCCACTGTGCTGCGCGAGGAGCGAGCCGCCGCGTTCGCCACCCGGGCCGCCTTCTCCTTGCTTGCACCCTCGTCGCGCATCGCTTCGTACATCTCCTTGTCCTTGATGCTCGGACCAGGATCTTTGCGGGGCATGTCGCCCTCCCTTCGCTGTGCCGTCGTGCGGTAGCTCAGACCTACCCAGCCGGGCCGGGTCCATGCGCGCCTCGGGTTTGCAAACGACCGACGTCAGTGTCGGCCTCACGGTCGGCCAGGCGATCAGTGTCCAAGCCCGCGTCCAGGATGCCGAGGCCGTCCCGCCCTGCCCGACCCCGTAGTTGGCTAGCCTGGGCGAATACGGCTTGTTGTGCCCAGACCCTGCACTGACGTTGGCCGTGCGCCAGTGCCTGTCGCGGCGGTTTGACCATGGCTGGGCGCCTTCTCTGGTCGCACCACATCGAGCTGAAGGCTGAGGCCAGCAGCGCCTCTGGCGCGCGCAGCTTCGTGCGACGCCAGCTGAGGTCGCACGGGCTGGAGCTCATGGTGGATGACGTTGAGCTGGTGGTCAGTGAGCTGGCCACGAACGCCTTGGCGCATGCCGGGACACCGTTCCGGGTGAGCATGTCGAGGGTCGAACGAGCGGTCGTGGTTGAGGTCACCGACACCAGTCCCACCGTTCCGCGGCGGGGGCGTCCGGGGCCACTCGACACCGCGGGGCGTGGGGTCTTCATCGTGGAACGGCTCGGTCGTGCGTGGGGTGTGCGGAGCGCGCCCGGAGTGGGCAAGACCGTGTGGGTGTCGTTCGACGCACCGTGAGGCACCGGATCCCTGAGGCCTAGGGTCGCGGGTATGCCGTTGCTCTCCACCAGTCCAAGTCGGGTCGCGTCGTCGCGCGTCAACGTTCTTTCCGCTCGATGGTGGGTGCGTGATGGGAACGGCGACGTGAGCGTGGCCCAGTGGCCGAATCCGGCTCTGGCGGTGTGGCTGCTGGCTGTTGCGCTCGGCTGGACTGGGGCATTGGGTTCCGGTCGGACCGCGACGCTGGACGCGGTTGGCAGCGGGGCACTGGTGGCTTGGGCGTTCGACGAGCTGGTCAGAGGGGCGAGCCCCGTCCGGAGGGTAATGGGTGCCGTGGTTCTGACGGTGGAGCTGGTGCACCTGTTCGGCTAGCGCGCGGAGCCGGAGCGCGCTTGGCCGAGATGCGCGGGCGCCGAGGACTCTCAGACCGGGTTCGGGATTGCGGCGGTCGCGGGTGGGTCCGCAAGGGGACCAGGATGAGGCGGTTCAGTCGGCCAGGTCGGTGCGACAGACCAGGCCAGGCCCAAGCCGAGGCCGAGCGTCTCGTTGTCGCCGAGTCCGAGGCGCAGCGCGACTGCCCGAGCGTTCGGCGGGCGCAGCTCGGGGTCCTTGGCCAGGCAGTCCTCGATCACCAGTGCCAGGTCCTCCGGCACGTCGTCGGGAAGTGCTGGCGGTGGCTCCTGGACATGGCACAGCGCGATAGCGATCGGGGTCTCGCGATCGAACAGCCGGCGGCCGGTGAGCATCTCGTGGGCCACCACCCCCAAGGCATACAGGTCGCTTGCGCCGGTGGCGGTCTGCCCGGTTACCTGCTCGGGGCTGATGTAGGTCGGCGTTCCCAGCAGTTCGCCATGCCTGGTGTGACCGGAGGCGTCGAGCGCGCGAGCGATTCCGAAGTCCGTCAGCTTCACCAGTCCGTCCGGGCGGACCATGATGTTGGCCGGCTTTACATCACGGTGGACGACGCGTGCCTCGTGCGCGACACCGAGCGCGAGCGCCGCCTGCCCCATGATCGATCTCACTTCTTGGCTCGGCAGGGCGCCTCGTTCGCGCAGGATGACGGAGAGCGGCTTGCCATCGACGAGCTCCATGACGAGGTACGCCAGTCCATCGTTCTCGCCGTAGTCGAACACCGTGACGATGTTCGTGTGGACCAACGTGGCGCAGTGCAGTGCCTCGTCTTTGAACCGTCGCGCGAAGACCTCTTCGTGGTCGGCGTCGGGTCGCATCACCTTGACGGCGACGCGACGCTGCAGAACCGCGTCTGTGGCCGCCCAGACATCGCCCATCCCGCCGGACGCGATTCGTTCGGACAGCAAGTATCGGTTTCCCAGAACGAAGCCCGGGTGCAAGCGCTGCATCTGCGTCCTTCTTTGAACCCGAGGCGCGCGCCACGACGACTTCGCGAAATACCTCCGACCAGATCATAAGTCACGATCTGTCCGGTGTCGTGCCATTCTCGCAGGTCAGGGACCCGCAGGAACCACGTCGATCCTTCGTGAAGTCTCCTAGTAGCCGCGTTCCGCGCGCGCCCGTATCGCCCCGACCCCGCGTGCCCACGAGGGGTCTCGGGCATCCCTCCGCCACCAACGAAATGCGGATGTTGGAATCGTCGCTCCAGGCGGCGTCTGGATGCTTTGGCGCATGCATGTCCGCTCGCCTTCGATCGGCCACGCCCGTCCGCCATCTAGCAATCGCGGCGCGCGACCCCTGGGCGGGGCAGGCGATTGGCCACCCCGGCCGTTGATGAACGTCCGGAACTGCCGCTGTGCGCTCGTGCAGATCTGCGGGCGGAATGCCAAGGCTCAGATCTGGCGGCCCCCTGCGGCCTTCATATGGTCGCCTTATGAATCCCATACGAACGGTCGTCGTCTTCGACGCCGCAGACCTGCGCGCCGAGAGCACCTTCTGGGCGGGAATGCTGGACGGGCACGTATTCGACGACGAGACGTTTCATACCGTCATCGACGCGGCCGGCGAGTGGCGAATCGGGGTTCAGCTCGCGCCGCAGCACACGCCGCTCGACTGGCCCAACGGCGCGCCTCAGCAGGTGCACCTCGACCTCCACGTCGACGACCCGGTTAAGGCGCACGAGCAGGCGATGAGACTCGGCGCCCGTGTGCTCCAATCCGATGACTTGGCTAGGAACGAGGGGCACCAGGTATATGCCGACCCGGCAGGCCATCCGTTCTGCATCGGCTGGGGACACCCCTCTCATGAAGCCCTGGCCGCATTCGTCAAGGAGAGACTCGGCTAGGGACACGCTCCACGGCACCAGGGGGCGTCCTCCGCCGCCTCAGACGCATGACCTGAGAACCCCTGACATGGCACCTGTCAGAGCGCGGAACTGTTGAATTGAGTATGTTCGGTCTACGACGGCTGGGCTGGACCGGTAAGGGTGGTGGAGGAGCGTCGAGCACCGCCTCTGTCCACATATGCCTCGCCAGCCGGCCGACCCTGCCGGGTCTGGAAGTCCGACCTTGCGGACGTCCCGCCGCTCTCACCCGAGCTGCGATCCGAGCTCCACCCGTGGCTTACCGAGTACGAGCGCAACGTCCGCTGACACCACACCGAGGGCTCCTGCCCTCGAACTATCTGATCCCGGCCGACCTGCCCCTACGCGCGGCCGGGTGGCGACTCCTGCCCCGAATGAGGGACCACGGCATACCCGTCGTGGGCCTCGCCCTCGTAGCGCAAGCCTGAGCCCGTGTGCGGCGCACCTTCGCCGGCGCTGATCTGTTCGCGGACGAACTGCGCCCCGTCCACCTGGACGGGTCGTTCGCGGATCTGCTGTTGCTCGATCCCCGGGCTCCAGGATGACGACGGCGATACCGCCAGAAGCATCAACAAAGGCGACCTGCGATGGCGAGTTCGATCGGGCACAAGCCATTTCTTTGCCCTACCAATCTCCACCACTCTTAGCGACTGGCGCACACCGACGACGGGCAGCGCTACGTCCGTTGCGTCCGGTGCCTGAAGGAGCGCGACTCAGGCCCCGGCGGCGACGTCACCGTGCCAGGCGCGATCAGTGCCGGTAGCACTTCCGGAGTCAGTGGCGGAGGCTTCTTCTAGACGTAAGGCACTGCCCGCAACACCGGCGGTCGAGGCGCAGGGCAGCAATGTCCGCACAGTAGCCGCGATCTGCCCTTGCCGATGAGCGGCGATGTGCAGGTCCGTTTTCCTTCCTTGCCGGGCCCGAGCTCGCCGCCGGCCCGAAGGGTTTCACCTTCCCCTCGGGGTTGACTTTGCGGGGCAAACAAAGTTAGGTTTGCGATACAAAGCAGCAATAGGAGGTCGCCATGAACGAACAGCGCAATGCCGGCGAGACCACACCGACCAACGGGGACGACTGGCTGGATCCGCGTGAGGCAGCCGGCCTACTGGAGCGAACCCAGCGCGAGGCGAAGCGCCAACTCACGAGCGACACCCCGGTGCTCTCGGTGTTTTCCGCGCTGGTCGTGCTGGCGATCTACGGCTCGATCTGGTCAGCCTCGCGTGGTCACCACCCGTACACAGGCCCGAGTCTCAACGTTGTCGGAATGGTGTACATCCTGGTCGCGGTCACGGCCCTTGCGAGCGTCTCGGTCTATGTCCGCGCGAGGGCCGGGGTCAGCGGGCGGTCTCGACAGGAAGCCCGCACGATGGCGATCCCGTTCGTGTTCGCCGTCGTTGGCGTCTACGTCCTTGATGGCGCGCTGAAGTACGACGGGTTCAGCCCCTCTGTCGTCTACGGAGTCTTCGACGCCGCCGCACCATGGCTCGTCGTCGGTGCGGTCCTGGCCGGCTACGCAGCCGCAAAAGAAGATTGGTGGAAACTCGCTGGTGCGATCGCGATGATCCTCGTCGCGGCCGGCAGTGCATTCGCCGGTCCGGCCAACGTGTGGGGAGTGCTTGCCGTCTCCGGATGCCTACTGCTCCTCGCCCAGGGCGTGCTCCGTTTCCGGTGGGAGCGGGTCGGCTCGATCGCACGGTCCACGGCTACGCCGAGCGGTCTTCTGCAGTGACAACCGACGACCCGCTCGACCCGCTGATCCACGCGCCGGCCCGGCTGCGGATAGTCGTGACATTGGCCGCGCTGCGCGAGGGCGACGCCGTGTCGTTTACCCGCCTGCAGCACTTGATCGGCCTAACTCCCGGCAACCTGATCACCCACCTGCGCAAACTCGAGGACGCCGGCTACCTCAGCAGCGAGAAGACTGGCAACGGGACAACTTCGCGCACCTCGATAGCGCTGACCCAGCCGGGGCGCGCAGCGCTTGGCGAGTACACGACCGCCCTCCGCGGGCTCCTCGACGGGGTCTAACCGGCCAGGAAGCGCCAGGGCAGCCCCGACCAAAGGAATGTCCACATAGGCCGTGCGCACGCCAGGTCAATCAGGCCGGCCGGGCGCCGACAAGACACCACTGGTCGAACGTCCGGATCTGCCGCAGGGAGTGTGCACGCACGCAACGCCGCCAGCACATTCCCTGGAGTCAGCTGCAGATGTGCTTGTAGTCAGTGGCGCCCATCCTCGGTTCGAACTGCTCGTGATGGCCGCGATCGTCGCTGAAGACGACGAGACTTCCGCCAACCGTGATCCGGCCGGCCTGGTACGGGTTGTCCCATCCATTGGGAGGGTTCCCGTTGCCATCGTCGAGCGGGCCTCCTACGCGCTCGTAGAACTTGCCGTCCACTCGCAACTCATCGATCCCGCAATGCGTGTACAGAGAGAACGACTGTCCCTCTGCGGCATTTGATGCGGGTGCGACTTCATCGACAGGGCCGCTGCCGCACGAGGTCAGCAGGATCATGGTCAAACCGCCGACGACTATCGCGGTCCGCCGGCCCGCGCCTGATGAGGTCACGGCCATCAGACGCAACGCTGGGACGTCAGGTTCCATGCGGAACGCGTCGGCCAACCGAGGCGCACCGCATCAGCTGGCACGGCCCGCCGACGTCCGGAATTGCCGCGATCCGCTCGTGAGAGATCCGATGAGTCACCGTCGATAAGAATTGTCCGTTTTCGTTATCGCGACGAAGAATCCGAGGGTGGCGATCCAGGCGCGTCACTTCCACGTAACCCCGGGCTGGTCTGCCCCCGAGTGGCGTGCCCAACTGCCACGAGGTAGCCAGGCTACCGAGCGGATTCAGGAGACAAGGGTCGGGCGTGTCGTTCATGAACAGTCAGAACGATCCCGTCGTACACGCGAGAGATGGCTGAGCGTGTGGTGGACCGCGCGGTTCTCGGGGAGTGCCGGTCGGGTCGGCTGCGAAGAAACCGCGGGCGTCGTTCGAGCACGGACCCCGCGCACGCAAGAGGATTTAACCGGCGATTCGCTGCGGGATCGGGACCGGTGAGGGACTTCCACTGTTGACGCTGGTGCCCAGTTGGCCGTAGTAGTTGGATCCCCAGCACCACCCGCTGCCGTCAGTCTCGATCGCGCACACCGCGTTGCCCACGCTGATGCTGGCCCAGGTGCCCGGGACCTGCTGTGGGGTCGGGGTGGGCCTCAGTGTTCCAAGGTTCGCGCTGCTCGCGAGGTTCCCGGATTCGTTGCGGCCCCAGCACCAGCCTGTGCTGTCGGTCTGTACTCCGCAGGTGTTGTCCTTCCCCGTGCTGATGGTTATCCAGGCACCAGGAATCTGCGCGGGGGTCGGGTTCGGGGTGCTCCACCCCGCGTTGGTGTTCGTTCCGAGCTGACCGTCGATGTTGTAGCCCCAGCACCACGCCGTCCCGTTGGTGTGCAGGCCGCAGGTCTGAGCCTCCCCGGTGCTGATGCTTGCCCAGCTCCCGGGCACCTGGACCGGCGTCGGGTTCACCCAGGAGGTGGTCCAGGTGCCGTCCGGGTTCTGTCGGGTGGCGCCGTTGGGTCCGAGCTGGCCCAGCTGGTCATTGCCCCAGCACCACGCCGTCGCATCAGTCCTGATCCCGCACGCGTGCTGCAGTCCGGCGCTCAGGGCCACCCAGGTCCCGGGAACCTGCATCGGGGTGGGGTTGGCGGCCTGAGTCTGTGTGTTCGTCGGATTCCCCAGCTCCCCGTAGAAGTTGTCTCCCCAGCACCAGGCGGTGGCGTCCGACTTGATCCCGCAGGTGTGTTCGCCGCCGCTGGCCAGACTTACCCACATCCCTGGGACCTGGACGGGGGTCGGATGGGCGTTCATGTCCGGCGTGCCGCCGCCGGGGCCGAGTTCTCCGCGGGTGTTGCCTCCCCAGCACCAGGCGGTGGCGTCGGGCTTCACACCGCAGGCGTGATAGGCGCCGGTGCTGATGCTTTGCCAGGGACCCGGCAGGATGCTGGGATCCGGGTTTGCCGGCGGAGTGCCGTTGGTGTTAGGCGGCCGGTTGTTGACCGTGGTGCCGAGCTCCCCGTCCCAGTTTGAACCCCAACACCAGGTGCTCCCTGCGGCCCATTGACCGCAGGCGTATTGACCTCTGCCAACCGCGATCGCCCGCCACCGCTGGACGGACGGGAAGATCGTCACCATTGACAGACTGCGGGTCGCGACGTCGCCGGCGGTGTCCCGGGCCACCAGCGTCACCAGTCTTGTCCCGGAGGTGGTTGGGGTCCCCGAGATGTAGCCGGTCGAGCTGATCGAGAGCCCCGGCACCAGATTGGACGCCGACCAGGACACCGGCCCGTGACCGCCCGTGCTGAGGACGTTCGCCCGGTACCCCTTGGTCGCGGCGGCGTCCAGCAGGGAGGCGGTAGCCACTTTGAGGGGTGGGAGAACGGTGATCGTGACGGCGGCACTGGCACCCGCACCGTGAGCGGCGGTCGCTGGGGCGTACACCCGCAGCTGCTCGGTCCCGGCACTCGTGGGTCGTGTCGTGAACGCGAACGTTGACGCGCTGCTCAGCCGGCCGCTGACGAGACTGACCCATCGCCCGGACTCGAGCTGTTGGAGCCACACGGTCGCACCCGACGACGCCGGCGCCACACTGCTTTGCATGGTGACCGCATGGCCCAGAACCACCCACGACGAACTCGCGCGAGCGCTCACCGTCGCCGGGCTCAGTGCCACCGCAGGCCCAGGCGCCGTAAGCATTGACATGGTCGCGGCAGCCGCGAGCAGGGCGACTGATCGTGATCGACGCACAAAGACCCCTACAAGCCCCTGGTGAACCGGCGAACCGGTCACATGCCGCATACGTGTGCGGCCAAGTTAGCGGTCCCTCCCGCATCTGTGCCATAGATCGCGGCACCAGGTCTCGCATGATTTCAATGCACGTCAAAGAACCCCGACTCGCCGGCGGGGCCGACGACGTACTGGAGCGGCCCCATCACAAGCGCACTGACATGCCGCGTTGCGGGCGGGAAATCACCCCAGCTACAACTGATGGTCTGGGCGCTCCCTGGGGGCTGGCGGAGACCCGTCCTCGAAAGTGGGTGGACCTGATGGGGGCACGGTGGGCGGGGTGATGTCCGGCCAACCGTCCCTGTGTCGATAGACGCGCCACGGCCAGAGCCGCGCGATCCAAGCCAGTATCACCATGTGGCCGACCCTACGTGCCGAACCGCCCGAGTATGCCGCTCCGCGGGGTCCTGCCGATGAGCGGACGCGTTAGGTATCTACCTCAGCGGAGACCGTCGGTACCGTGCCCGGCATCTCCTACCCAGGTCACCGCACGTCGGCGAGCCTGCCTGCCCACGCCGCCGCCTCGATGCGACTGGTCGTGCCGGACTTACGCAGGATGTTTGAGACGTGCACGCTGACGGTCTTGTCGCTGATGAAGAGCGCATTGGCGATCTCGCTGTTCGACCGGCCCGCGACTACATGGCGCAGCACCTCCTGCTCGCGAGCTGTCAGCCCTGCCCAAGGCCGCCCTTCGCTCACCGACAGTGAACCCTGGGCGATGGGTTCCAGGGCAATGTGGGCTGCTGCGGCAGTGGTCTCGACACTGAGACGCAGCGGCGTTGCGCCCAGCTCGACGGCGATGCTCATGGCCCCACGCAGGAGCTCGACCGCCTGCGCCCGCGGTCGGCCAGTCCGCAACGCCGCCCGCGCCTCATGCGTGGCGGCCACCGCCTCATCCCAACGCAGCCCGGCTCGCTGACAAGCGCCGTGCGCGCCGGCCCAGCACTGAACCTGGTCAGGACGTTCCTCAAGGCGTGCCACCTCCGCCTCATACATGGCCCGCACGGCCGGCGTCAGCAGGTCCGCGTCGTCCCACGCGGTGAACGGACTGCGGCCGCCGCCCCATCCGGCCGCCAGGACAGCACGCAGGCGCTGCTGCGCCACCTGGACCGTGTCCCGTTGTCTGCGGTCGCGCCCATCCTGCGCGAGATCTGCCGCGGCGCGGGCGCCGAGCAGGAGGAGCTCGTCCCGGTCGCGCGGGTCGCCCAGGACGACCACGCCGATCTGGGCCTCCACCACAGCAAGGGCCTGCGCGGGCTTGCGTTGAGCCAGGAGCAGCTCGACGTGCCCGTACGGGTACGTCGCCGAGCCCATGTACTGCGTCGAGGAGATCTGCGCCGCCCTGTCCAGCTGGCGCTGCGCCGTGGC
This sequence comes from Pedococcus sp., assembly GCA_035999925.1. Taxonomy (GTDB): domain Bacteria; phylum Actinomycetota; class Actinomycetes; order Actinomycetales; family Dermatophilaceae; genus Pedococcus. The sequence goes on from DASYGI010000028.1 coordinate 20,596, forward strand.
CAGATCGCCCCGGCGGGCGGACAGGACTGACATCGTCGCGCGGGCAACGGCCTCCCGGTGTCCGCCGTCAGCGGCAGCCAACGCCGGGCGCAGGCTCGCCTCAGCCGTCGCCCACTGCCCCAGGCACAGCGCGAAGTATGCGGCCGAGGTCAGCACGAACCTTGCGACGCCCGGCGCCCCCGCCACGAACAGGTCAGCGCCTCGGCGCAGGCCCGACTCCAACGCCGCCGCGTACTGCCCATGCGCCTGGTGGAGGTTGTGCATGCCTAGGGCTGCATCGGCCATCTCGGCCGCTGCACCGCTGACCCGGGCCAGCTCGTACGCCTCCTCGAGCCACCCGAGGGCCTCGGCCGCGTCCGGGTGGGCGAGTGCGCTCACGACCAACGCGGGGATGAGCGCGTCAGGGGACCCCGTTGCCCGCGCCGCCCCAAGGGCCTCGTCAGCAAGGTCACGGCCATGTTCGTGACCCGCCCAGATTTCCGTCCATGCGAGCTGGGAGTCGACGATGGCCTGCTCCGCGGTGCCCGGCAGCGACTGCGCGATCTGCTCCGCTTCGCGCAGGGCGGGCGTGACTTCGGTCCACACCAGATGCTCGGCCTCGACCTGCATCCGGTGCCGCACCGTCAGCAGCCGACAGGCCAGACCGGGACTGTTCGCACGGTCGGTGAGCAACAGCGCCTCGTCGATCAGGGAGAGGGCCTGTTCGGGCTCGGCCACGCACTGGGCGGCGCGGCTGGTGCGCAGCAGCAGGTCCACGTACTCGCCGGTCGGTGCCGTGGCCGCTCGGACGCGTGACCACAGCCGGCACGCCCGCTGCAGATGCTGCAGATGTTCCACAGCCCCCTGCGCCGCGGCGGTCGACTGTGCGGCGGTCAGCGACCAGCGGTACGCCTCGCTCCACTCTCCAGCGAGCTCGTGGTGACTGGCGACGTCCCCAGGCTCGGACCCGCCCCGGCGTGCGAGCACCTTGGCGTACGCAGAATGGACCGAGCGGGGGTCCGGCCCGGTCGCGTCACCGGTCAGAATGTCCGCGATGAGCGGGTGACGGAACCACACCCGGCCGCGGTCCGGGTGAGCGAGCACACCAGCGGCAACGCCCTCAGCCAGTCCCTCACGGACGTCTCCGTCGAACGCGCCGCGGTCGCCGAGGAGTCCGACAACGCCCTCGACCACGTCGACCGCCACGGGCCGGCCGCCTATCGCGAGGACCCGTGTTACCCCACGCGCCGGTTCGCTGAGCCTATGCCAGCGCAGCAGGAGGGCCGCCCGAAGAGCCTCAGCCACCGGTCTCGAGGACGGTGACCCGGCCGGCTCACTGACGATGAGCTCGGTGAGGTACGGGTTGCCACCCGAGCGTGCGTGCACCCGCGCGCCCAAGCCCGCGTCGGCCCCGTCCGGCCCCAACAGGGCCTCGACCTGGTCGGCAGTGTCCTGCTCCCCAAGGCGCTCAAGGTGAACCTCGCTCACTGACGGCATCCGTCGAAAGTCGGCCAGCCACCCGCTTACCAGGTGACCGTCCGGGCGGTCCTCGTCACGAACGGTCCCGATGACCCCGACCCTCTGAGACCGCAACCCGGTGACGAGGAACGCGAGCAGGTCAAGCGTCGACGGGTCCGCCCACTGCAGGTCGTCCACCACCAGGACCACCGGATCACGTTGCGCGATACGCAGCAGTGCGGCGTCGAGCTGGGCGAGCAACAGCCCAGGCTCAACCTCCCCCGCTGACGGGCTGCTGGGCAGAAGGGCGCGCACGGCCTCGAGCCCAGACAACACCTCAACCCGCTCCGACCCGCTGGCTGCTGCGAGCCACCCGTCCAACGCCGACACGACGGCGGCAAACGGGACAGGCGTGCCCGCGAAATGCACGCACGTCCCCCACAGCACCTGCCCGGAGAACCGCGCACACGCGTCCCGCACCAAAGCGGTCTTGCCGACCCCTGCCTCGCCCCCGATCAACAGCACCCCCGGCGTTCCCTGCGAGACCCCCTCAAGCAACGCCGCCAGGCGCCCCTGCTCCGCGCCTCGGCCGACGAGCGGCACCAGTTGAGCCGCCTGAGCTGCACCCATGCGCGCAGTGTCCCGCCTGCCCTCAGGGTTGTCACCCCACCGCTGAGGCAGGCGCCGGGTGCATCTGAGGGGGTCGCTGCCGAATCTGAGGGGCAGCGTCAGATGTGGGCGCGAGCCAGGCGGCGGGACGGTGAAACGGTCAGATCCTCCACACAAGGAGCCCACCATGAACACCACCCGACGTCACACCCGCAGTCTCGCCGCCCTAGCGGGGGCCCTCACCGTCAGCAGCATGGTCGCACTGCCGGCTGCGGCCCGACCGGACCCAGGCCCCAAACCGGCGACCATCAACTCGGTCGCCACCCGCCAGGGCGACTGCCCCCTGGAGCGGATCGGACGGGAACTGATCCGGTGCGACAACCTCACCGGCGACGGCGTCGCGGCACCACTCTGGATTCGCGAGAGATGAGGGACCTCATGGTCCCCATGAACGGGCGACGGCCGCACGACGGAGTCCTGCTCACGCGTGACCACCCGACGTCCGCGAGTCTGCCGGCCGGTCGATGGACGGCGGCCAGGGGCGCCGTCAGACGTGCCGCCGGCATCTGGGTGGCCCTCGCCCTGGTCCTGGCCGGTGTCCTTGCTTCCGCGGCCAGCCCAAGCTCGCCGTCGAGGCCCGCAAACCCCTACCCGTCGCCGGCCCAATGCCGCACCATCCGCGCTGGCCTGCTGCGCCCGATGCCAACATCCTGCGCCACCCAAACAGTCCAATGGCGGCTCGCGCGTCACCTGGAGCGCGACCCTCTGCGGTAACCGGCTCCGCAGGACCGTCAGGGAAACGTTCGCAGTAGGGCGTCGACGCGGGCGCCAATCTCGACGTTGCCGACGACAGCCGGCGGGTTGCCCGTGGAATCGAGGGGGACGGGCAACCCGCTCAGGTGGGCAGCGGCCGGTGCATCGCCCTCGTCATCCAAATGTCGGTGAGGGTGCTTCCGTCGGGGCGCTGGCTTTCAGCGAGAGCTGCGGGTCTTGCAGCGGTCTGAGGCCATCCATCCGGCGGTGCCCGTGGTGGCAGCTCCGGGTTTGCTGGCACTGGCGACCAAGCGGGCGGTCACTTGTCCACCGCGGGTCCGCCCCAAGCAGGAAGGGGAGTGGCCTTGCTGAGCCCACCGTCTAGTGAGAGGCAGCGCGCAAGGACTCGCTTACCTGCTGTAGGTGCGGGGGCGCCCAGTCCCCGCCGGTCCTGGGGTGGTGCGGAACGCGACGAACTGCGCAATCGCCGCCCGGGCAGAAGGAGCTCGCGCCCACGCCTTGTGCCTAAACAGTGCGAACGCGGACCCCGTGTCAGGGGTCCGCGTTCGCGAAGGTGTTGCAGCAGAACGAGATTCGTCGTTCTGCCTGGTCCGGATCTAGATGTCGAAGTACATCTCGAACTCGTGCGGGTGCGGACGGAACCGGATCGGGTCGACCTCGTTCTTGCGCTTCCACTCGATCCACGTGTCGATGAGGTCCTGGGTGAACACGTCTCCCTCGAGCAGGAACTCGTGGTCGGCCTCCAGGG
>DASYGI010000029.1:0-9294 GCA_035999925.1 Pedococcus sp.
GTTCTAAGGCTGCTCTCCGCGTCCGAGCTTGCGGCCTTCTGGGTCGAACGGCCCCCGCAAGGTCACCGTCGCCGAGAACCGCTGTCCGGCAAGGTCGATCTCGTACGCGCCGTCCTTGACCCATTGCGGACTCGCGGTCCCACTGGCCCGGTCTCCGACCAGCGCGAGCCCGACGGCCGACCCGATCGCCGCGCCCCACGCGGCACTCGTGACCTGGCCGACCGGCACGCCGTCGCGCAGGACCAGCTCGCCACCCCACGGATATGCCGACGGGTCATCGAGCACGAACGACACGACGCGCCGTGCAGCGGACCTGGCCCTCGCCGCTTCGACGGCGGCCCGGCCCAGGAAGTCGACCTCAGTACCGAGCTTGCAGGCGAAAAGGAGCCCCGCCTCGACGGGCCCGTAGTCGGTCGTCAGCTCGCGACCGAACGCGCGATAGCCCTTCTCCAGACGCATGGCCTCGATGGCGTAGTACCCGGCTGGGACCACGCCGAGGTCCTCGCCGGCGCGAAAGAGGTCCTGGTACACCCCTACGGCCAGGTCGGACGGGACATAGAGCTCCCACCCCAGCTCGCCGACGTAGGTGATCCGGGTGGCCCGCACGGTCGCGTGTCCGAGCTGGATCTCCCGGCTGATCCCGAACGGGAACGCTGCATCCTCGAACGACTGGCGAGACAGCTTCGAGAGGAGCTCCGCGGACCGTGGCCCCATCACGCCGAACACGGCATACATGCTGGTCACGTCCACCACGCTCGCGTGGCACGACGGGGGGAGCTGGCGTCTCATCCAGTCGACATCGCGGTCCGTCGTCGCCGCGCTGCTGACGACGAAGAACTCCTGCGGTCCGGTCCGGGTGACGGTGACATCACTCTCGTAGGTGCCACGGGCGTTGAGCATCCCGGTGTAGACGGCACGCCCCACCGGGACGCTGACATCGGCGGTGCACAACCACTGCAGTGCCTGTTCCGCGTCCCGGCCCACCACCAGGTACTTGGAGAACGACGTCTGGTCGAAGACGGCCACCGCTTCGCGGGTCGCGCGCTGTTCGGCCACCGACCAGTCGACCCACGACGGACGGTCCCAGGAGTACTCGAGGACCGCCGGAACCCCCTGCGGGGCAAAGACATTCGCGCGCTCCCAGTTGTTGCGACTGCCCAGGCAGGCACCCTGCGCAACCAGCAGGTCGTACACCGGCGAGCGACGGAGCGGCCGCGCCGTCTCCAGCTCGCGGTTGGGCCAGGGCAAGGCGTAGTGCAGTCCCAGCACCTCCCCGACCCGCGCGCGCAGCCAGTCGGTGTTACCGGCCAGGGGCGAGAAGCGACGCAGGTCCGCACTGATGAGGTCCATGGTCGGACCACCCTCGACGATCCACTCAGCCATCGCGCGACCCGCACCCCCCGCCGAGGCGATGCCCACGGAGTTGAAGCCGGCGCAGACGAAGAAGCCTGGCACCGAGGGCGCCTCGCCGATGATGAACTGGTTGTCGGGCGTGAAGCTTTCGGGGCCGTTGTAGAACTTGCGGATGCCGGTCTCGGCCAGGACCGGGATCCGATGCACCGCACTGTCCATCAGGATCTCGAAGTGCTCCCAGTCCTCGTCAAGCAGCGCGAACTCGAACGGGTAAGGGATCTGGTCCGGAGCGACCCACGGCTTGGCGACCGGCTCGAACCCGCCGACCAGCAGACCACCGACCTCCTCCTTGACGTAGGTGTAGCCGTCCGGGTCACGCAGGATGGGCAGGTCGCGATGGACGCCCGCGACCTGGTCGGTGACGACGTAGAAGTGCTCGGCCGAGTGCAGGGGAACGGTGACCCCGACCAGATCGCCCACGGCCTTGGCCCACTGACCGGCGCAGTTGACCACGACCTCGCACTCGAGGTCTCCCTGGTCGGTGCGCACCCCGCTCGCCCGGCCCTGCGACGTCAGCACGTCGAGGACTCGAACCCGCTCGTGGATCCGCACGCCCCGCATCCGCGCGCCCTTCGCCAGCGCCTGGGTGAGGTCGGCCGGGTTGGCGCGACCATCCCCCGGCAGCCAGATCGCGCCCACGATGTCGTCAACGTGGATCAGGGGGTAGCGCTCACGCGCCTGCTCCGCTGTGAGCAGCTCGCAGTCGAGGTCGCATGCCGCCGCGCTCGCTGCGGTGCGCCGCAGCTGCACCATGCGCTCGGGCGTCCGTGCGAGCGTCAGCCCACCGCAGGTGCGATAGCCGGTACCCAGGCCGGTCTCCGCCTCGAGCCTGGAGTAGAGGTCGGTCGAGTACTGCACGAGACGTGTGCTCGCCTCGGTCGCGCGGAGCTGACCCACCAGGCCCGCGGCATGCCACGTCGTTCCCCCGGACAGCGAACCCTGTTCGAGGAGAATGACATCGGTCCACCCCAGCTGGGCCAGGTGGTACGCGACACTGCAGCCGATGACGCCACCTCCGATGATGACGACGCGCGCGCGTGCTGGCAGCTCACCGGTCACGCGGATGCTCCGCCGCCGTGGTCGCTCGCGGTGCCAGTGGTGGCCGCATCGAGCAACGTCTGCAGGCGCGTGCTGGTCAGCAGCGCAGCCGCAGGCTCGAAACGTTCCATCGCGAACTCCCAGAAGTCGTGGTCGACATCCGAGACACCGTGTTGGATCGCCCCCCACAGCGTCCAGGCATAGCGACCGGCCAGCCCCCACAGCTCGGCTCGGGCCAGCAGCTGGTCGTCGACCCGGCCGTAGTAGGCCTCGACGACCTCAGCCAGCCGGTCGCGGTCGAGCCGGGACTCGTTGACGAGGTTGCCAAGCTCGAACGACGCCTCATTCATCCCCGAGTACTCGTAGTCGACGATCATCAGGTCGCCGCCGTCATCGAGGATGTTGGCCGCAAGCAGGTCGTTGTGACAGGGCACCAGTGGCTCCGGGTGACGGCCGAGCGCGGCCTCGACGCGGGCCATCGCCGGCGCGAGCTCTGCATAGCCAGCGGGGGTCTCGAGCCGACGCTCAGTCACGATGGCCAGGTACCGGCGCTGGACGTCGAACATGTCGAAGCGGGACGCGAACGCCGGCCCGTGGTGCAGCCGTCGCAAGGCGTGCGCGATCCGCGGCAGGTTGGCGGCGACGTCCGCCGAGGTGTAGGTCCGGCCGGGCAGGAAGCCCACCACCAGGACCCCCTCTCCGGGCAGGTAGTCGACGACGGGCGCCCCCACCCCCGCGGCATACGCGGCCTTGGAGTTGAGCCACTCGTGTTCCCGGTCGACTGCCAGCAGTCCCGTGGTGGGAGGGGAGATCCGGACGACGACGTCGTGCGTCGTCGTCCGGACCCGATAGTTGTGGTTGGTCAGGCCGCCGGGCAGGTCATCGACCCGGCGCTCCTGACCAGCCAGGCAGGAAATCCTGTCGAGCCACTGGTCGACCAGCACATCAGTCAGCGGAACGTGTCGGCGACGTCCAGGTCGACCGTGTGCTTGGGCCCGGTGAACCACTTCTTGGCCGACAGGTGCCAGAACGCCCACAGCAGCGCCATGGCCCCGAGCACCACGATCGGCGTGTAGTTGACGAACTTCCAGGCGAAGTCCTTGTCGAAGGGGTTGCCGGTGTTGACCGTCGGGAGCATGGCGACGATGGAGGTCACGATGATCTCGACGACTGCCAGTGGGGCCAGCCAACGCCACTTCGTCCCGAGGTTCCACGAGCCTTGCTGGAACGCGTCACCCATCCGCCAGCGGTAGAAGATCGGGATGGCGAAGGCCACGTACAGGCCGACCACGCCGATCGAGACCACCGCGAAGAAGGCGATCGGCACGTAGATGGGAGCGGCGGCCGTGCCGATGTTGACCTTGACCAGAGCCGGAAGCGTGATCAGCACGGCGATGATCGCGGACAGGATGACGCCGTTGACGGGCACGCGCTTGGCACTGAGCTTCGACCACAGCCGCGATCCCGGGACGGCGCCGTCCCGGCTGAACGCGAACAGCATCCGCGTCGTCGAGGTCATGCACGCGGTCGTGCAGAAGAACTGTCCCGCCGTGGAGATGAGCAGGATCGTGCCGGCCCACTTGTTCGACAGCGCCTGGCTGAAGATGGTCGCGACCGCCCCGCCGCCCTTGGTGACGCCTGCCTCGTTCTGCACGGCGAACAGGAAGGTGAGCAGCAGGATCCAGCCCCCGATGGCCGAGTAGGCGATGGACTGCCAAATGCCTTTGGCCGCGGTGTTCGCCGCGCCGTGCGTCTCCTCGGACAGGTGCGCCGAGGCGTCGTAGCCGGTGATCGTGTACTGCGTGAGGATGGCCGAGATCGGCAGGACGTAGAACAGGAAGCCCACCCCGTGCGTGCTGCTCCCGATGAATCCGGTGTTGTTGACCGTGTGGGTGAACACCGACGAGACGCTCGCGTGATGGGCAGGAATGAACCACAGGATCAGGACCACGATCAGGGCACCGAACACGTGCCACCACACCGAGATGTTGTTCAGCACGGCCAGCAGGTGCGCGGAGAAGATGTTGATCAGCGACACCAGGACGAGCACCACGATGAAGTACAGGAAGATCCGGTTGAGGTCCCCCGGGGTGTAGCTGCTGTTGAACGACCCGAGGGTCAGGTCGAGGAAGGTCGCACACCCATAGGCGACGGAGGCGTCGATGGCGAGCAGTCCGATGAGGTTGAGCCAGCCGGTGTAGTAGCCCGCCTTGACGCCGCCGAGCTTGCTTGCCCACCAGTAGATTCCACCCGAGGTCGGCATGGCGGACACCAGCTCGGACATGCACAGGCCGACCGCCAGGATGAACAGGCTGATGATGGGCCAGCCCCACGCGATGGCTGCTGGGCCACCGTTGTTCCAGCCGACCCCGAAGGTCGTGAAGCACCCTGCCAGGATCGAGATGATCGAGAACGAGATGGCGAAGTTCGAGAAGCCCGACCACGACCGGTCGAGCTCCTGCTTGTACCCGAGTTCCGCCAGCCGGCGTTCGTCGTCGGACAGTTCGGTGACGCTGGCCATGCCGGGCTCCTAGGGCTCGCAACGACTTTGAGCCGAATGCTTCACCCGTGCCACTCGTCGTGTCAATGGTCCAATCACAAACCATTGACCCGATTCACCGATGTGTGACCTGCAAGAACGTCAGGAACCGGGCAGACCGGGTCAGACCAGACGAGTCATCCAGCCGTGGGTGTCTTCGGTGCGGCCGTACTGGATGTCCAGCAAGCGCTCCCGGATGCTGCGGGTCACCTCGCCGTAGTCGACCCCGCGGCGGTGGTCACAGCTACCGCCGTCCCAGCGCAGCTCGCCGACCGGAGTGATGACGGCGGCAGTCCCGCACGCGAAGATCTCGACGATGTCGCCACTGGCGGCGCCGTCCTTCCACTCCTGAATGGGAACCTTGCGCTCCTCCGGCTGCAGCCCCATCTCCTTGGCGAGCTCGAGGACCGAGGACCGGGTGACGCCCTCGAGGATCGAGCCGGTGAGCTCTGGGGTCACCAGGCGGTTGTCCTTGGTGACGAAGAAGAGGTTCATCCCGCCGAGCTCCTCGACGGTGGTGTGCGTCGAGGAGTCGAGGAACACGGCCTGGTCACAGCCGTGCTCGGTTCCTTCCAGCTGCCCGGCCAGGCTGGAGGCGTAGTTCCCACCGGTCTTGGCAGCACCGGTGCCACCCTCCCCCGCCCGGGCATAGTGCTGGGACAGCCAGAGGGTCACCGGTCTGATCCCCCCGCTGAAGTAGGCCCCTGCCGGCGAGGCGATCACGGAGTAGGTGACCTCGGCAGCCGGGCGGACTCCGAGGAAGGCTTCGGAGGCAAACATGAAGGGGCGCAGGTAGAGGCTGGTCTCACCGGTACCAAACGCCGGGACCCAGGCCTGGTCGACCTCGACGAAGGCCCGCAACGAGCCGACGAAGTCCTCCACGGGCAGCTCGGGCAGCGCCATCCGTCGCGCACTGCGGATCATCCGCTGGGCGTTGGCCTCGGGCCGGAACGTCCAGATCGACCCGTCCTCGTGGCGGTAGGCCTTCATGCCCTCGAAGATCTCCTGGGCGTAGTGCAGCACCGCAGCCGATGGCATCAGCGAGATCGGCCCGTATGCCGTGATGCGACCGGAGTGCCAGCCCTGACCCTTGGTCCAGGTGGCGCTGAGCATGTGGTCGGAGAAGGTGGTCCCGAAACCTGGGTTGGCCAGTACCGACTCGCGCTCCGCATCCGGCCGGGGGTCGGTCCGCCGGGTGACCTCGAAGGTCAGCGGGGCTGCGGTCTGGCTCATGGAGTCCTCCTGGCTCGGCGTGAATCTCCTGCCGAGGTTACCTGTCTGGCCTGCGCCCCGGGGCAGGAGAGTGCGAGGCGCTGGCCGCGGAACCGAGCCCTGGGAGCTACAGGCGCGCGGCGATCTCGTCGCCGACAGCTGTCGTCGACCGTGCGGCCGTTCGACGCTCGGCCAGATCGGCCGCCACGGCCGTCTCGACCCGCACCGCCTCGGTGCCCAGCCCCAGGTGGTCGAGCAGCAGTGCGACCGACAGGATCGCTGCCGTCGGGTCGGCCAACCCCTGGCCGGCAATGTCGGGGGCAGACCCGTGCACCGGCTCGAACATGCTCGGGTAGGTCCGCTCCGGGTTGATGTTGGCGCTGGCGGCCAAGCCGATACCGCCGGCGATGGCAGCCGCGATGTCGGTGATGATGTCGCCGAAGAGGTTGTCGGTCACGATCACGTCGAAGCGCCCGGGGTCGGTGACCAGGAAGATCGTGGCCGCGTCGACGTGCTGGTAGGCAGTTTGAACGTCCGGGAACTCCCGGCCGACCTCGTCCACGGCGCGTCGCCACAGATGGCCGGCGTGCGTGAGCACGTTGTGCTTGTGGACCAGGGTGAGGTGTTTGCGTGGGCGTGCCTGGGCCCGAGCGAACGCATCCCGCACGACCCGCTCGACGCCGAACCGGGTGTTCAGGCTGACCTCGGTGGCGACCTCATGAGGGGTGCCGGCGCGCAGGGAGCCACCGTTGCCGACATATGGGCCCTCGGTGCCCTCGCGCACCACGACGAAGTCGATTCCGCCAGGCGCGACGCGGTCGACATCCAGTGGGCTCTGCACGCCGGGATAGAGCTTGGCCGGTCGCAGGTTGACGTACTGCTCGAGGGCGAACCTCAGCGGCAGCAGCACACCTCGCTCCAGCACGCCACTGGGGACCGACGGGTCACCGATGGCGCCGAGCAGGATGGCGTCCTGCCCACGTAGCTCGTCCAGAACCGACTCTGGGAGGGTCTCGCCGCTCGCGTGCCAGCGTCGGGCACCCAGGTCGTACTCGGTCGTGTGGAACTTCGCCCCCGACGCGGCGGTGGCCGCCTCCAGGACCTTGAGGGCCTCTGCGACGACCTCTGGTCCGATGCCGTCGCCACCGATGACGGCGAGGTTCACGGTGTCGGTCGTCGAGGGGTCCGCAGGCATGGGATCAGCCTAAAGATGGTCTTGGAATCTGATACTGATGTCTCACATGACGACACGACCCCGAGCAGAGGCTCGAGGTCGTGTCGTCAGGCGAGAGCGAGGCCACGGCCTCACCACCGCCGGGGTCAGTCGTCCGAATGACCCTGCTCGCGCAGGTCCATCGACTCCTGCAGGGCCTGACGTGCCTTCTGTGCTTCTTCGCTCATGATCCTCAGTCCTTGTGAATTCCTCTGTGCCACAACACAGATGGATGGTTTCGAGTTTTCGGGGGCGCGCTCCGGATGTCGGGGCGCCCAGCCAGCCACGCACGCGGGATCTCCGCGGCGAGTCGGCTGACTACCTAAACTCGCCGCGGCGGATAAGAATGACTACCTGCCGCGCCATGCCTACGAGATTACGTGGACGTCCAACTAGTTGATACCCGTTTCCCACTGCGTGAGACGCCATGGGCCGTGGTTTCCGTCACCAGAGCGGCCGCAGACGACGGATGCCGGTGGGCCCGAGATCGGACCCACCGGCATACCGGTGACGTGGGGTTGAGGGTGAGCCGGCGCGCGGGTCAGCCGGCGAGGTCGACGACGTGCACGTCGGCGCCCACGTCCGAGGCGATGGCCGCCAGGACATCCGCCGGGATGGCACTGTCCACGGTGAGCGCCACCAAGGCCTGACCGCCCCGCTCGTTCCGGGCGACCTGCATGCTGTCGATGTTGACCTGGGCGTCCCCGAGCAGCCGACCGACTGTGCCGATCACTCCCGGACGGTCCATATAGGTGAAGAAGGCGAGGTGCTCCGACAGCGGGACCTCGATGTCGAACCCGTTGATGCCGACGACCTTCTCGACCAGGCGTGGTCCGGTCAGGGTGCCGGAGACGCTCACGGTCGACCCGTCGGCCAGCGTGCCTCGCAGCGTGGTGACGTTGCGGAAGTCCTGCGTCGTCGGATCGGTCAGCAGCCGCACCTCGCACCCACGCTGCTCGGCGAGGAGCGGGGCGTTGACATAGGTCACCGGGACCTCGGTGACGTCGGCGAAAAGTCCCTTGAGGGCCGCGAGCTTCCAGATGGAGACGTCGAACGCGGTGATCTCGCCCTTGACGTCCACGTCCAGCTGAACCGGGACGGAGCCGGCCAGACCGGTGAAGATGCGACCAAGCTTCTCGACCAGGGCGATCCCCGGGCGGACCTCCTCGGGGACCGAGCCACCCGACACGTTGACCGCATCCGGGACGAGGTCGCCCCCGAGCGCGAGCCGCACCGACTTCGCGACGGCCACGCCCGCCTTCTCCTGCGCCTCGTCCGTGGAGGCTCCGAGGTGGGGCGTCACCACGACGGACTCATGCTCGAACAGGGGGCTCTCGGTGGTGGGCTCGGTGGCGAACACGTCGATCCCGGCGCCGGCGACGCGACCCTCACGCAGCGCTTCGGCCAGGGCCTCCTCGTCGACGATCCCGCCACGGGCCGCGTTGATGATGCGCACGGTCGGCTTGACCTTGGCCAGCGCCTCCTTGCCGAGCAGCCCGAGAGTCTCGGGGCTCTTGGGCAGGTGCACCGTGATGAAGTCGCTCTGCTCGAGCAGCTCGTCCAGGGTGACCAGCTGCGCGCCGAGCTGGCCGGCACGCTGGGCGGAGACATACGGGTCGTACGCCAGGATCTCCATCCCGAAGCCCTTGAGCCGTTCGGCCACCAGTTGGCCGATCCGCCCGAAGCCGACCACGCCGACCTTCTTGTCGAGCAGCTCCACGCCGCCGTACTTGCTGCGCTTCCACGCGCCGCCCTTGAGCGCCTGGTTGGCCGGGGCGATGTTGCGGGCCGTCGCCAGCAGCAGGCCGACGGCCAGCTCGGCCGCGGAGGTGATGTTCGAGGTGGGCGCGTTGACCACCATGACACCGGCCTGGGTGGC
>DASYGI010000030.1:0-5693 GCA_035999925.1 Pedococcus sp.
GGCAGACGACCGACCCACAATGCCTCGTCACACCGCTAGCCGGTTCCGGGGCTGCCACCCTTCCGTTCGTTCAAGAGGGCGGCGACACCGACACGTTCGAGGCGCCAGCGTATGGAGTAGGCGTCCAGGCTAAGGACTTCCACGGCAACCCCCGCTGTGTGTTCCGCCTCTTCGACAGCGATAACGGGCAGGAACTCGACCTCGCCACGGCAACGCGCAAGCGGACACCGTGACGCTCAACGCGCACGGCAAATCGACGATATGCGTCAATGTCGACTACTACTGCGTGATACAAGTCTTCCCCCGGCCTATGGTCATGGCATACGACACCGGGTCACGCATCTGGGGCACGTCGGCCGCCGGGACGAAGTGCTGGGCCGTCTCACCGCGGGGGCAGCGTCAAGCTCGTCGACGAGGTCTTTGTTGCCCACGCGGTCGGTGTGGCCGTGGGTGGTCAGCAGGAGCAGCTGGGTCCACGCCCCGAGGCTATCGGCGGCGCGCCGGATCGCGTCTGGGAACGCAACTGTCGCGCCGGTGTCGACGATGACCAACGTCTCCCCGCTCAAATGGAGGAGGCAGTTGGCGACATCCGGACTGCCCCCTTCGACGTCCAGCTCCTGACCCGTCACCAGCACCTTCCGGTTATCAACTGGGACCACGTCGCCCAGCGCTGGTGCGGCCGACGCCGGCTCGGCAGATGGACTCGGGACAATCGGGGTGGGGACATGCCCCTCTCAGCTCGGGAACCGATGATCATCGCGGCGCATCACCCAGACAGCAACGCCTGCTCATCGTCCACGCCCCGAATCTCCAGCAAACCGCAGCTGCCCCACCGGCTAGCAAGGGTGCGGTCAGCAGGCAAGCCGCCCGTCCAGCACCGGCTGCCCTGGGCCGGTCAGCTCCCCGATGGCCCTTCGCCGACCGGTGATCGCCATCAGCACGGCTTCCGCCTGTCCTGTGACTTCCGGTCCCGAGCCGTGAGTCCAGTCCAGGTCGGTAGGGGCCAGGCGTACGCCGCGGGTCAGATGCCACGCCGGCAGCTCGGGGCTGCACACGCCGGCGGCCAGGACCCACCGCAGCCGTCAGCCGGGATCTGGCGAGGCATACCCAGCGGGAGGCGGATGTCCTGATGATGGATGGTGACGTCGAGCAGGGCGAGTCGGCCCCCGAACGTCGTGGCCAGCCACTGTGGCTTCAGATGATCCCGCAGCCGGTTGAGGAGCTGTTCGGTGGTCAGGGATGCGAGCTCGTCAACACCCACCTGGTTGATGTGGACCATCCGACCCCGGATGGCCCGGCGGAACATGCCCACAAGGCTGACCCCGTCGAAGCTCACGTGAGCGACCACGTCCCGTACCCGCCAGCCCTCACACAGCGACGGCCTCTCCCACTGCTCGGGCGTCAGAGTCTCTAGAAGATCAGCCAGGTCGGTGCGCTCGGCGGTGGCCATCTCGAGACCGTCCACGGCATCACTTCCAGAAGCCACTCGGTGGAAAGAATCCCACGCTAGCGCGCCCACCATGTCCATGACCCAGGGCAATGCGGCAAGGGCCGTACACCGGGGTCGTCCAGTGGTGTTGGGCCCGAGCGCTCATGGGCAGGACCGGCGATGGAGCGCCCCCCGGGTTGGTGCCTCGGGCCCTGAACCCGGCGAGGATGTAGTTGGGGTGCTGGTCGACGTTCTTGCGGGCGCGGTCGTCAGCACCGGGACAGAAGACGCCCTTCGCCGGGATCTCCGCGACAGGGTTCCGGGCAGGCGCAGTCGCGCCCCGCGCGCGGCGTCGGCAGTCCGTCGGCCCGCTTCACGCCGAGCCTCACTGGCGCTGCTCCTGCGACTGGACTGTTTCCGGTCCGTTGCTCGCCCTGACGGCGACTGCGTCCTGCGGGCCACCACGGCGAGTACATCCGACGCAAGCAGCACGGAAATCCCGGGTAGCGGGTCGGTCAACAGAACAGGCGCGCCGTGGACTTCATCTCAAAGGCGAGATGTCACACCAGCTTGGGAAAAGCCAGCAGGAATCCGGCGCAGACGAAAAACCCCACGAGCGCGATCGAGAGTAGGACCCATTGGGAGGTTGGGCCTTTCATTCGGCTGGACAGGGCGGCAAAGAAGAGCACGGTGGCGAACGCCACCGTGAGCACGGTGTAGTTGTCCCCTCGCTGGTTGTCGTCGAGGGCCTGCGCGAACTCGGCATCTGCCCGTGCGTCGGCTGCCGCGGACTGGGCCTGCTCCGGAATCGCATACTCCGGCAGCTCGAACGGGGTTGCCGCGGCACCCGGGCTAGTCAGCGGCTGGGACTTGATCCACACCGGAAACGCCGTGGCCAGTGGCTCGGGGAATCGTGCCTCGAGGAAGGTGGTGAGCTGGCTGTCGTGGTTCTGATAGGCCGCCAGCCATTGGGTGAACAGCGAGACCTGGATGGTCTGGCGCCGGTTCGCCGCACCGTCCAGGCGCGCTGCCTCGATGCGAGCCGAGGAAGCCTTGGAGAAACTGATCGACATCGCACCACCCCACTTGCTTGCCTGGAAGCCGGTCCACGCCGTGGCAATTGCCGTCACCGACAGCACCACCACCACGACGAGCTCCCGCCAGTCGATCCCGCTTGACATCGATGCGTCCTCAGGCATGCGCCCCCCCATTTCGACGCCCGATCGTCAACAACAGTCTGCCCGCGGACGGTCCAACCGCACCGGGCAACACGCGATGCTCTCGGCAAACTCCTCCCCGCACAAGATCCGCGTCTCCCGCAGGTGCCTGGGAACGCAGCCCCCGATGCGCAGCACTCCGCCTCCGGGCAGGTGCCCCCGATGGGCCACGATGACTGGCGTCGGCAGAGGCGATCGTCGGAATGGAAATGGACCACAATTGGCCAGTTCGCCCGGAGCGGTGAGAACCCGGAGACAGCGCGTGCCCCGGCTGCTCCTTCCCCCGTGGTAGGCGCCGTTGCTGTAAAAAGGTCTGGAGGAACCGCAGCAGACGCGCCGCTACGGGGCAGGACGGGCGCCTCACCTACGTCGACAACTGGCCGGGGGAGAGCGAGCAGGTGGTGACCAGTGACCGGCCCGAGCGGTGTCGGTCGACGCGCTGTCGTTCGCGCGAACTGGCTGTCGGCCGAAGCCGCATAAAACCCCTTCGTCACCCCGGGGGCGAGCAGGCCAGCACACCCTCTTGGTCTCCTGCGATGGGTTACGGCACGGGTTCCCAGGCTCTGAAGTTTATGGTCGTCAGGTGAGTCGGCCGTTTCGCACGTTCAGCTGGGAGCTCCGGTCATGTGGCTTGCGCGGTCACGCGACCTACGCGCCGACCGAGCCCGCGCTGGCCGAGCGCTTGCGGGCCGAGACGCCCGCCGGCACCGCGTGGCGGTGCCTGCGCTGCGGCGGGTACGTACCAGGTCCCCCTCGGGGATCCGGCCCGGCCAGGGAAGCGCCTCTGGTTCGGCGTGGCCGCGCCCTGCGGGACGCTTTCATCCTGCGGCTGCTCGCCGTGGAACGGCTACTGCGCGGACTGGCGCTCGTTGCGCTGGCTTACGGGCTGTGGCGGTTCGACGGAGCTCGGGAATCCTTGCAGAAGGTGTTCGACTCCTACCTGCCGGCGCTGCAGCCACTGGCCGACCGCCTGGGCATCGACCTCAACGAGACCGGACCGGTTCATGCCGTGGAGCAGCTCCTGGCGAGCAGCCACTCGACGTTGCTGCTGGCGACACTGGGCGTGCTCGCCTACGGGCTGCTCGAGCTGACCGAGGCCGTCGGGTTGTGGCTCATGCGGCGCTGGGGAGAGTACGTCGCCGTCGTCGGAACCGCCATCTTCATCCCCCTCGAGGTCCACGAGATCGTCGCGAAGGTGACCTGGCTACGAGTCACCGCGTTGGCCATCAACGTCTTCGCCGTCGTCTATCTCCTGTGGACCAAGCGCCTGTTCGGCCTGCGCGGCGGCTATGCGTCCTACGAGGCCGAGCGCCGCACCGGCTCCCTTCTCGAGGTAGAACAGGCGGCGCTCGACCCGCCGGCGCGGCCGGCGAGGCCGGCGGGGGCACGAGAAACGGTCGCGCCGGGCTGATCCCACGGGCGTCCCGGCCCCGGAAGAGTCCCGGACTACCGGCTCTCGGATCCGTGTCTACCCGGTAGGACGCGACTCCCGGTCGCGGACGGTCAGTCGTCTGGGGCGTTCACTAGTCACCGCGCGGCCGCCGGCGACGGTGGCGTCCGCCATGAACTGTCGGCAGCGGCCCAGCGTCGCTGATCCCCGCCTAGGGCCACCACCGGGATTAGTGAGCGGCGTCGTACGCCTGCTGCACAGCCGCGCTGATCCGACCACGCTCGCTGACCTGGTATCCGTTGCTGTTGGCCCAGTCCCGCACCGCAGCAACGTCCGTCCGGGGTGCCCGACGAGAGTTCCTCTTCGCTGGCGAAGCAGGACGACGGCGCCCCTGCTTGGTGGCCTTGGCGATGTACGGCTTCATCGCCTTCTCCAGCGCCGCCCGGTTCTTCGCGCTCAAGTCGATGGTCCACGACTCCCCATTGAGGCTGAAGGTCACCGCCTTCGCGTTCGCCGAACCATCCAAGTCATCGGTCACCGTCACCGTCGTCTGCGTCGCCATGAACGCGATACTCACTCCTACCGCCACCCCTTGTCCAATTCCCGATCATCGGCCACCAATCCACTGCCGGGAAACAGGCCGGACGCCTGCGGTTGGGCCTGACTAGCGCCCCCACGCCGCATCGCGGCGGCCTGTTCAGCAACCACCGCGACTGCCGGACGGACGCTTGACTCGGCGCGCTGCATCCCCGGCGAAAGGCGGCCATCGCCGGGTGGATCCAGACATCCATTGTCTCAGTGAGCGTTCTTCTAACCTGTGACCCGCCGCGGCCAGTCGGGCCCGGGGAGCATCAGCGTGGGAGTGGCCTCATCAATTCCCGTATTGCCGAGCGCCAGGTGACGTAGGTCGGGAGAGGTAGCGGCTCCAGTCGCACCGCCCAAATGTGGCTCGGATCGTCGAGACGCATCCTGGCGATGCGGTACATCCCATCAATGACCCGGGCTGTCTGGGCCGAGGATGACGGGACATGCGGAGGCCCCTCGTGAATGCGTGCCTCACGTGCTGGACGACGTTGCGGACCGTCGGCTGCCCGGCCTCGAACCAGTAGTTGGTGTCAATCTCGCCCAGCTCGGGGAGCGCGACATCGGCGACCGGAAGCAGGTGGCCAACCGGACGAGCCGCGCCACGATCCAGCCGTCACCGCACAGCCTGTAGATGTACTGACCATCGAGACCGTGCAGATCCGTCTCGTAACCGGCCGAGCGTATGCGAGGTGGCAGGTGCCGCCGGGCGGCCGCCGCGGACTGCGCATACGTTGGGGACATGGAGTATCGCCACCTGGGCAGCAGCGGCTTGAAGATTTCGGAGATCACGTACGGCAACTGGTTGACCCACGGGTCGCAGATCGAGAACGAGCAGGCGAAGGCCTGTGTACGGGCGGCGCTCGACGCCGGGATCTCGACGTTCGACACCGCCGATGTCTACGCCAACACCCAGGCGGAGACGGTCCTGGGGGAGGCGCTGTCGGGGCAGCGGCGCGACTCGCTGGAGGTCTTCACCAAGGTGTACTGGCCCGTGGGCCCCGGCGGGAAGAACGACGTGGGCCTGTCCCGCAAGCACATCCTGCGGTCGATCGACGGCTCGTTGGAGCGGCTC
>DASYGI010000031.1:0-6844 GCA_035999925.1 Pedococcus sp.
GGGAGCGGCGCCGACGGCGGCACTGACGGTCGGGTAGAGGTGGGCTTCCCCCACGAGGGCGAGGACGCCCGCGTCCTGGAGGTACTCCGTCACCGGGCTCTTGAGTCGTGCGAAGACGAACGTGATCGACTCCTTCTCCAACGCCTCGATCAGGGTGGTGAGGAGATCGATGCCCGTGGCGTCGACGTGGTTGAGGCCCTCCGCGTCGAACACCAGCCAATGGACGGGCGTGGGTGATCCGGCGACGGCCTCCCGGATTCGGGACTGGACGTAGTTGACGTTGGCGAAGAACAGCCGGTCGTCGAGGCGGTAGACCAACACCCCGGGCGAGAGCTTCGCGGACGGATGCAGGCTGACGTCGGCGTACCGGCCGAGCCGCTCGACCCAGCCGAGCACCGCGTCGTGAGGCTTGGCACTTCGTCGGATGGCGTCGATGACCGACAGGGCGACGGCCACCAGCAGGGCCTGGAGGACGCCGAAGACGATGACGCCGACCATCGTGGTCGCGGCGAGCCCGACCTCGATCCGGCTGATCCGGGCCAGTCCTCGCCAGGCACTCGGGTTGATCAGTCCGAGCGAGGCGGAGATGATGACCGCCCCCAGCACCGCCTTGGGCAGATACTGCATGGGTGCGGTGAGGAACAGCAGCACCACCGCGACGACCCCAGCGGCCATCAGTCCGGCGAACTGTGTGCGACCGCCGATCTGGTCGTTGACCGCCGTGCGCGAGCCACTGGCGCCGATCGGAAACCCGTGGGTGATGCTGGCGGCGAGATTGCTGGCGCCCATGGCGGCCAGCTCAGCGTCGGCGCGCACGTGCTGGCCGCGTCGCCCCGCGAACGATCGTGCGGTCAGGATCTCATCGGAGAAGCTGACGACGAAGATGCCCAGCGCGGCGGGCAGGATATCGAGCACCGCGCGGAGGTGAAGGTCGGGCACGCTGAAGCCGGGCAGGCCGGACGGGATCTCGCCCACGACGGCAACGCCGTACTGCGCCAGGCCGAGGGCGGCTGACGCTGCGATGGCGAGGACCACCACGATCAGGGACGCCGGGAGCTTGGGTAGCAACCAGCGGGCGAGCAGCAGCACGACCAGACAGCTCCCGCCCACCACAGCGGTCGCCGGATTGACCAGGGTGATCTCCTGGAGGACCTCGACGACCTGGCCCGGTGGCTTGTCCGCGCTGATGCTGAGGCCGAGCAGCTTGGCCACCTGGCTGACGATCATGACCAATGCGACGCCGTGGATGTAGCCGATCAGCACTGGCAGGGACAGGTAGTCGGCGATCCACCCCAGCCGGGCGACCAGGGCGGCGAGGTAGGCAGCGCCGACCAGGAGGGCGAGGAGGGCAGCCAGTGAGGCTCGCTCGTCGGGATCCTGGGTCATGGGGATCAAGGCGGCGCCGACCATCGCGGCGATCGCGCCCTCGGGGCCGACGATGAGCATGCGTGCCGAGCCGAGCACCGCGTAGGCAACCGCGGGCAGCAGCAGCGCGTACAGACCGTTCACCGGTGACAGTCCGGCTAGCTCCGCGTACGCCATGCCGGCCGGCAAAGCCAGCGCGGCGACCGTGACGCCCGCCAACGCATCCCGGCCCAGGGTTTCTCGGCGATAGCCCGCAATATGCTCCCCAACCGGCACGATCCGCTGCAGCAACGGGCGTCTTCGCGGCGGGCGGAAGGGAGACGCCTCAGCCTGATAGTGCTGGCCGGGCACCGTTCCTGGTTCGTCCTCGTCCATGTCTCGATCCCCGCAGAGCCGACACCGCATGCTCCCATCCGGAAACGGCCAGCACAACCAAACCGGCGTGGTGACCGGGGACGGAGCAGCGCAGGTCGTCGCACTCGCGCAGCACAAGCGCGGTGCCGAACATCGTTGACGCCCGTTACCCCGTCGTACGCGCGATGGCGGGGCGGCGTCACGCCGACAAGGCCGCGGCCCGACATCGAATAGCGCTGGCCCTGGCTCGTTCGGGCTATGGCCCCCTATCGGATGCCGTCCTGACGTGGAGACCTGATCGGGGCCGACACCACGGGAAGCGGCTGATATGCCCAAGTACCTGATTAAGGCGAACTACACGCTTGAAGGCCTCAAGGGAGTGCGTGCGAAGGGCGCGAAGTCGCGCACCGATGTGGTCGGCACCATGGTCAACGGTATGGGCGGGACGGTGGAGTCGTTCTACTTCGCGTTCGGCGACGCCGACGTGTACGTCGTTGCCGACCTGCCGGACGACGAGAGTGCGGCGGCGGTCGCGTTCACCGTCAGTGCCGGCGGCGGCGCCACGACGAGCACCGTCAAGCTGCTCACTGTGGAGCAGGCCGACGCTGCCCTCAGCTTGAGCGTCGACTACGTCCCACCGGGCGGCTAACGCGCCACATCAGCGACCGCGGGGCTCGCCGGGGTGGCGGACGGTCTGCTCACGGGTGGTCTCGAGACGACGGCCAGCACCCTGGGAATGGGGGCTTTGTTGCTGCTGCGAAGCCCCGGTGACCGGGTTCGGCTGGCCGGCGACCCCACCTTCGTCCCGGCATACGTCGAGGAACTGCTGCGCTACGTCACCGCTGTGCAGGTGGCCTTCCCGCGGTTCGCCCGACACGACGTCGACCTGGCCGGGTCCCTCGTGCATCGGGGCGACGTCGTCCTGTGCTCGCTGAGCGCGGCCGGGCGCGACCCGCGCGTGGGCGACCATCCGGACCGGTTCGACCCCGCCGCTGCGCGCATTCCGCAGCTGGCGTTCGGTTACGGCATCCACCGCTGCGTCGTGGCGGAACCGACCCGGTTGGAGCTGCGGCTAGCCCTTTCCGAGCTCTGTCAGCGACTGCCCGACCTCCGGCTGGCCGTCGCGGAGCACGAGCTCGCCTACCGCCCGCTCGCGCTGGTGTACGGGCTGACCTCGATCCCGGTGACGCTCGCCGCTCGGTAACCCGACTCGCGCAGCGTCGTCCCTGTCCGGCCGGAGCCTTCGGCCTGCCAGGTGCAGGTCGTGTCGATGGTGACTTCCCCAGTGGCTGTAACACAGACCGTCGTCCAACTATGCGGCCTTGACGAACACAGCGGTTGCGCGCTCAACCGCCTCCTTGGTGATGCCCTGGATATCGCTTTCGGACTCCTGGATGAAGGTCAGTGTGATCACAGCGTCCTGGACACCGGTAGCGACGAGCGTCAAATAGATGCCCTTCGAGGCGCCGCTGGAACCCACGATGTGGCCCGCCGTGGGATGGTCACCGTGAGGTGGTGCCGGCGCAGGCGAGACGGTCATGGTGCTCGACTTTGCGCTGGGAATGCTCATGGTGAGCTTCATGCAACCGTGAATCGAGTCATCAAGTGAAGCCAGCAGGTCGGCAACGTGATCCGCGGCGCCCACGGTAGTGATCTCCTCGATGAGGAACGGAGTGGCGTCCCATCTGCCTGGAACGTAATGCTGGCGAATCCGGTTACCCCTGGCATGCCGGCGTTCCCGCCGGTGTCGGTCTCCGCGAGGAACGGTGCGCACTTCGGGTTGTCTGATGTGATCTTCGCGCCAGCTCCGCTTTTCGAGCCGGACTGGGCGGCGCTTGCCAGTGGGGGTGGCCACCACGTGAACACCGGGGACGAACGAGTACGTGTCCAGGAGCGCGATCGACACCTCGGATGGTTTTCGGGTTCGAACCGTGTCGCTCGGAACTGGCGTCGCGGTCGTCGTTGTTTCTGGACTCGTTGTCTCTGGAGTCGTTGTCGCCGGTGTGCTGGAGCCGCCGCTCGCGGGAGTGGCCGAGGTTGATGACGTGGCCGTCGGGCTGACGTCTCCCGTCCAGCGGAGCCCGAGCTGGAGCAGCCGGCGATGGACAGGCAAGCCCAGACACCGACAGCCAGCAGCCAGAACCGTTTCCCGGAGGCTGATCGATCCATCGTCATCACGGTCTCCCGTCGAATGTCGTCATCCTGGGACGCGCATCCTGCCGAGGCCTGACGATCGTGTCCCTGCCTGAGCGGACACGCTGATTGTGCCGATGACGACACAATGGCGACGTTCCCTCGCCAACCCAGGGGTTGTGCCGTGGGGTGCACGTCACGACAAACCGAACGTCTGGCCGATGGCATACGAACGGCCAGCTATGTCCGTCGAACGTCCATTGGCGTGCGGCCATCGTCGGCGTGAGACCCAACCGCTGCCTATGGTCCCGACCGAAGGCGCTCTCTCGGCACATTCGCCCTCGTGCCGGGCGCTCGCGGAGCAGCCAGCGCGCCGCTCGCCGCTCACCGCTCACCGCTCACCCGAGCGTCGCGGCGCGGCCAGACGAAACACAGGAGAACATCTTGGACATCCTCAACACATCCTCGTCGTTCCCCTACAACGGACACCGGTTCCGTGTCGGCGTGGACAAGGGCAGGACTTGCGACTGTGGCCACATCGCCGATTCGTTGCTCGACCGTTGGCGTCACCTCTACGCAGTAGGCGCGCTGGTCACTGCACCAAACAACTGACTCACCAACGGACAAAGCACGCGTCGAACACCAGCGCCGACGACTCGTTCACAGTCAACGTCGAAAACATGTGCGGCCACACTGCGCAACCGCCGCACCCGGACCACCACCCGCGTGCTGTTCGCCCTTCAGGTGCCTGAGCAAACCGCAGGCGCCTTGGGCGCCCTCACCATGAGGGCGCCCAACTCCGGCAGGCTCCACCTCCGACAAAGACAGCGCGCCCCCGCTCCCTCCGCGAGCGGGGTGAATGGGCCCCCGTCGCCGATGGCGCGAACATGCGGGCTCGTGGGTTCTCGAGGGAGTTGAGGCGCTCAGTGGCCGCCACCACAGCATCTCTGAATCGGGATTTCAACCGTTGCCGGCGGCACTAGTCTGGCCTGGCTAAGGGGTTTGAGATGCGACGCAGGACGCGGAAGCGAACGATCGGCCCAGCGCTGACGGGGATCGCGACGGTCTTGGTGATGGCCGCCTGTAGCTCCTCGGGGAGCCAGGCAGGCACGCAAGCCGCGGCAACGCAGCCGGCGGCGACCCAGGCGTCAACGGCAACGGCATCGACGCCACAGAAGTTCGTGTCGGACCGGTATGGCTTCGGCGTGACCCTGCCAGCGGGCTGGTCGGGAACCGACGCGACGATCGATTGGCCAGGCGAGTCCCTCGGAGGCCTTGGGTCGCCCCTCTTCGCCAACTCCACAGACCCGGCCCTGAGCCGCTATTTCGTGGCCGCCGCCGCACCGGTGCCAGCGGGGATGGACTTGGCCCGGTGGAAAGCAGCGATGATTCGCGGCACACCTCCTGTCTGCTCAGACCCCTCGCCGGGTGAGCAGACGACACTCGGCGGCGAACCGGCGCTGGCCTGGACGCACACGTGCAGCGACGGGTACGACGTCAATCTGCTCGCGGCACTGCACGAAGGGCGCGGCTACGTCATGTTCCTCGCGTCGAAGTCCGCCAACGACGATGCCGAGGATCGGCGCATCTTCGAGTCGATCCGCAGCTCCTTCGGCTTCACTCGCTAGCGCTGCGAAGGTTCAGTAGGGACATCTACTGCGCGGCCGTCATCCCGCGTCGTGCGACGTCGAGGTGACGGCAGAAGCATTGGTGGCGCCCGGGGACGGTGATCGCCTCCACGGCGGCTGCCTACATCCCGGCTCCGGTTGGCATTACGGAACTGCCGCCGTGGTCCTCGTGCACGCATCGTCGGCAGCGGCGGTAGAAGCCGGTGTCACTGTGCGGGCTGTAGCGCACCCGGTCGTATCCGTGGCCTCGAACGAGGCAGATGGTCCAGCGTTTCCTCACGTCCTTGTCCTCTCCCTTGATCGGCCTGCGCCGGCATCGATCTCTGGGGACGCGGAACGATCCAGCGCGGCGCTCGTCGGAGGCCTAGGGCCCGCGCTTCGCCTGCGGGGCGGGGCCATTGAGCACCCTTCGCCAGATTGAGGCAACGCTGCTCTGGTGAGCCGTGGGCAACGCGGCAACCATGTGAGGATGAGCGAGCCGAGTCTCCGACGGACCTACCAAGCGATCATCGACGCGGTCGCCGCGGCCGACCTGGACGCGCTTGATCTGCTAATCGGCGACGACATCATTGACCACGACGCGGTGCCGGGACAGGCGGCTGGCCGCGCCGGAATCAAGTACTGGGTGACCATGATGCACGGTGCGTTCGAGGACCTGACGGGCATGGTGGAGGACACCGTGGTGGAAGGTGACAAGATCGCCGCCCGGGTGACCTGGCAGGGAATCCACCGAGGCGACTTCGTCGGCGTCCCGGGCACCGGTGCACGGGTCAACATGCAGTCCGTGCAGATCCTTAAGTTCACCGACGGCTTGGCCACTGAGTGGTGGGGAACGGCCGACATATTCGGGGTCCTTCGCCAGGTCGGCGCCACTGTGGCTCCCCCGACATAGATCTTCTCGGAGAGTTCCTGGATCCCCGAACGAGCAGACGGCGGGATGGTGCGGTGCCATCCTTCCCACAGATGGCGCCGCCCCATCCCCTCAGGACAGGTGTCGTGGTAAGCCGGAACCACGCAGAAATCTGCGGCGAGCGAGGAGTCCATGCCACAGATCGCTGCACCTCCAGGCGCCCAGCCCACGGAGATGTCGAACTCATCGCCACGTCCGGACGTGACGGGCGTTCATCGCGGACGGCGAGGGTGGCCGGTCGGCCAGCCACCATCGGGCACGGTGAGGATCTCCAGGGCGTTGCCATCCGGGTCGTCCCAGTAGAGCCCCCGGCCGCCCTCGTCCCGGGCCTCGTCGACGCCGTGCTGTCGATGGCCAGGGTCGGCGTACGTCGTGATGCCGTGGTCGGCCAAGCGTTCCCTGATCTGTTCGAACTCCGCAGGATCCACGAGAAAGGCGTAGTGCCCGGGCCGTG
>DASYGI010000032.1:0-13545 GCA_035999925.1 Pedococcus sp.
GCGTTGACGATGAACCCGGAGCGGTCCCCGCAGGTCACGGCGTGCTTGCCGACCTTCGCGCAGAGGTTCTGCACCGTCGCCACGACGTCGTCGGCGGTCGAGACGGTGTGCACCACCTCGACGAGCTTCATGACCTGGGCCGGGTTGAAGAAGTGCATGCCGATGACGTCCTGAGGACGCGAGGTCACGGCGGCACACTCCACGACGGGCAGGCTCGAGGTCGTGGTCGCCAGGATGGCACCGGGCCGGCAGATCTCGTCAAGGTTCTCGAAGAGCGCCTTCTTGACCGCGAGGTCCTCGACAACGGCCTCGACCACGATGTCGACGTTCTTGAGGTCCTCCAGCGACGTCGTGCCGGTCAGGTGGCCGAGAGCCTCGGCGCGGGCCTCCTCGGTGAGCTTGCCCCGCTGAACGGCCTTCTCGAGGGACTTGCGGATCGAGGCGGTGACTGCGTCGACCTTGGGCTGGCTGCGGGTCACGTAGACCACGTCGTACCCGGCCTTGGCGAAGACCTCGATGATGCCGGTCGCCATCGTGCCGGAACCCACCACGCCCACGGTCCGCACCGGGCGCAGCGAGGCGTCGGCGTCGCCTGACGGCGTGGGGGTCAGGCCGTCCCGCACGACCTCGGAGCTGCCAGGCTCGGCGTAGGTGTAGAAGCCGCGCCCGCTCTTGCGTCCGCGCAGCCCGGCGCTGACCATCTGCTTGATCACGGGGCTGGGCGCGTGCAGGCGGTTACGGCCCTGCTTGTACATCGTGTCGAGGATCTCGTAGGCCGTGTCCAGTCCGATGAGGTCCATCAGCGCCAGCGGCCCCATCGGGTAGCCGCAGCCCAGCCGCATCGCCGCGTCGATGTCCTCGCGGGAGGCATACCGGCTCTCGAACATCGAGACGGCGTGGTTGAGGTAGCCGAAGAGCAGCGCGTTCGCGATGAACCCGGCCTTGTCACCCACGATGACCGGCTGCTTGCCCAGACGCAGCGCGAGGGACTTGACGTCCTCGAAGACCTCGTCCTCGGTGACGACCGTGCGGATCACCTCGACGAACTGCAGCACCGGAGCCGGGTTGAAGAAGTGCATGCCCACGACCCGCTTGGGGTTCCCGGTCGCCACGGCGATCTCGGTGACCGACAGCGACGAGGTGTTGGTGGCGAGGATCGCGTCGGGGCCGACGATGGCGTCGAGCTTGCCGAAGAGCTCCTTCTTGAGGTCGAGGTGCTCGGGGACCGCCTCGACGACGAGCTCGCAGTCGGCCAGCTGGTCCATGCTCGAGGTGAACTGCACTCGCGCCAGCAGGGCCGCCTGGTCCTCCTCGGTCAGCTTCCCGCGGGCAACGGCCCGAGCGGTGGAGTGCTCGAGCACCCCACGGCCCTTCTCGACCGACGCGTCGTCGACCTCGACCGCGACGACCTCGATGCCGTTGCGGGCGAACACCTCGACGATGCCGGCACCCATGGTGCCGAGACCGATTACTCCGACCTTGCTGAACTCGCGTGCCATGCGGGGAGTCTCTCAGAGGAGGTATGCCGCGTGGACCCCCGGGCAGCGTGACGGTCACCACCCGTGACGGGCGTCACCACTCGTGACGGGCGTCACCACTCGTGCCCGGCACCGATCAGCGCGGACTCCATGTCGAAGCGCTGTTCACGCGACAGACCCCGGATGGCCTTGGGCACGGGAATGTCGACGGCCCGGCAGTAGTCGCGCAGGGCGTGGTCATAGGCCAGTCGTGCCGCCATGAGCCGCTCCGCCTTGCGCGGCAGGTCGGACTCGTCGACGAAGCGCACGTGGTCCGCGAGCCGGCTGAGCTCGAGGGCGAGCAGGATCGGAGGGATCGGCTCCGGGAGCGGGCGTCGCGCATCGAGCCGTGCCATCACCCGGCTCACCACCGGACGCAGGAGCCGTGGTGGTTGGCCCGAAGTGAGCCAGCGGGTGGCACTGACGATCGCGGCGATGACCAGGGCGAGACCGGCAACGTTGCCCAGCACGTACGGCATGTCTCACCTCGTCCATTCGAGTGTGCGCCCGCGTCTCGCGCGATGCAATATCGCGACGCCGTAGAGTGACGCCTCGTGCGGCTGGTGATAGCGAAATGCTCGGTGGACTACGACGGACGGCTGTCGGCCCACCTGCCGCTGGCCACCCGGTTACTGCTCGTCAAGGCCGACGGGTCGGTGCTCGTCCACAGCGATGGTGGCTCGTACAAGCCGCTGAACTGGATGTCTCCCCCGTGCGCCATGGCCGAGGTGGCTCCCGAGGAGGACGAGGGCGCCGCCGGGGTCACCACTGTCTGGCAGGTGCAGCACGCGAAGTCCGAGGACCGGCTGCGGGTCCTGATCCACGAGGTGCTGCATGACTCGACCCACCAGCTCGGCATCGACCCGGGGCTGGTCAAGGACGGGGTCGAGGCACATCTGCAGAAGCTCCTGGCCGAGCACATCCACACCCTCGGTGAGGGCTACCAGCTGGTGCGCCGCGAGTACATGACGGCGATCGGCCCGGTCGACATCCTCTGCCGCGACTCAGCCGGTCTTTCGGTCGCGGTGGAGATCAAGCGGCGCGGTGACATCGACGGAGTGGAGCAGCTCACCCGCTACCTCGAGCTGATGAACCGCGACCCCCATCTCGCGCCGGTGACCGGCGTCTTCGCCGCCCAGGAGATCAAGCCGCAAGCGCGGGTCCTGGCCGCCGACCGCGGCATACGGTGCGTGACGCTGGACTATGACGCGCTCAAGGGGATCGACAACAGCGAACATCGTCTGTTCTAGGCGCCGCCGCCTCTCAGCACCAGCCCATCGGCGTCCACGGACAGCTCCGCGAGCGACGCCCGCCCAACGCCGGTGAGGACGAGCACCGTCTCGCCGCGATGCTGGTCGGCGATGGCGAGCACCCACCCCAGCGCAGGGTCGTCGAGGGCGCGTCCCCTCAGCGACTCGACGCAGACCCCGTCCAACCCCTCGATGGTCACCGCGTCGACGCCGAGCACCTCGGCTGCGAGCGCGCCCGACTCGACCGACTGCTCCAGCGTGTCGGCGTAGACCCGGGCCACCCGACGGGTCACCAGGGAGCGGGCCAGCGCGCGCACCTGCTCATGGTCCCCGTCGGCCAAGGTCGCCACCAGCAGCGTGGCGGCGCAGTGCAGGTCGCTCATGAAACGAGCCTATGGCGGACACTGGGTGTCATGACCTCATCGACCTCCCCCCACTTCCTGTCCACTCGCGTCCTCGGCAGTGCGACCGCCGGCACGGGCCTGCCGGTGTCCATGTTGGGCCTGGGCTGCATGGGCATGTCCGAGTTCTATGGCACCCCGGACGAGCAGGGCGGCATCGACACCATCCACCGCGCTCTCGAGCTCGGCGTGACGTTCCTCGACACCGCAGACATGTACGGCCCTTTCACCAACGAGAAGCTCGTCGGTCGAGCCATCGCGGGTCGCCGCGACGAGGTCGTCCTCGCGACCAAGTTCGGCAACCAGCGCGGCGCGAATGGCGAGCGCCTCGGCATCAACGGGTCTGCGGAGTATGTGCGTGCTGCCTGTGACGCGAGCCTCGAGCGCCTCGGCGTCGAGCACATCGACCTGTACTACCAGCACCGCGTCGACAAGACCGTTCCCATCGAGGAGACCGTGGGCGCGATGGGCGAGCTGGTAGTGGCCGGCAAGGTGCGTCATCTTGGCCTGTCGGAGGCTGCCCCGCAGACCATCCGCCGGGCTCACGCGACGCACCCCATCACCGCCCTGCAGACCGAGTACTCGCTGTTCACCCGTGACCTCGAGGACGAGATCCTGCCGGTGATCCGTGAGCTCGGCATCGGCCTGGTTCCGTACTCCCCCCTCGGGCGCGGGCTGCTCACCGGCACCATCACCGTCGAGACCGGTGCCAACGGCGAGTCGGACTACCGTCGCAGCTCGTACTTCCCGCGGTTCCAGGGCGAGGCGCTGGAGACGAACCTGCTACTGGTCGAGCAGGTCACCGCCCTCGCCCGCGACAAGGGCTGCACTCCCTCCCAGCTGGCTCTGGCATGGGTACTGGCTCAGGGCGACGACATCGTGCCGATCCCGGGGACCAAGCGCGTGAAGTATCTCGAGGAGAACGTCGCCGCAGCAGCCGTGCAGCTCAGTGCCGAGGACCTCGCGGCTCTGGAGCGCGCGGTGCCGCGCGACGCCGTCGCCGGCGCGCGCTATGGCGACCTGAGCTCCGTCGACCAGTAGGCGGGCGAGGTCAGGTCAGGCCGGGAGCGGGGTTCTCGCGTCCAGCCCGCGAGCGGTGCGGATGATGTCGACGAACTCGCCCATGATGTCGGTCAGCCCGAAGTCCTTGGGGGTGAAGACGGCCGCGACCCCCTGCTCGCGCAGCGCCCGGGCGTCGGAGTCGGGGATGATGCCGCCCACGATCACCGGGATCTCCCCCGCGCCGGCCTCACGAAGGCCGGCCAGGATCTCGGGCACGAGCTCCATGTGCGAGCCGGACAAGATCGAGATGCCGACCAGGTGCACGTCCTCCGCGACGGCGGCGGCCACGATCTGCTCTGGCGTCAGCCGGATGCCCTGGTACACCACTTCGAAGCCCGCGTCGCGGGCCCGGACGGCGACCTGCTCCGCCCCGTTGCTGTGACCGTCCAGACCGGGCTTGGCGACCAGGACGCGCAGCCGCTCCCCCAGCTCGTCGCTGGTGGCCTGGACGCGGCTGCGAACCTCGCGAAGCTCCTGACTGGCCCCCGAGGCGACGCCGACCGAACCGGACACCCCCGTCGGGGCGCGGAACTCGCCGAACTCCTCGCGCAAGGCCTGCGCCCACTCCCCCGTGGTCACCCCGGCTCGGGCGGCCTCCAGCGACGCCTGCATCAGATTGGTCCCTGAGCGGGCATCGGCGCGCAGGCGCTCCACGGCGGCCCGTGCCCGCTCGCGGCTGGCTTCGTCGGCATCCCGCTGCTCCCGCCACGCGCGGACGGCTGCGGCGGCCTTGGCCTCGACATCGTGGTCGACCGTCTGGATGGCGGTGTCGAGGTCCGCAGTGAGCGGGTTCGGTTCGGTCGTCTCGAACCGGTTGACCCCGACCACGATGTCCTCGCCGGCCTCGATGCGCTGACGCCTCAGCGAGTGCGAGGACACCAACGCCGACTTCATGTAACCGCTCTCGACGGCCGGCACCGCGCCACCCAGCTCCAGGACCCGGTCGATCTCGGCCTGGGCCCCCTCGACGAGCTCGGCAACCTTGCCGGCCACCACCGTCGAGCCCTCGAAGAGGTCGTCGTACTCGAGCAGGTCGGACTCGAAGGCGAGGACCTGCTGCATGCGCAGCGACCACTGCTGGTCCCAGGGCCGGGGCAGCCCCAGCGCCTCGTTCCACGCGGGTAGCTGGACAGCCCGGGCGCGGGCGTCCTTCGAGAGCGTCACGGCCAGCATCTCGAGGACGATGCGCTGGACGTTGTTCTCGGGCTGCGCCTCGGTGAGGCCGAGGGAGTTCACCTGGACGCCGTAGCGGAACCGGCGCTGCTTGGGGTCAGCCACTCCGTAACGCTCCAGGGTCAGCGTGTCCCACAGCTGCACGAAGGCGCGCATCTTGCACATCTCCTCGACGAACCGGACCCCGGCGTTGACGAAGAAGGAGATGCGGGCCACCACTTCGCCGAACCGCTCGGGGGGAACCTGGCCGGAGTCACGGACCGCGTCGAGTACGGCGATCGCCGTGCACATCGCGTAGGCGATCTCCTGGACGGGGGTCGCCCCGGCCTCCTGGAGGTGGTAGCTGCAGATGTTGATGGGGTTCCACTTGGGGAGCTCGGCGACGGTGTACGCCACCATGTCGGTGATCAGCCTCAGCGACGGCCCCGGCGCGAAGACGTACGTCCCCCGGGACAGGTACTCCTTGATGATGTCGTTCTGGGTCGTGCCGCCGAGGGCCCGGACCGCCTCAGCCGGGTCGGTCCCCTCGCTCAGCGCCTGCTCCTCCGCGACGACCTGGTACATCGCCAGCAACCACATGGCCGTGGCGTTGATCGTCATCGAGGTGTTCATCTGGCTGAGCGGAATCTCGTCGAACAGCGCACGCATGTCACCGATGTGCGAGATCGGGACGCCCACCTTGCCGACCTCACCGCGGGCCAGCGCATGGTCGGGGTCGTAGCCGGTCTGGGTAGGCAGGTCGAACGCGACGGACAAACCGGTCTGGCCCTTGGCGAGGTTGCGGCGGTACAACGCGTTGCTCGCCGCGGCACTGGAGTGACCGGCATACGTGCGCATCACCCACGGGCGGTCACGCTCGGGGCGGCTGGGGGATGACGCCGGCTGGCTGGGGACGTCACGAGGCTCGGCCATAGGGCCGAAGGTACCGGTGGGACAGCGCGGCCCGGGAGGCGATCAGGCGGTGACAGCGGCCACAGTGGGGCCCTGGGACGCCTCACGCAGCACGAGCGCGCGGTCCAGGCGTGATGCACGCAACAGCCGCGAGGTCCGCTCGGTCATGTCGACGACGGCCAACCGACGACCGGCCCGACGCGCCCGGTTGTAGGCCTCCACCAGCACGCCCAGACCCGTGGCGTCGCCGATCTCGGCCGCGCCGAGGCGCAGGTGGACGTCACCGCAGCCGGTGTCGATGATCTCGTGGAGCACCAGCCGCACGTCCGCGACACTGTGCACATCGATCCGCCCGGTGATCGCGACGACCTGCCCTGTGCTCGACGCGCGAACCTCGACGGGCAGAGCCCCGATGGTGCTGATCGACATGAGAACCCCCTCGTCCTGGCAGACATTCA
This sequence comes from Pedococcus sp., assembly GCA_035999925.1. Lineage (GTDB taxonomy): Bacteria > Actinomycetota > Actinomycetes > Actinomycetales > Dermatophilaceae > Pedococcus. The sequence continues at coordinate 6,753 of DASYGI010000032.1, forward strand.
CTCACAAGGACGCGCAGAACGGTGCGTTAGGTTGCCGACGGTCAGATCAAGATCTGGTAAAGGTGCGGTCCGCGCGCCAGCGGACTGCTAGAGGAAGGGAACGTCGAACGGAGCGTCGTCCGGCTCTCTGGTGACATCGGCGCCAAGGCCCTGCAGAGCCTCGGCGAACCCGGCATACCCCCGGTCGACGTGCTGGGCTCCGCTGACGGTCGTCACGCCTTCGGCGACGAGTCCGGCGATGACCAGGGCCGCACCGGCACGGATGTCGCTGGCCTCGACCGGCGCCCCGGACAGCCTCTCCACTCCGTGCACCATGACGTGGTGGCCGTCGATCCGGGTCTCCGCGCCGAGACGGTTGAGCTCCTGAACGGTGCGAAAGCGCGCTTCGAAGAGGTTCTCCGTGATCATCGCCGAGCCGAGCGCGACCGCGTTGCAGGTCAGCGCGAAGGGCTGCAGATCGGTGGGAAAGCCGGGGTAGGGCAGTGTGGCGACGTCGAAGGCATGGGGTCGCCGGCCGCCGGAGTCGACCCGGAAGCCCCGGTCGGTCTCGCTGACCCTGGCCCCGGTCGCCTCGACGAGGTCCAGAGCCGCGCTCAAGTGCGCCGCCTGTCCCCCGACCACCTCCACGTCCCCGCGGGTCGCCGCGGCGGCAAAGGCCCACGTCCCGGCCGCGATCCGGTCCGGCACCACGGCGTGCTCGGTGGGAGCCAGCTCGCTGACGCCCTCGACCACGACCGTCCCGGTCCCCGCCCCGGTGATGCGCGCCCCCATGGAGCCGAGCATACGCGCGAGATCCTCGATCTCGGGCTCGCGCGCCGCATTCTCCAACCGGGTGACGCCCCTGGCCAGGACCGCGGCCGTCAGCACGTTCTCGGTGGCCCCGACGCTGGGGAACTCGAGCCGGATCTCCGCCCCGTGCAGGCCGCCAGGGGCCTCCGCGACGAGGAACCCATGGGTGACGTGCACCGTGGCGCCCAGGGCGGTCAGGCCGGCGGCATGCAGGTCCAGTCCGCGGGAGCCGATGGCGTCGCCGCCGGGGATGGCGACGTCCGCGGCGCCTCGCCGGGCGACCAGCGGACCCAGCACGGCCGTGCTGGCCCGCAGCGCCCGGACCAGGTCATAGTCCGCCCGGTGACCGATCTCGAGGGGCACGTCGATCTCGACCACGCCGGCCGGCGCGTCGTAGTCCACGGTGCAGCCGAGTCGGCGCAGCAGCTCCGCCATGATCGTGACGTCGAGGATGGCCGGGACGTTCGTGAGCCGCGTACGACCGACCGCGAGCAACGCCGCGGCCATGAGTTTGAGGGCGCTGTTCTTGGCGCCCCAGACGGTCACCTCACCGCGCAGGGGGGTACCGCCGACAACCCGGAAACGTTCAGCCACCGCACCACCCTAGGGGAGCGCCGTCGGGGGCATCTGTCAGGCTGACGCCATGGTCAACCTGACGCGCATCTATACCCGCACCGGCGACGACGGTCAGACCCATCTGGGCGACATGAGCCGCACGAGCAAGACCGACGTGCGGCTGCTGGCCTACGCCGACGCCAACGAGGCCAACGCGGTCGTGGGCGTGGCCATCGCCGCCGGCGGCCTGCGCGACGACGTGGTGCAGACGCTGACCCGCATCCAGAACGACCTCTTCGATGTCGGCGCCGACCTCTGCACTCCCCTGCAGGAGTCGTACGAGTACCCGCCGCTGCGGGTCCAGGCGGCCTGGATCGAGGAGCTCGAGGCGGACTGCGACCGGTACCTGGGCGAGCTGGAGAAGCTGCGCTCGTTCATCCTCCCCGGCGGCACACCCGGGTCGGCATACCTGCACCTGGCCACGACCGTGGTCCGACGCGCGGAGCGGCAGACCTGGGCCGCGCTCGCGGCATACGGGGACCAGCCGGGCACCGGCACCAAGGGTGAGGGGGGCGTCAACGTGCTCGTTGCCAAGTACCTCAACCGCTTGTCCGACCTGTTGTTCGTCCTGGCCAGGGTGGCGAACCTGCCCCTGGGCGGCGACGTGCTGTGGCAGCCGGGCGGTGGCCGGGCCGAGGCACCGAAGAGCGGGAAGAGCTAGCTCAGGCGACGTTGACGTTGAAGCCGGGAGGCGAGCTCTCCAGCCAGCTGCGCATCGCCGTGTATGCCGCCGGCGTCAGCGCGAGCCCGAACGAGTCACCGGCGTAGCGGCACTCGACCGTCACGGCATCGGGCAGACCGGAGATCAGCTCCCCCGGCGCCACGGGGGCGTCGAGGTCGAGGTCGGCACGCTGCCAGCGCCGAGACGGGCGCAGCGAGGGCCCCACGAGGGTGAACCACTCCAGCGTGCTGCCGGCGAACCGGAGCAGCCCCAGGCGGTACTGGGACCGTCCGTGGGGCTGCAGCGCGCACAACATCAGGGGAGCGCCCGAGCCGAGCATCCGGCGACGGGCGAAGATGAACGTCAGGGCGAGGACGGCGCAGAGAATCAGCGAGCCAGCAACGACCTCACTCGAGATCACCAGCGTCATGCTGCCTCCCCGGCTCTGTCCAGACGCCTAGGCCGGGATCTTCGAGGCGTCGACAGCCTCGGCGACGATGATGACCTGGTCACGGTCCACGGACAGGAAGCCACCGTCGATCGCCGCGGTGTGGGTGCCCTGGTCGGTGTTGATCCGGACCTCGCCCTCGACGAGGACGCCGAGCAGCGGCGTGTGACCGGGCAGAATGCCCAGCTCGCCCTCGACCGTGCGCGCGACGACCATCTCGGCCTCGCCCTCCCAGACCTTGCGGTCCGCGGCGACGAGTTGAACCTGCAGGGTGCTCACAGTGACGTCCTCCGGATGTGGTGCTGTGCGTTGAGTCTAACGGCCCGGGTGAGGTGCTCGCGCGCCGCCTCCGGCCTGTATGCCGTGAGGGCCAGCCACGCGGCTGGCCCCCACGTGGCCCTGCTGAACGGGTGGGCGGGTCGCCCCGCCCACCTGGTTCAGCTAGAGGTTCTTCTCGATCTCCGCTGCCTGACGCTCGACGTCGTCGAGGCCACCGCACATGAAGAACGCCTGCTCGGGAACATGGTCGAACTCGCCGTCAGCGATCTTGGTGAAGCCCTCGATGCTGTCGGCCAGGGACACCGTCGAACCCTCGATGCCGGTGAACTGCTTGGCAACGTAGGTGTTCTGCGACAGGAACCGCTGGATGCGACGGGCCCGGTTGACGAGGATCTTGTCCTCTTCGGAGAGCTCGTCGATACCCAGGATCGCGATGATGTCCTGCAGCTCCTTGTTGCGCTGGAGGATCTGCTTGACGCGAACCGCGGTGTTGTAGTGGTCCTCGGCGATGTAGCGCCGGTCCAGGATCCGTGACGTCGACGTCAGGGGGTCCACGGCCGGGTAGATACCCAACGAGGCGATCTCACGCGACAGCTCGGTGGTGGCGTCCAGGTGCGCGAACGTCGTCGCCGGCGCGGGGTCGGTGTAGTCGTCGGCGGGCACGTAGATCGCCTGCATCGAGGTGATCGAGTGACCACGCGTCGACGTGATTCGCTCCTGGAGCGTGCCCATCTCGTCGGCGAGGGTGGGCTGGTAGCCCACGGCCGACGGCATACGCCCCAGCAGGGTGGACACCTCGGAACCGGCCTGGGTGAAACGGAAGATGTTGTCGATGAACAGGAGCACGTCCTGGTTCTGGACGTCACGGAAGTACTCCGCCATCGTCAGCGCCGACAGGGCCACCCGCAGACGCGTGCCCGGCGGCTCGTCCATCTGGCCGAAGACCAACGCGGTCTGACCGAGCACGCCGGCCTCTTCCATCTCGACCATGAGGTCGTTGCCCTCACGGGTGCGCTCGCCGACGCCGGCGAACACCGAGACACCACCGTGGTCGCGGGCGACTCGGGCGATCATCTCCTGGATGAGCACGGTCTTGCCGACACCGGCGCCACCGAACAGGCCGATCTTGCCACCCTGGACGTACGGGGTGAGCAGGTCGATGACCTTGATGCCGGTCTCGAACATCTGGGTCTTGGACTCGAGCTGGTCGAAGGCCGGAGCCTTGCGGTGGATGCCCCAGCGCTCCTTGACCTCGAAGGTCTCCCCCTCGGCGAGGTTCATGACTTCGCCGGTGGTGTTGAAGACCTTGCCGAGCGTCTGGTCGCCGACGGGCACCATGATCGGGCCGCCGGTGTCCTGCACCTGGGTGCCGCGGACGAGGCCGTCGGTGGGCTGCAGCGAGATCGCGCGCACCATGTTGTCGCCGATGTGCTGGGCGACCTCGAGGTTGATGTTCTTCTTCTCGCCGGCGAGCTCGACCTCGGTGGTGAGCAGGTTGTACTGCTCGGGCATCTCGTCGCCGGGGAACTCGACGTCGACGACGGGGCCGATGATGCGGGCGATCCGGCCGACACCACCAGGCTCGGTGGTACCCGCGTGGGTCTCGGAAGCAGTGGCAGTCATTTCTCTCTCTACCGTCTCTCTCTACTACGTCTTCAGCTGGCGTCTGCGAGGGCGCTGGCGCCGCCCACGATTTCGCTGATCTCTTGGGTGATCTCAGCCTGGCGGGCCTGGTTGGCCAGCCGGGTGTACTTCTTGATGAGCTCCTCGGCGTTGTCCGTGGCGGACTTCATCGCCTTCTGGCGGGACGCGAGCTCGGAAGCCGCCGCCTGGAGCAGACAGTTGTAGATGCGAGCGGTGACGTACTTGGGCAGCAGGGCGTCCAGCACCTGCTCGGCGCTCGGCTCGAACTCGTACAGCGGCAGGACGTCGTGCTCGTCCGGCGCCTCTTCACCCTCGACCACCTCGAGCGGCAGCATGCGCAGCACGTCAGGGGTCTGGGTGACCATGTTGACGAACCGGGTGAACACGATGTGCACCTCGTCCACGCCGCCCTCGTCCACCGGGCGGTTGAAGTCGGCCACCAGCCGTTCGCCGATCTCGCGGGCGATCTCGAACGTCGGCTGGTCGGTGAACCCGGCCCACTCGGCGGCGAAGTCGCGCTTGCGGAACCGGTAGAAGCCCGAGGCCTTGCGACCCACCAGGTAGGGCACGACCTCCTTGCCGGCCTCACGCAGCGAGCCGACGAGGCGTTCGCTCTCCTTGATGACGGACGAGGAGTAGGCGCCGGCCAGACCGCGGTCGGAGGTGATGACCAGGACGGCAGCGCGCCGCACGTTCTCGTGCTCGGTCGTCAGCGGGTGGTCGACGTTGGAGTACGTCGCGACCGCGGACACGGCCTGGGTCAGGGCGCGCGCGTACGGCGACGACTCCTTGACCCGCTGCTGCGCTTTCACCACGCGCGACGCGGCGATCAGCTCCATGGCGCGCGTGATCTTCTTGGTCGCCTGGACGGACCGGATGCGCTGGCGGTAGACCCGCATCTGCGCTCCCATATGTTGCCGCCTCTCTGTGTTCGTTCGGGATGGCTCCGGTATGCCGGGTGCCCGCGGTGGGGCACCCGGCGTGCCGGGTCAGTGCTTCTGCTTGACGATCCGCTCTTGCTCGACCTCGTGGTCGAGCGCCTCGGGGTCGGCCTCGTGGCCCACGGGGGTCGTCTCGGCCCCCGAGGCCTGGAACTGGTCCTTGAACTTGGTGACAGCTTCTTCGAGGCCCGAGCGGGTCTCGTCCGCGAACTTCTTGGACTCGCGGATCGCCTCGAGCAGGCCCTTCTGCTCGCGGCGCAGGTAGTCCAGGAACTCCGACTCGAAGCGCCGCACGTCCTCCACCGCGACGGAGTCGAGCTGGCCGGAGGTACCGGCCCAGATGGAGACGACCTGCTCCTCGACCGGGTACGGCGAGGACTGCGACTGCTTGAGCAGCTCGACGAGGCGAGCACCCTTGGCCAGCTGGGCGCGGGAGGCGGCGTCGAGGTCCGAGGCGAACATCGCGAAGGCCTCCATGGCGCGGAACTGCGCCAGGTCGAGCTTCAATCGACCCGAGACGTCCTTCATGGCCTTGATCTGTGCGGCGCCACCGACACGGGAGACGGACACACCCACGTCGATCGCCGGACGGACGTTGGCGTTGAACAGGTCCGCCTGCAGGTAGATCTGGCCGTCGGTGATGGAGATGACGTTGGTCGGGATGTATGCCGAGACGTCACCGGCCTTGGTCTCGATGATCGGCAGGCCCGTCATGGACCCGGCGCCGAGCTCGTCGTTCAGCTTGGCGCAGCGCTCGAGCAGACGGCTGTGCAGGTAGAACACGTCACCGGGGTAGGCCTCGCGGCCCGGCGGACGACGCAGCAGCAGCGACACGGCACGGTAGGCCTCGGCCTGCTTGGACAGGTCGTCGAACACGATGAGGACGTGCTTGCCCTGGTACATCCAGTGCTGGCCGATGGCCGAACCGGTGTAGGGAGCGAGGTACTTGAACCCGGCCGAGTCCGACGCCGGAGCGGCGACGATGGTCGTGTACTCGAGAGCACCGGCCTCTTCCAGGGTGCCGCGGACGGCCGCGATGGTCGAGCCCTTCTGGCCCATCGCGACGTAGATGCAGCGCACCTGCTGCTGCGGGTCCCCGGTCTCCCAGTTCTGCTTCTGGTTGATGATCGTGTCGACCGCGACCGTGGTCTTGCCGGTCTGACGGTCGCCGATGATCAGCTGACGCTGGCCACGGCCGATCGGGGTCATCGCGTCGACGGCCTTCAGGCCCGTCTGCAGCGGCTCGTGGACCGACTTGCGCTGCACCACGGTAGGCGCCTGCAGCTCGAGCGCGCGACGCTCGGTGGCGCCGATCTCGCCGAGACCGTCGATGGGCTGGCCGAGGGGGTTGACCACGCGGCCCAGGTACTCGTCACCGACGGGGACCGACAGGACCTCGCCCGTGCGCTTGACCTC
>DASYGI010000033.1:0-9606 GCA_035999925.1 Pedococcus sp.
CATGCCGAAGATGAAGACGCACTCCGGTGCCAAGAAGCGCTTCCGGATCACCGGCACGGGCAAGGTCATGCGCGAGCAGGCCAACGGCCGACACCTCCTCGAGCACAAGTCCTCGCGCTACACCCGCTCCATCGCGGGCGATGTCGAGGTCTCGAAGCCGGACACCAAGAAGGTCAAGAAGCTCCTCGGCCGCTGAGCCGAGCCCCCACCAGCATGACCGGGCTCACCATCCAGCAGCCTGCGAAGCATTGAGACTTAAAGGAGAACTCACGTGGCACGCGTGAAGCGGGCAGTCAACGCCCAGAAGAAGCGCCGGGTCGTCCTCGAGCGCGCCAGCGGTTACCGCGGACAGCGTTCGCGTCTGTACCGCAAGGCCAAAGAGCAGGTCACCCACAGCCTCGGTTACGCCTACCGTGACCGTCGCGCTCGCAAGGGAGACTTCCGTCGCCTGTGGATCCAGCGCATCAACGCTGGCGCCCGGGCCAACGGCATGACCTACAACCGGTTCATCCAGGGCCTCAAGGCCGCCGAGATCGAGGTCGACCGGCGCATGCTGGCCGAGCTCGCCGTCTCCGACGAGGCCGCGTTCACCGCTCTCGTCGAGATCGCCCGCGCGAATGTGCCGGCGACTGCGGACGCCACGGCCTGAGCCTGACTCAGCACCCAGAGCGACACCACCGAGCGCCGGGACGTGCCCGCACCGACCTCCCCGTCGAATCTGCTGACCAACAGCAGGTCCGACCGGGTCAAGGCGGTTCGGGCGCTGTCCCGGCGCTCAGTGCGTGAGAAGACGGGCCACTTCCTGGCGGAGGGCCCGCAGGCGGTGCGCGAGGTGGTTGCGCACCATCCCGAGCAGGTCGTCGACCTGTACGTGACGCCTCAGGCCGCCACCCGGCATACCGACATCGTTGCCGGAGCTGGTCGCGCCGGGCTGTCCGTGCACCCGGTGAGCGAGGAGGTCCTCGCTGCCATGGGTGACACCCAGACGCCCCAGGGCCTTGCCGCCGTATGCCGGCTGCCCACCACGACCCTGGACGAGGTCCTGGCTGCGCGTCCCCGGCTGGTCGTCGTGCTGACCCATGTCCGCGACCCCGGGAACGCCGGCACGGTGATCCGCGGTGCGGACGCCGCTGGCGCCGACGCCGTCCTTGTCAGCGACGCCTCGGTGGATGTGTTCGGACCCAAGGTGGTGCGCTCGACGGCCGGGTCGCTGTTCCACCTTCCCGTGGTGACGGGTCTGGCGATCGAGCCGACCTTCGCCGCTCTGCGTGCCGGGGGAGTCAGGCTGCTGGCCGCCGACGGCGCAGGGACGGTGCTGCTCCCGGACAGCGACCTCTCCGGTGCACACGCCTGGGTCATGGGCAACGAGGCCTGGGGCCTGGACGAGGCCACCCGTGCGAGCTGCGACGAGGTGGTGCGGGTCCCCATCTATGGCAAGGCCGAGTCGCTGAACCTGGCGATGGCTGCCACGGTCTGCCTGTACGCCTCGGCGCGGGCCCAACGCCGCTGACGCGACGTCCATAGATGCCGCTGATCACCGCCAACGTGGGCTCGAACCACTAAGGTCAGCGCCATGGACTACACCCCGGGGATGCTCCTGGACGATGAGTCCGCAGGGGTTGCCGCGGAGCTGATCCCCGATGGGCTGATCTCAGCCGGTGCGGATGCCCGGATCTTGTTCCTCAACACCCGGGCCACTCGTATCGTCGGACGCCCGCTATCTGAGCTGGTCGGCCAGGACATCCGCGAGGCGGTGGACCTTCAGGACAGTGACGGCCGGTCGTGGTGGCAGGTGACCGACCCCTGGCATGGGCTCGACATCCGCACGGGACACCGCGAGAAGCTGCTCATGCTGCGCAACGGGCGTGAGGTCCTCGTCACCGCCAAGTATCTGCGTCCCGGCCGCAACCGGCCCGTCAACCGGGTCAACATCATGCTCCGCGACGCCCTGTACCGCAGGCGGGCCGAGCTCAACCATGCTGCGCTGATCTCGACCGTCGCGCACGAGCTGCGCTCGCCCCTCACCAGCGTCAAGGGCTTCTCCTCGACGCTGCTGCGGCGATGGGACCGGTTCACCGACGACCAGAAGCGCCTGATGATCGAGACCATCGAGGCGGATGCCGACCGGGTCACCCGGTTGATCACCGAGCTGCTCGACGTGTCCCGGATCGACTCGGGTCGGCTGCAGATCCGACCCCAGCCCATCAACCTGCCGGCGGTGTACGAGGCGCACGTCGCTCGTGCTGTCGCCAGTGGCCACGACGCGGACCGGTTCCGGGTCGACATCGCGACGCCCATGCCTGAAGTGTGGGCCGACCCCGACCGCCTCGACCAGATCCTGGCGAACCTGCTGGAGAACGCCCTCCGTCACGGCGAGGGCGTCGTGACGCTGGGCGCGGCACAAGCCATCGACTCCACGCGTGAGGCGTTGGTGTCGCGCGGTCACGACGGTCCGGGCGTCGACCTGCTCGTCAGCGACGAGGGGGCTGGCATCGACCCGAGCCAGCGGGACCTGATCTTCAGCAGGTTCTGGCATGGCTCGTCGAGGGGTAGCACCGGCCTGGGGCTCTATGTCGTCAAGGGGCTGGTCGAGGCCCATGGCGGCCAGGTCGTCGTCGAGACGGCCCCCAGTGGCGGCGCACAGTTCCGGCTCAGCCTGCCGTCGGACCCGCCGAGCTACCTGGTCTGAGGTCGTCGGGCCAGCTATCTGGCATGAGACCGTCTGGCCCCGGCCCCTAGACTTCGTGGCGCGCCGACAACCAGAGCCGCTGCGAAGCCAGTGCTGCTGACAAGCCAGAGTGGAAGATGATGTCCGGACCCAACACCCAGTACGACCCTGTGGAGGTCGCCGCCCTGGACCCCGCCCAGATCGAGGCGGCCGTCGGGCAGGCTCAGGCGGACATCGCCGCGGCCACGACGCTGGAGGAGCTCAAGACGGCCCGGCTGGCCCACCAGGGCGACAAGAGCCCGCTGGCGCTGGCCAACCGGGAGATCGGGGCGCTGCCGCCGAGTGCCAAGGCGGAGGCGGGCAAGCGGGTGGGGCAGGCGCGCGGCGTGGTCGCGCAGGCGCTGTCCGCGCGCCAGCGCGAGCTCGAGTCTGAGCGGGATGCCCGGATCCTCGTCGAGGAGACCGTCGACCTCACGGTCCGCGTACCCCGGCGCCCGCTCGGCGCCCGCCATCCGGTGAGCCTGGTCAGCGAGCGGGTCGAGGACATCTTCGTCTCGATGGGATGGGAGATCGCCGAGGGACCCGAGGTCGAGTCGGAGTGGCTGAACTTCGACGCCCTCAACATCCCCGCGGACCACCCGGCTCGACAGGAGCAGGACACCTTCTTCATCGATCCGCCCGGGTCGGGGCTGGTTCTGCGCACCCACACCTCGCCGGTTCAGGTCCGCACCATGCTCGAGCGCCAGCCACCGATCTACGTGCTCTGCCCGGGCAAGGTGTTCCGCACCGACGACCTGGACGCGACGCATACCCCGGTCTTCCACCAGTTCGAGGGCCTCGTCGTCGACGAGGGCATCACGATGGCCCACCTCAAGGGAACCCTGGACGCGTTCGTCCAGCGGCTCTTCGGTGACGGGATCGTGACGCGCCTGCGGCCCAACTACTTCCCCTTCACCGAGCCGAGTGCCGAGATCGACTGCCGCTGCTGGATCTGCGGCGGCACCGGGTCAGTTGACTCGGCCCCATGCCGCACCTGTGGCGGCACCGGCTGGATCGAGCTCGGTGGCTCCGGGATGGTCAACCGGCGGGTGCTTCGTGCCGCGGGAGTCGACCCGGAGCGCTACAGCGGGTTCGCGTTCGGGCTTGGCATCGAGCGCTCGCTGATGTTGCGGCACACCGTCGGCGACATGCACGACATCGTTGAGGGAGACGTGCGGTTCTCCCAGCAGTTCGGAATGGAGATCTGATGTACGCGCCCGTGTCCTGGCTGCGCGAGCTCGCGGACGTCCCTGCCGAGGCGACAGGTGCGGATATCGCCGCGAGCCTGGTCCGCGTCGGGCTCGAGGAGGAGGGCCTGCACGGCGGGGACCTTTCCGGCCCGTTGGTGGTCGGCCGCGTCCTGTCGGTCCAGGCCGAGCCTCAGAAGAACGGTAAGACCATCAACTGGTGCCTGGTGGACGTGGGCCATAACGGCCAGCAGCTCACCGAGGGCACACCGCAGGGCATCGTCTGCGGCGCGCACAACTTCGGCGTGGGCGACCTCGTCGTCGTCGTGCTGCCGGGGGCCGTCCTTCCCGGCGGCTTCGAGATCTCGGCCCGCAAGACCTACGGCCACGTGTCCAACGGCATGATCTGCTCGGCCAAGGAGCTCGGGCTCGGCGACGACCACGACGGCATCATCGTGCTCAGCGAGCTGCTCGGCGCTGACGCGGCGGCGCGGCTCGAGCCCGGCCAGGACGCCATCGCGTTGCTGGGGCTGGCCGACCAGGTGCTCGAGGTCAACGTGACCCCGGACCGCGGCTACTGCTTCTCCATGCGTGGCATCGCCCGCGAGTACGCCCTGTCCACCGGGGTTGCCTTCCACGACCCCGCTGACGTCAAGCCGGCAGACCCCACCACCAACGGGTATGCCGTGCACCTCACCGATGGTGCCCCGATCGACGACCGCCCTGGCTGCGACCGTTACGTCGCCAGGGTGGTGCGCGGAGTCGACGTCCACGCGGCCAGCCCGAGCTGGATGCAACGGCGGCTGACCCAGGTGGGCATGCGCCCGATCTCCCTGCCGGTCGACGTGACGAACTACGTGATGATGCTGGTCGGGCAGCCCCTGCATGCGTTCGACCTCGACACCCTCTCCGGATCGGTCGGGACCCGTCGAGCGCGCAGCGGAGAGAAGCTCACCACCCTCGACGACGTCATCCGTGAGCTCGATCCGCAGGACCTGCTCATCGTCGACGGTGCAGACCGCCCGCTGGCCATCGCGGGCGTCATGGGCGGTGCGTCGAGCGAGGTCTCGACCTCCACGACCACCGTGCTCATCGAGGCAGCCCACTTCGACCCGGTCAGCATCGCGAGGTCTTCGCGGCGGCACCGGCTCACCACCGAGGCGTCCAAACGGTTCGAACGGGGCGTCGACCCGGAGGTGACCGACGTCGCGGCCCAGCTGGCCGTTGACCTGCTCGTGGAGTACGGCGGGGGCACGGCCGACGTCGAGGTGACCGATGTCGACGAGCGGACCCCGCGCCACGCCTTCGCGTTCGACACCATGCTGCCGACCCGCTACGTCGGGCTGGAGTACCCCCGCACCGAGGTGCTGGCCACGTTGGCGGCGATCGGCTGCGAGGTGGCCGAAACGGCCGATGGCCACGGCGACACGGTGGGCGACCGGGTGTCGGTGCTGCCTCCGAGCTGGCGGCCGGACCTCACTGACGGCCCGGAGCTGGTCGAGGAGGTCGCCCGAGTCCGTGGGTACGACCAGATCCCTTCGGTCCTGCCCCAGCCCAAGTCCGCGGGACGTGGCCTGACCCATGGGCAACGCATCCGACGGGTCGTGGCGAACACGCTGGCCCAGCAGGGGCTCGTCGAGGTGCTGAGCTACCCCTTCGTCGCGCCCGAGCTGTTCGACCGGCTCGGCTACGGCCCGGACGACCCGCGGCGGTCCGCGGTGGCCGTCTCGAACCCCTTGTCACACGAGACGCCGTTGATGCGCACCAGCGTCCTGGACACGACGCTCGACACGCTGCGGCGCAACGTTGCCCGTGGGTCGCGAGACTGTGCCATCTACGAGCTGGGGCTCGTCACCCGGGCCCTGGAACGCCCGGCCAGCGCTCCGGTCCCCGCGATCGAGAGTCGCCCGGACGAGGCGACCCTGGCCGCTATCCTCGCTGCGGTCCCGGCCCAGCCCAGGCACGTGGCATACGCCGCAGTCGGTGACGTCGAGCCGGCCGGTCCCTGGGGTCCGGCGCGAAAGGTCGACGCCTCCGACGCGGTGGCCTGGGCTCGGGCCGTCGCCCGGGCGGTCGGTCTCGAGCTCGTCGTCAGGGGGGCCGACCTCGCACCCTGGCACCCCGGTCGGTGTGCCCAGCTGTCGCTGACCGACGGCACGGTGGTCGGGCACGCCGGCGAGCTGCACCCGAAGGTGGCCTCGTCGCTCGAGCTCCCGGCGCGCACGGTGGCGGCCGAGCTCGACGTCGACGTGCTGGTCGCGGCCACCGGCACCCCGGTGCAGGCAGCGGCCTTGTCGACCTACCCGGTCGCCCACACCGATGTCGCGCTGGTGGTGGACGAGTCGGTGCCCGCGGCGGACGTCGAGTCCTCACTGCGTGCTGGTGCGGGGGAGCGGCTCGAGTCGGTGGCGCTGTTCGACATCTACCGGGGGGCCCAGACGGGGGAGGGCAAGAAGTCGCTGGCCTTCCGGCTCACCTTCCGCGCCCGGGATCGCACGCTGACCACGGACGAGGTGAGCGCACTGCGTGACCTCGCGGTGGCCACGGCGGCCGAGTGCACCGGGGCGGTGCAGCGGTGACCCGTCGCGTCGCGGTCGTCAGCGGTGCCTCGCGCGGTATCGGACGGCACATTGCCGAGGCCCTCGAGGACGGCGGCTACGTCGTCGAGCGCGGGTCGCGGGCCACGGCCGAGATCACCGACCGCGAGGCTGTCGATGGCTGGGTGGCGGACATCCTGGGGCGTCACGGCGGCATCGACCTCCTGGTGAACAACGCCGGGGTGATCGATGCCGAGGTGTCCCTGCTCGACAGTGATCCGGACGACTGGTGGCGCACCATCGAGGTGAACCTTCGCGGTCCGTATCTGCTGACGCGAGCCGTGCTCCCGACCATGGTCGCGGCCGGACGCGGCCGCATCGTCAACATCAACTCCGGCGCCGCGTACCGCAACGGGGACAGCGCGACCGCCTACAACGTGGGCAAGGGAGCCCTGGCCCGGTTGACCTCAGCCATTGCCCTGCAGGCAGACCGTGGGGTCATGGCGTTCGACCTGGCTCCTGGTGTCATCCGCACGGACATGACCACCTCGATGCAGGCCCACAGCGGTCGGACGGAGTGGACCGAGCCCTCCGCCGTGACCGAGCTCGTGCTGGCCATGGCTGCAGGGGAGCTCGACGCCTGGAACGGCAGGTTGGTGCGGGCCGGCCTCGACACTCCCGCCTCGTTGCACACGCGGGCGGCAGGTGGCCTGACCCCCGGCGCGCGCACCCTCGGCCTGATCCGTTGGGGCGACGACGACCCATTGCGCTAGGGCGCACCCACGGCGATGGCATCGCACTATGTCTGCATAAACTCTCGCGGACGTGTATAGTCATGCACATGGTCAGCGTGGCAGTGGCAGGAGCGAGTGGGTACGCCGGCGGCGAGATCCTGCGCCTGCTGCTGTCCCACCCTGGCGTGGAGCTGGGCGCCGTGACGGCAGGGAGCAGCGCCGGGCAGCGGCTCGGCTCGCTGCATCCACAGCTGTTCCCGCTCGCCGGGCGGATCGTGCAGGAGACCACGGTCGAGGTGCTCGCGGGACACGACGTCGTGTTCCTCGCGCTGCCGCACGGACACTCTGCCGCGATCGCTGCAGCCCTGCCCGAGACCACCGTCGTGGTCGACTGTGGCGCCGACTTCCGGCTGCGCGACGCGACGGACTGGACGTCCTACTACGACACCCCGTATGCCGGGTCGTGGCCGTACGGCCTCCCCGAGCTGCCGTTGGCCGATGGCAGGCAGCGGGACTCGCTCAAGGGCCGACCCCGCATCGCCGTCCCGGGCTGCTACCCGACGGCTGTCAGCCTGGCCCTGGCGCCCGGTCTGGCAGCGGGCGTCCTCTCGCCGGACGGTGTGGTCGTGGTCGCCGCGTCCGGGACCTCTGGTGCCGGCAAGGCGCTCAAGCCGCACCTGCTGGGCGCCGAGGTGATGGGCGCCATGTCTCCCTACGGTGTGGGCGGGACCCACCGGCATACCCCGGAGATCGAGCAGAACCTGAGCGCGGCGGCGGGCGAGCAGGTCCGCGTCTCCTTCACGCCGACGCTGGCGCCCATGCCGCGAGGGATCCTGGCCACGTGCACCGCCGCGCTGGCTCCCGGGGTCGACCCCGCTGCCGTGCGAGCGGTGTGGGAGGCGGCGTATGCCGACGAGCCGTTCGTCCACGTCCTCCCGGTCGGACAGTGGCCCTCGACCGGTTCCGTGCTCGGCAGCAACAGCGTGCAGCTGCAGCTGGCCGTCGACGAGCGGGTGGGCCGCGTCGTGGTGACCGCAGCCGTGGACAACCTCACCAAGGGCACCGCCGGGGCGGCCGTGCAGTGTATGAACCTGGCCCTGGGGCTGCCCGAGACCACCGGTCTGCCCGTCGCTGGAGTGTCGCCATGACCCTGCCCCTGCACCTGATGAGGCACGCCGACCCGGTCGCCTTCGCCCGGCTGCCGGCCGGCGCTGAGCCGTCGTGGGACTGGCGCCGCGGACCCCTGTCGTCGATCACCTACACCGACAGCGAGACCTCGGTCGTCTGTACCTTCGCCGCGGTCCCCGCCGGCGTTGTGGTCCAGGGGCCGCTGACCGCGTTCGAGATCGCCGGGCCGCTGGACTTCACCATGGTCGGCGTGCTGTCCGGGTTGCTCGAACCCCTGGCCCGACAGGGGATCAGCATCCTGGCGCTGTCGACCTTCGACACCGACTGGATCCTCGTCGACTCCGACCGCAGCGAGCATGCCGAGACCATCTGGCGTCGCTCCGGCAATACCGTCGCCCCCGCCAGGCTCTCCGGAGGAACCTCATGAGCATCACCGACCCTCGAGGCTTTCGGGCCGCCGGAGTCAGCGCCGGTCTCAAGACGAGCGGTGCCCCGGACCTGGCCGTCGTGGTCAACGACGGCCCGGACCACCACGGGGCCGCGGTGTTCACCAGCAACCGGGTCGAGGCGGCGCCGGTGACCTGGTCGCGCCAGGTGGTCGCCGACGGGCGAGTGGACGCGGTGGTGTTGAACTCCGGAGGTGCCAATGCGTGTACAGGTCCCCAGGGTTTCACCGACACGCACACCACGGCGGAGTTCGCCGCGGACGCCCTCGGCGTCTCTGCGGGCGATGTCGTCATCTGTTCCACCGGGCTGATCGGCGAGATGCTCCCCATGCCCTCGCTCCTCGAAGGCGTGACCCGAGCGGTCGGGGCGCTGCGTCCGGACGGCGGTGAGGAGGCCGCGGTCGCCATCAAGACCACCGACACCGTGGCCAAGACTGCCGTGGCCACGCGCGACGGCTGGTCGGTCGGGGGGATGGCCAAGGGAGCGGGCATGCTCGCCCCGGCGCTCGCCACCATGCTCGTCGTCGTGACGACTGACGCCGTCGTCGAGCCCGGCGAGCTCGACGGCGTGCTCCGGGCCGCGACCGCTGCGACGTTCGACCGGATCGACTCCGACGGCTGCCAGTCCACCAACGACACGGTGCTGCTGATGGCCTCGGGGGCCTCGGGGGTAGCGGTCGGGGCCTCCGCGCTCGGCGAAGCGGTCACCGAGGTCTGTGCGAGCCTGGCCCGGCAGCTGATCGCCGATGCCGAGGGCGCTCGTCACGACATCGCCATCGAGGTGCGTACCGCGGCGAGCGAGTCGGACGCGCTCGAGGTGGGGCGAGCCATCGCCCGCAACAACCTGTTCAAGTGCGCCGTCTTCGG
>DASYGI010000034.1:0-6380 GCA_035999925.1 Pedococcus sp.
TGACCGCTGTTACCCGTCTGGTTGACCCAGTGGGAATGGTCGAAGTTGGACAGGTCGACGACCATGCGCATCGACGGCGCCCAGTCCACCGCATAGCCCTGGCTGGCGTCCCAACCGTTGGCGTCGACGATGGCCGAGCCGCCGGGCAGGTCGATTGGGCCGCGGTTGAAGATCGCCGCCACGAAGCCGGGAACGTTCGAACCACCCAGTACCTGGTGCTGGAGGGTGAGCTGGTGCAGCTGGCCCCACTGCCAGTCGGCCGGATCCTTCCCGAGCTCCTTGGTCAGCTCGAGCCTGGCGTTGACGAGAGCCTTGCGCAGGATCTCGCCCTCGCCCTCGACGACGCCGGCCGTGCGCTTGTCGTCCCACCACGCGTCACGGGGCTTCTGCAGCAGGTTGGCCACTGCTTGCATCCACACGCTGCCACCGTCGGCGCGAAGGTCCTTCGGCAGCTCGTCGTTGAAGGTCAGGTCGAGCAGGTTGGACCACACCGCGTTGTAGTAGGCCGCGGCGGCGCCGGACCGCGAGCTGCCGACCGGGTTCGTGTAGTCCCAGCCGCGCAGCAGGTCCTGCGCCTGCTTGGTGAACCCATCACCCTTGAGGTCCACGCCGAGCAACGCCTTGACCAGCGTCGGCGCGAACTGGCCGCGGGTGTCGCCCTGAATGGCGGACATGTCAGCCGGCGTCACCTTGGTGTTGTGCTCCAGCAGCGCGCGGATGCGTTGGCTGCGGAATCCGTAGTCCCACTCGGTGGTCAGGAACGGCGTCGAACTCTGCGTCGCGGCCTGGTTCGCCGCGACGATGAACCCTTCGGGAGGGTTGAAGGTGAACGGCATCTGGTTGAACGGCACGTAGCCATGCCAGTCCATGGACGAGAGCCAGCCGGGACGGATCCAGTAGCCGGGCGCGGCATCCATATACCGGCTGCGAATCGGAATCTGGCCCGGAGCCTGGTAGCCGATATTGCCGGCCGTGTCGGCATACAGCAGGTTCTGAGCGGGCACCGCGAAGGACCGGGCGGCCTCACGGAACTCGGTGAAGTTCGTGGCCGTGTCCAACCCGAAGATGGCGTCAGCCGTCTGACCGACCTTCAGGCCCGTCCAGTCCAGGGAGACCTCGTACTTGCCGGGAGCGTTGCGCCCGTTGACCGGTGGACTCTCCCCCGCCGCCTCGACGGAGTCGATGGCATCGCTGAGGATCGGGCCGTGGACGGTACTGCGCACCGTGATGGTCTCTTCCCCACCACCACCGATCTTGATGGTCTCGGTCCGCGTCGTCAGCGGAATCTGCTTGCCATCGCGCAGGTAGGTGTTGCCGCGAACCTGCTCGAGGAAGAAGTCGCTGACGTCCGGCCCAAGGTTGGTGAAGCCCCACGCGATCGACTGGTTGTGGCCGATCACCACCCCCGGCAACCCTGAGAACGAGTAGCCGGTGACGTCGAACGGGCAGGCGCTGGACAGGGTGCGGCAGTGCAGCCCGACCTGGTACCAGATGCTGGGGATGCTCACGCCGAGGTGAGGATCGTTGGCCAGCAACGGTTTCCCGGTGCTGGTGCGGCTCCCGGCGACCACCCACGAGTTGGAGCCCACACCTTCCCCACGGCCCACGGTCACAGGCACCGCGGCCAGCACGCTGGCGACCTGCTTATAGGCCTGCTGCAGAGCCGGGTTGGTGCGGCCGGACAGCGTCGGCTCGACCGGGATGGCACTGGCTGCAGGTTTGGCCGAGGGCTGGGGGGCGGAGCCGATGGCGGCGGCCGCAGCCGCGCTGGTCGCCGGGCTCCAGTCCTGGGCCGACAGAATCGGCTTGTTCTGGCCGTACGGGTAGGGCGGGAACAGCTCGTTGATCTGGCTGATCGGCATGGATCCCGCGAGCCGCGCCCGCATCAGCTCGGAGTTGTAGTCCCCACGCAGGTCCCAGGCCATCGCCTTCAGCCAGGCCAGGGAGTCTGCGGGCGTCCAGTCCTCGACCCGGTAGTCCGGAACTGTCGTCGAGAGGAAGGTGTACTCCAGCGACATCTTCGAGGGGGTTCCCTGCTGGTGGATGTAGGCGTTGACCCCATCGGCATACGCCTGCAGGTACTGGCGGGTCTCGGGCTTCAAGGTCGGCAGCTCGGCCTCGGCGGTGGGCCGCCAACCCAAGGTGCGGATTACCCGGTCGGTCGTCAGCCCCGCCTTGCCCACCAGCTCAGAGAGCCGCCCCGAGGTGATGTGCCGGCGCAGGTCCATCTCGAAGAAGCGGTCCTGGGCATGCACGAACCCTTCCGCGCGAAACAGGTCTTCAGCGTTGTCGGCATAGATCTGCGGTATGCCGTGGTCGCCCCGCAGGACCTGGACCTTCCCGGTGAGCCCGGGCACGCTGATCTCTCCGTCCGTCGTCGCGAAGGGCCGCCGGACCCAGGTGACGGCCAGCACCGCGGCCACCGTCATCACGACGACGAGGACGGCCGCGACAGCGACACCAATGCGACGAACGAGTTTCACGCGAGACACCCTGCGAGACTAGCCGCACCACTGCGAGCGAAAGGACGGGACGGGCCGTGCTCCCAGGTTTGCCTGCAGCCGACTCGTTCACTCTCCATGACCTGACGCCGGCGCTGCTCGTGGGGTCGCTGGTCCTGCTGGTGTGCGTGGCCGCGGTCCGGCTCTCGGTCAGGTCGGGCCTGCCCTCACTGCTGATCTATCTGGCCGTCGGACTCGCGTTGGGCGACTCCGGGTTCGGGATCCAGTTCAACTCCGCGCAGCTGACCCAGGTGCTCGGGTATGCCGCGTTGATCCTCATCCTGTCCGAGGGTGGCCTGAGCACGCGCTGGGAGGGCATCCGCCGGTCCGTCGCGCCGGCTGCGGTGCTGTCGACCGTCGGAGTGCTGGTCTCCGTGGGCGTCGTGGCCTTGGCTGCCCGCTTCATCCTCCGACAGGACTGGAACACGGCACTGCTGGTCGGGGCGATCCTGTCCTCGACCGATGCGGCGGCGGTGTTCTCGGTGCTGCGCCGAGTCCCCCTCCCCCGACGGATCACCGGGATGCTCGAGGCCGAGTCGGGGTTCAACGACGCTCCGGTCGTGATCCTGGTGACCGCGCTGGCCGGGCGCAGCGCCGACCCGTCCCACGCCCAGTCCTGGGCCGCGCTGGCCGGGACCGCGGCGCTCGAGCTCGTCGCGGGTGCGGCGCTCGGGCTGGCCGTGGGCTGGCTCGGTGGACAGTTCATGCGACGCGCGGCCGGTGGTTCGTCCGGCCTGTTCAGCATCGGGGTCGTCGCCCTCACCGTACTTGCGTATGCCGCGGCGGCAAGCGTGCACGCGAGTGGCTTCATCGCCTGCTATCTGGCGGCCCTCGTCCTGGGCAACCTGCGGCTGCCGCACGGTCCTGCCGTCCAGGGGCTGTCGACGGCGCTGGGCTGGCTGGCCCAGATCGGGCTATTCGTCCTACTGGGGCTGCTGGCGACGCCGAGCCGGATGGCCGCCCAGGTCCTGCCCGCCATTGTCATCGGCCTGGTGCTTGTCCTCGTCGCCCGACCACTGTCCGTGTTGGCGTCGGTGGGACCGTTCCGCCTGGGGTGGCGTGACCAGGTGTTCCTGTCGTGGGCGGGGCTGCGCGGGGCGGTCCCGGTCGTGCTGGCCACCGTGCCACTGACGGTCGGGGCTCGCGGAGTCGACTGGATCTTCGAGCTGGTGTTCGTCCTGGTCGTCATCTTCACGCTCATCCAGGGCCCGACCCTGCCGTGGCTGGCCAACCGGCTGAGGATCACCGAGGACTACCAGTCGCTCGACCTGGCGGTGGAGTCGACGCCGTTGGAGGAGATGAACGCCGAGATGCTCCAGGTCACGGTGGGCCATGCCTCGCGGATGCACGGCGTGGAGGTGTTCGAGCTCCGCCTGCCGCAGGGGGCGAACGTCACCCTGGTCGTGCGGGGCGGCCGCGGCTTCGTCCCGGTCGCGAACACCTCGATCCGGCGCGGGGACCAGCTACTGATCGTGACCACGGCGGAGTCCCGGACCAAGGCGGAGAAACGGGTCCGAGCGGTGAGCCAGCACGGCCGGTTGGCAGGGTGGAAGGCGTAGCCCTCGTTGGGTGCAGGATCACGCGGCGCAGCAGCCTATACTTGGCACTCGATCACTGCGAGTGCCAGCCCGGCGCTCGGCCCGTTTCTTGTGCCACCTCTGGAGGAACCCGTGCCGACGTACTCCTACGCCTGCACCGCGTGTGACCACCGGTTCGACGCGGTGCAGTCGTTCAGCGACGACTCGCTCACTGTCTGCCCTGAGTGTGCCGGACGCCTGCGCAAGGTATTCAACGCCGTGGGCGTCGTCTTCAAGGGCGGCGGCTTCTATCGCACCGACTCGCGCAGCGGGTCATCGGCGTCGGTGGCAGCCAGCGGTGGCGGGGACTCCGCCAGCTCGTCGAGCACCTCGAGTAGCTCGAGCTCGTCCGACTCGTCCAGCTCATCCACCAAGTCCACTGGCGGCTCCAGCAGCTCCACCGGGTCCTCCTCCACCGGGTCCTCCTCCACGCGGTCCTCGTCCTCGAGGGACGGCTCCGCGGCCTGACTGCATCTCGCCGTGCACAGGCGGCGTAACGCTGGCCGGCGCTCCACAGGGCAGCTTTCGTGCTACCTCCAGGGTCGCCCCCGCCTCGTAGGCTGCCCGCATGACGACCACCCCTGACAGCACCCCGCGCGCCCATCTGGGACTGATCGGGGGCTCCGGGTTCTACGAGTTCTTCGACTCGGGCGAGCGCGTTCGGCTCAGCACCCCCTTCGGCGACCCCAGCGACGACATCCTGGTCGGCGAGGTCGAGGGCCGGCGGGTCGCATTCATCGCCCGGCATGGTCAGGGCCATCGGTTCGCGCCACACCGCGTCAACTACCGGGCCAACCTGTGGGCACTCCGGTCCGTGGGTGTCAGACAGGTGCTCTCCCCGTGCGCCGTCGGTTCGCTGAAGCCCGAGCTCGGCCCCGGGACCATCGTCGTTCCCGACCAGCTCGTGGACCGCACCTGGGGGCGCGAACACACGATGTATGCCGATGAGGGACCAGTCGTGCATGTCGGGTTCGCCGACCCGTTCTGCCCGCGCGGCCGCTCCGTGGCCATCGCCTCGGCTCGAGCGGCCGGCAAACCGGTGGCCGACGCGGGCACCCTCGTCGTCATCAACGGCCCCCGCTTCTCCTCGGCGGCCGAGTCGCGTTGGCATCAGGAGGCGGGGTGGTCGATCGTCGGGATGACGGCCATGCCCGAGGCGGCTCTCGCCCGCGAGCTGGCCATGTGCTTCACCACGATCGCGCTGGTGACCGACCATGACGCCGGCGTCGACGGCGGCACTGCCGTCACCCACGAGGAGGTTTTGGCTGTATTCGGCGCCAACGTCGAGGGGCTCAAGTCCGTGCTCAAGAGCGCCATGGCCGCGATGCCGGCCGAGGAGAGCGACCAAGCGGCGACCTGCGCCTGTCGTCGCGCGCTGGACGGCATCCCGCTGCCGTTCGCGCTGCCGGTCTGAGCCGCGATGCCTGCGCTGGGGGGCGTGTGGGCCGCATTGGTCGGTCCGGGGCGACGTCGCGCGTGGCGGCGGAGGCTGCTTCGACGGCTGACGGCGTTGACCTGCGGGAGCCTGGCCGTGGTCGGCGTGCTCGCCGCTGTTCGCGCACCGGCGACCGGCGGCACCGTGCCTGTCGTGGTGGCGAGTCGGCAGCTGGCTGCTGGAGAGGTGGCGTCCCCTCAGTCCGTCCGCGTGACCCGGTGGCCAGCCGCTCTGCTGCCGGCACGGGCACTCGGCTCGGCCGACGCGGCCGTGGGGCGGAGGATGGCCATCGCGACGGGGCCGGGTGAGCCGATCACCGAGCAGAGACTCACCGCCGGTGGGCTCCTTGCCGGGCAGCCCCGCGGAACTGTCGCCGTGCACGTGATGCTGGCCGACCCGGGCACGACCGAGATGCTCGGCCCCGGCGACCGTGTCGATCTGGTGGGACCGCAGGGCACCGTCGCCCGCGGCGTGGTGGTGCTGCGCACCGACGCGCTGGCGGACGGTGCCGGCACCGACCGGCTGTCGGGGCAGCGGGTGGGCGGGGGATTCGCCTCAGCCACAGGGATGGTCGTCGCCGCAGGTCACGACGTTGCCGAGGCCATCGCCCGGTTGCCGCTGGACGCACTGGGGCGCTCCACGCTCACGGTGCTCCTTCGCTCCAGCTGACCTGCCGAATGGGCTGGAGTGCAGCCACTCTCCGGCCAGAAGCGTCATGAACGGTGTCCGTATCGGTACCGTGAGGCCTGCAGGTCCACATCTAGGGGAAAGGGTCACGACACCTATGAAGGGCTTCAAAGACTTTGTGATGCGGGGCAACCTCGTCGAGCTTGCCGTCGCTTTCGTCATCGGTGCAGCGTTCGCCAC